>NZ_JBQSYW010000003.1:0-370887 GCF_052379725.1 Brachybacterium sp. 107 | reverse complement strand
GTCGCAGAACGGGGCAGGCGGTCGCAGCCCGGGTCAGCCGTGCCCAGCCCAGCCGTGCCCTGCCCGGGTCAGGCGGTCGCGGCCACCGTGGCGGGGTCTGCAGCACGGAGGGCCGCGAGCGCCGGGCCGGCCTCGGCGGCGAGGTCGGCCCAGGTGCACTCGATCGAGACGCGGCCTCGGTAGCCGCCGTCGCGCAGCGCCCGCAGGAACTCCGCGAGGGGCCAGTCGCCCTGGCCGGGCGGGATGCGGCCGGAATCGGCGATGTGGGCATGGGCCACCCGCCCGGCCAGCTCGCGGACCACGTCGAAGGACTCGTGCTCGAGCATGATGTGGAACAGGTCCGCCACGACGCGGACCTCCCCCATCCCGAACTCGTCGAGGAACTCGACCGCCTCGACCAGGGAGTTGATCTGGTCGGTCTCGCCGCGATGCAGTGGCTCGAGGATCACCTCGAGGTCGTGGACCGCGGCGATCTCCCGGGCGATCGCCACCGATCGCGCGAACTGACGGCGCGCGTCGTCGCGGGACACACCCTCCGGGATCCGTCGGGCGGCGCCGCTGCCGAGCACCACGAAGGCGCCGGGTGCCGCGACCTCCGCGATCGCCGCGAAGGCGACCCGCAGGTAGGCGTGGGTCTGCTCGAGCGGGAACGCCGGGTCGGACAGTCGGTGGTCGGCCGGGCAGAGCACCGCGAACGAGGGCGCGGGCTCGCGCCGCCGCAGCGCCGGATCCGCATGCCAGGTGCCGTCCTCACGCTGCACCAGAAGGTTCCCGACGACGGTCGGCTCGAGATAGTCGGCCCCGGCGGCGAGCGCGGCCTCCGCGTCCCGATCAGGGGTGATGATTCCGTGCTGCATGGATCCTCCTCGATCCGGGCCGGTGCACGCTGCGCCGGCGACAATGCTGGTCATACCCAGCCGGGGCTGCTCACAGATCGCGGACGAGCTGCCCCATCCGGTCCATCGACTGCTGCGCCTCGGCCAGACCCACGCGGTTGAGGTGGCCGTGGCACACGCCGCGGCGAACCGTGTAGTCCACGTCGACCCCGGCCTCCCGCAGCTGCTCCGCATAGCGGCGGCCGCTGACCCGCAGGTCGTCGTACTCGTCGGTCTCGATATAGGTGCGGGGCAGCCCTGCCAGCTGCTCCGGCGCGGCCAGCCCCGGGAAGTCGTAGGGCGTCGCCTCCTCGAGCGGGCGGCCGATGTAGTTGCCCGACATGGCGCGCATCGTCTCGAGGGAGAAGCGCAGCATCGGCGGGGTCCCGGCGAGCGCCTCCGCCTCCTCGGCGTCGGGCTCGGGGCGCAGCGGGTGCGCGACGAGGTACATCAGCAGCGAGGCGGCGAGCGGCGTCCCCTCATCGGCCAGGCGCAGGGAGGCGGCCGCGGCGAGGTTGCCGCCGGCGCTCGCCCCACCGATCGCGACCCGTGCGGGGTCGATGCCGAGGGCCTGCGCGCTGTCCCGGGTCCAGGCCACGGCGGCGCACACATCGTCCAACGGGATCGGGGCCGTGACGTGCTCGGGCCCGCCCGGGAACGTGCGGCCCGGGGAGCCGTCGATCTCGTCGCACAGCCGGTAGTCGACGGAGACGACGACGGCGTCGGCGCGGCCGGCGACGCCCCGGGCCACGTGGTCGCCCTCGGGCATGTCGAGGTCGCCGTGCATGAAGCCGCCGCCGTGCAGCCACACCAGGCAGGGGCGGGGCCCGTCGGGCGCTGTCTGCGGGGTGTAGACGCGCACGGGGACGGGGCCGTGGGGGCCGGGGATCTCGTGGTTCTCGATCACCAGCTCCCATTCCTCGGGCGGACCATAGGGCGCATCCCAGGCGCGATGAGCCTCGGGGGCGACATCTTCCCAGGTGCCGGCACCGGCGAGGAGGCTCAGCCGGCGTTCCATCTCGAGCGGGGCGGTGGGCTCGGCGCTCGCCTCGGCCGCGGGGTCGCGCGGGGCGGGGGTGAGGTCCGGGGCGGTCTGCTCGGTCATCGGGCGGTCCTGTCTGGAGGTGGGGAGGAGCGGGTCAGCGAGGGCTGCTGAGCAGCACGATCTCGCAGTCGTAGTCCTGCGAGGAGCGCATCTCGCCGCGGAACCAGAGCAGGTGGGTGGTGGTCGGGTCTCCCGGGGCGACGATCGGACGGAGGTTGTCGACCGCGGAATCCTCGGTGATCGCGGTCCATTCCCAGCGTCGTCCCTCGTCGGCAGTGTGTCCACGGTAGATCTCATGGTGGGCATGGCGGGTGCCGTCCCGCGGGTCCACGGGGGTGGAGATGTGCACGGTGTCGACGTCGTACGGGTCGATCGCGGCGAGGCCGGAGTAGTCCTGCTCGTGGGGCAGCAGGCCGGGCCCGGCCTGCGCGAGCGGCGAGAGCGTCCACTCCCCGTCGGACCCGAGCCGCCCGTAGACCAGCCGCAGGTCGGGGACGGGCACGTTCGTCCCGAGGTCGGAGCCGTCGGGCTCTGCGGCGTGGTCGGCGCGGGCCGTCATCACGGCGACGAGCTGACCGCCGGCCTCGCGGATGTCTGTGGTCCAGGCGTGGCTGAGCTGCGCACCGCCGAGCCCCGCCTCGCCGTCGAGCCCCGTCCCGCCGTCGAGCCCCACCCCGCTGTCGAGCACGGTGCCCGCAGCGAGGACCGTGGTCAGCTCGGCCTGGTCCGGGGCGGGTTCGGAGAACAGCTCGGACGCCAGGGCCCGGCCGGCGCTGTCGTGCAGGCGACCGGCGGAGATCCTGCCGTGATAGATCGAGTTGTCGTAGTCGCGCGGGTGGTGGTCGGTGACCAGCACGTGCAGTCCGTCGGCCCCGTCGGCGTAGCGGGAGTAGCCGTTGACGTACCCGATCTTGGGGCGGCCGAACAGCCGGCCCGCGTAGGTCCAGGTGTCGCCGTGGTCGTCCGAGACCAGCGCGCAGGGATCGTCGTTCACGGCGCGGGCGAAGCAGTACAGCCGCCCGCCGATCTCGTGGAGGTTGGAGTAGGTGACGCCGCGGCCGCCCGTGTGCTCGGACCAGTCGTAGCTGTGCTCCTCGCCCCAGCGGGTCGGGTCGCCGGGCTCGCTGATCCGCCAGTGGGTGAGGTCGTCGGTCTTGTGTCGGGCGTAGACCGCGAGCCAGCGCCCGTCCGGCCGACGCCACAGCGCGGGGACGTCATGATCGTCGGCCTCGAACCCGGGATGGAGGGTCAGGACCTTCGCGGTGCCGCTGGCGAGATCGACGACAGTGAGGTCGAGATCGCCCGTGCGCTGCGCACCGTCGGTCCCGCCGCCGGAGGCGATCGAACCGACGACGAGCACCCCGGCCTCGGGATCGACGAGGGCGCGCTCGTCCTGGAACCAGCACCAGGCACCGTTGACGTTGATGACCTGTGGTGTCGTCGCGCTCATCGGGTTCTTCCGCTCGGGGTGGGGGTCGCCTCGGGAGTGGGCACGTTCAGGGGAGATGGAAGTACTGCGGCAACACCTGCTTGTCGCCGCCGCCGGGGGCGAAGTACTCCGCCATCGCCGCCTCCCAGCGCGGGCTCACCGCAGCATGCGACATCGCGTCCTGCGCGGCGTCGACGTCGTCGGCCTCGAAATAGCCGACGACCATGCCGTCCTCAGCCTGCAGGAACAAAGAGTAGTTCCTCCACCCTGCGGCGGCAAGCGCTTCCCACATCTCTCCCCAGACGTGCTGGTGCGCCGCGACATCGTCGACCAGCTTCTCGGGCCGCACCAGCTCCTCCTCCGCGGCGCATGCTACGCTTCTATTGAGTCGTTTCAACACTGCGTTCGCAGCGCGGCCCGCGACCGATGCCCGTCCGCACTCCGCACGGGTCCGTCCGCCGGGCACCGCCAACCACCAGGCACCGCCGCCGAAGGAGCACCCCTCATGACCACCCCCACCACCCTTCCCGCCGACGTCGCCCGTGACCTCGAGGAGTTCTCGATCGAGGTCCCCAGCTGGGGCTACGGCAACTCCGGAACCCGGTTCAAGGTGTTCGGCACGCCCGGCACCCCGCGCGACCCCTTCGAGAAGATCGCCGACGCCGCACAGACCCACGCCTTCACCGGCTCCGCGCCGCGCGTGTCCCTGCACTACCCCTGGGACAAGGTCGAGGACTTCGGCGTGCTGCGCGAGTACGCCGCCGAGCAGGGCATGACCCTGGGCATGATCAACTCCAACACCTTCCAGGACGACGAGTACAAGTTCGGCTCCCTCACCCACGGCGACAAGTCCGTGCGGCGTCGGGCGATCGACCACCACCTCGAGTGCATCGACGTCATGCGCGCCACCGGCTCGAAGGAAATGAAGATCTGGCTGGCCGACGGCACGAACTACGCCGGCCAGGACTCGATCCGCGCCCGTCAGGACCGCCTCGCGGAGTCCCTCCAGGAGATCTACCTGGGCCTCGGCGAGGACGAGCGCCTGGTGCTGGAGTACAAGTTCTTCGAGCCGGCGTTCTATCACACCGATGTTCCGGACTGGGGCACGAGCCTGCTGCACTGCCTGGCCCTCGGCGAGAAGGCGCAGGTGGTGCTCGACACCGGCCATCACGCCCCCGGCACCAACATCGAGTTCATCGTCGCCCAGCTGCTGCGCCAGAACCGCCTGGGCGCCTTCGACTTCAACTCCCGCAACTACGCGGACGACGACCTCATCGTGGGCGCCGCGGACCCGTTCCAGCTGTTCCGCATCCTCTTCGAGATCGTGCAGCAGGATGCGCACCGCCCGGCCTCCGGCGTGAACTTCATGCTCGATCAGTGCCACAACCTGGAATCGAAGATCCAGGGTCAGATCCGCTCCGTGCTCAACGTGCAGGAGACCCTCGCGAAGGCTCTGCTCGTGGACCGCGAGGCCCTGGCCGCCGCGCAGACCAGCAATGACGTGCTGCTCGCGAGCGAGATCCTCATGGATGCCTTCTGGACCGACGTGCGCCCGGCGCTGGCCGCCTTCCGCGAGGAGCGCGGGCTGCCGGCCGATCCGTTCGGCGCGTTCCGGGCGAGCGGCTACGAGGAGAAGGTCGCCGCGGAGCGCGTGGGCGGGAACCAGATGGGATGGGGAGCCTGAGCATGACCCGCACGAACACCAACACCAGCACTGACCCGGCGGCGATCGATCCGACGGTCGCCGCACTCCTGGCGCGCTCGAACGCGCTCGGCGCCGACCCCGCGAACACCAACTACGCCGGCGGCAACACGTCCGCGAAGGGCACCGCCATCGACCCGGTCACCGGCGAGGAGACCGAGCTGCTGTGGGTCAAGGGATCCGGCGGCGACCTGGGCACCCTCACGGAGACAGGCCTCGCGGTGCTGCGGCTGGATCGCGTGCGCGCGCTGCGTGATGTGTATCCGGGAGTGGAGCGCGAGGACGAGATGGTCGCCGCCTTCGACCACTGCCTGCACGGCAAGGGCGGCGCCGCCCCGAGCATCGACACCGCCATGCACGCCCTGGTGGACGCCGCGCACGTGGACCACCTCCACCCCGACGCCGGGATCGCGCTCGCGACCGCGGCCGACGGGGAGCGCCTGACCCGCGAGTGCTTCGGCGACGCCGTGGTGTGGGTACCTTGGCGCCGACCCGGCTTCCAGCTGGGCCTGGACATCGCCGCGATCAAGGAGGCTAACCCCAGCGCGATCGGCTGCATCCTCGGCGGGCACGGCATCACCGCCTGGGGCGCGACGTCCGACGAGGCGCAGGAGAACTCCCTGCGGATCATCGCCGAGGCGACCGCGTTCCTCGAGCGCACCGGAGCGGCCGAGCCCTTCGGGGCGCACGATGCGAGCCGCGAGGCCCTGCCCGAGGCGGAGCGCCGGGCGAAGGCGTCGGCCCTGTTCCCGGTGATCCGCGGACTCGCCTCGACCGATGCCCCGATGATCGGGCACTGGACGGACACCGACGCGGTCCACGAGTTCCTCGCGGGCGAGAAGCTCGCGCCGCTCGCCGAGCTCGGCACGTCGTGCCCGGACCACTTCCTGCGCACCAAGGTGAAGCCACTGGTGCTGGACCTTCCGTCGGGCGCTTCCGTCGAGGAGTCGATCGAGCGGCTGACGGAGCTGCACGAGGCCTACCGGGCGGACTACTCCGCCTACTACGAGCGCCACGCCGACGCGGACTCCCCCGCGATGCGCGGCGCGGATCCGGCGATCGTGCTGGTCCCGGGCGTGGGCATGTTCAGCTTCGGGGCCGACGCGCAGACCGCGCGCGTGGCCGGCGAGTTCTACGTCAACGCGATCGCCGTGATGCGCGGGGCGGAGTCGGTCTCGACCTACTCCCCCATCGAGGAGTCCGAGAAGTTCCGCATCGAGTACTGGGCCCTGGAGGAGGCGAAGCTGCAGCGCAAGCCGGCGCCCAAGCCGCTCGCGACCCGGGTGGCGCTCGTGACCGGCGGCGGCTCCGGCATCGGCAAGGCCACCGCGACCCGCCTGGTCGCCGAGGGTGCCTGCGTGGTCATCGCCGATCTGAACGTCGAGAACGCGCAGGCGGTCGCCGAGGAGCTCGGCGGGCCGGACAAGGCCGTGGCTCTGCGGGCCGACGTCTCCGACGAGCAGGCCGTGGTGCAGGCCGTGGCGGATGCGGTGCTCGCCTTCGGCGGGCTCGACCTCATCGTCAACAATGCCGGGCTCTCGCTGTCCAAACCGCTGCTGGAGACCACGGCGAAGGACTGGGACCTGCAGCACGACGTCATGGCGCGCGGCAGCTTCCTGGTCTCGAGGGAGACCGCGCGGGTGATGATCGCCCAGGCCATGGGCGGGGACATCATCTACATCTCCTCGAAGAACTCCGTGTTCGCCGGCCCCAACAACATCGCCTACTCCGCCACCAAGGCCGATCAGGCGCATCAGGTGCGGCTGCTCGCGGCGGAGCTCGGCGGGCACCAGATCCGGGTCAACGGCATCAACCCCGACGGGGTGGTGCGCGGCTCCGGCATCTTCGCCGGCGGCTGGGGCGCCTCGCGGGCGAAGGTCTACGGCGTGCAGGAGGAGGACCTCGGGGAGTTCTACGCCCAGCGCACGCTGCTGAAGCGCGAGGTGCTGCCCGAGAACGTCGCCAACGCGGTGTTCGCCCTGACCGCCGGGGACCTCTCGCACACCACCGGCCTGCACGTCCCGGTCGACGCCGGCGTCGCGGCCGCCTTCCTGCGATGAGCGCCCCGCGTGCTGTCGCGGCGGTCGACCTGGGCGCGACGTCGGGCCGCGTGATGCTCGGCGTGATCGAGCAGGACACGACCCTGCAGGGCGCGAACCCGCAGGACTCGAACCCGCAGGGCGCGGACGGGCACAGCCGCATCGAGCTGGTCGCGGCGCACCGCTTCGAGAACCGCCTCCGCGAGGTCGATGGTCACCTGAGCTGGGACATCGATGCTCTCTGGGCCGAGGTGCAGCAGGGGCTGCGGGCCGCGCATGCGGGCGCGGTGGAGCGCGGCCTCACCGGCCTGTCCTCGATCGGCATCGACTCCTGGGCCGTGGACTACGGCGTCGTGGGACCCGATGCGTCCGGCCCGGGCGGCTCCCGCGAGCTCGGCAGCGGCGAGATCCTGGGCGAGGTGATCGCCTACCGGGACCAGCGCACCGACGGCATCGCCGACTCCTTCGCCGAG
Source organism: Brachybacterium sp. 107 (assembly GCF_052379725.1). Taxonomy (NCBI): domain Bacteria; kingdom Bacillati; phylum Actinomycetota; class Actinomycetes; order Micrococcales; family Dermabacteraceae; genus Brachybacterium; species Brachybacterium sp. 107. The sequence goes on along the minus strand of NZ_JBQSYW010000003.1, from coordinate 363,324 downwards.
CAGCTCTCCCGCGAGCGGCAGTACGCGCTCACCGGCATCGCCCAGCAGCCATTCAACACGCTCTACCAGCTGGTGGCCGATGACCGCACACCCGACCTCCCGGCCGGGTCGACGCTGCTGATGGTCCCTGACCTGCTCGGCTACCTGCTCACCGGGCAGCGCCGCACCGAGGTCACCAACGCCTCCAGCACCGGCATGCTCTCGGTGACCGAGCATGACTGGTGCGAGGAGATCCTGACCGCCGCGGGGGTGGACCGGAACCTCCTGGCGCCGCTGATCGAGCCCGGCGAACGTCTGGGCACCGTGCGTCCGCAGCTGGCGCAGGATCTCGGCATCGGCGAGGTGCCGGTGGTGGCCGTCGGCTCCCACGACACCGCCTCGGCTGTGCTCGCGGTGCCGGCCGCGGCGGACGCCTTCCCCGTCGCCTACATCTCCTCGGGGACCTGGTCGCTCATCGGGCTCGAGCTGCAGGCGGCGGCCCCCTCGTCGGCCGCCCTCGAGGCGGGCTTCACCCACGAAGGTGGCATCGACGGTACGTTCCGATTCCTCAAGAACGTCGCCGGGATGTGGCTGGTCAGCGAGTCGATCCGGCAGTGGGAGGAGGACGGGGCGCGCGTCGACCTCGGCGACCTGCTGGCCGCTGCAGCTGTCATGCCCGCGAACCGGTTCCGGATCGATCCGACGGACCCCGCCTTCCTCGCGCCCGGCCGGATGGCGGACCGGGTGACGCTCGCCGCCCGTCCGCTCGAGGGGGACGACGAGCGCCCCCGCACCCCGGCCCAGCTCGTGCGCTGCATCCTGGAGTCCCTCGCCGAGACCTACCGCGACGAGCTGCACGCCGCCTGCCGTCTCGCGCGTCTCCCCCTGCCCGAGCGCCTGCATGTCGTCGGTGGCGGCAGCCAGAACGCCCTGCTCAACCAGCTCACCGCGAATGCGCTCGGCCTCGAGGTCGTGGCCGGGCCCGTCGAGGCCACAGCTCTGGGGAACGTGGCTCTGCAGGCGCGGTCGCTGGGCGCCCTCTCGACGCGTTCCGGGTCCTTACGGGACCTGGTCCGCGCGAGCGTGCGGCTGGAGATCTACGAGCCGACGGATCGGCCGACCCGACTCAGCTGACGAGCTGCCAACGAGGGTCGGAGAATTCTGCAGCTTCAAGCAGTCGGCCTCGCAGCTCCACCAGCAACCGAAGGTGCGGTGTCGAATCGCTCCCGTTCACGTGAGCCACCGACGCGCTGATCCCTTCCGCCCCTGCGACCAGGGACGTAAGTGGTGCCGGGACCCAGCCGATCGGGGTGTGCGACCCGGTCGTCACCAGTTGAGCCATCAGGTCGTGCGGATTGCCCTCATCAGCCTGAAGCAGGAGTTCGTCTCCGGTGGTCAGCGTGTCGATCGCCGCTTGCTCAGCTGGGCTGCGGTGCCGCATCCCGTGCACCAGGAACTGCAGTCGAGACGCTCCATCTTCCATCGCTACAGGGAGCTGGATGAGCTCGATGGTGTCCGCGCTTCGACGCCCGCCGTTGCGCGAGAGGATCTCGAAGGCACCAGCTTCGATCGGAAGCCCCATGCTCTCGAGAATGCGAGTCCTATCCGGACGTCGAGGCGAGAGGACCCGCTCGGCGAAGACCGGGAACAGGAACTCCGACACAGCGACCCTTCCCGCGTCCGGAAGCCCGGGGAGCAAACCGGCCGACGGGTCATCAGAGACATGCTGGAAGTATCGGAACGCCCAGGCGTCATCGAGTCGAGTCAAGACTCCGAGACGTTCGTACCCTCGCGTCCCATCGCGTCCCTGCCTCGTGACCAAGAAGGAATGGGTGCCGTCAAGAGCCGACATCGGAGCTCGTGCCAGATCTGGCGCTATTGTCGTCATCTCTCCAGCAACCTCCTTCTGTTCTCCTCGAGCAATCGGGTGATGAATGTACGCCGCAGGTCCGACAGACCAGGGACACGCTCGACGATCCCCTGTACGTCCACGTCTTCAACGCCGCGAAGCGCCTCCAGCCACGAGCCGCCCCAACGATCGAGCGCGCGATGGGCGAGGTCGACAAGACTCTCGTCATGCCCTTGGTCGAACTTCCGGGCCATGCCTCTGCCCGCGTAGGCGCGCACGTCCATCGTAGCCAGGATACGGTCCTCCACCCCGGCCGCGAGTGAGCTGCCGTGATCGAAGCTCGCAGCTAGACGGGATGTGCTCCCGTCAACTGTGAGCGCCCAGTTCTCAGCATGACGGTCCGAGTTCCCGATCCATGACGGTCCGAGTTCCCGATCCATGCGTCAAGTGTCAGATAACCGGCGAACACTGCGAGCGCGTCGAGCGAGGAATCCCGGACTGGCCCCGGCACCTCGGCGAGAACCAGCTCGATGGCTTCTAGATGGTGTCCAGTGCGGTTCCGCGACCGCTGGGCATTGGGGACGTATCCAGGTAACCGAAGACCCGAGAGGTATGTGTCCCCACTGTGCAAGTCCTCGTTCTCACGACGAACATCGCGGGAGATGCACCCGTACTCATCGTTCCACTGGGCCAATCTGATCGAGGCCGACGGGACGCCCACCAATTGCGCGTGCTTGCAGACGATGAGCTCCGATTGCGCATCGAACCATGTGAACTCCCGCGGGGGAGCATCGCCGCGCCCCTCCAAGGTGACACGGCGCGACGGCTTGAAGAGCCAGCGCGGACCCGTGTCCCGCATCGACCCTGTCGGCTCGGAGAGCCAGAACTTCTCCTGGTCGCCGAGCCACTCTTCATCGTCGAGCTCCCACGACGACACATCCTCGACCTCGTCTCCTCGACCTCGTCGTCCATTCGGGCAGTCTACGAACACGCACCGACATTCCGTCTTCGCACCACGTGCTGGCATGGGAGCACGTGGTACTCGTGCGACCAGTGCATCGGGGACAGGTCGCTCCGCTCTCACCGTCTCCTGACGGGAGAGCGGGCGTCAGCCCGTCGTCGACTCCCGCTCCACCAGCGTCGGCGTGAAGCTCACGTGCCGGGGCGCGGCGTCCGGCGCGGCGATCTCCTCCTCGAGCAGGGCGAGGGCGGTGCGGCCCATGAGGTCCGCCGGCTGGGCCACGGAGGTCAGCGGCACCACGGTGGAGCTCGCGAAGGCGATGTCGTCGTAGCCCACCAGGGCGATCTCCTCGGGCACGGCGACCTGGTGGCGGAAGGCGAAGGCCTGCAGGACGCCGACGGCGAGCAGGTCGTTGACGCAGAAGACGGCATCCGGTCGCTCCGTCGCCGTCCGCTCCGCGACCTGCATCCCGGCGGCGCGCCCGGCGAGCACAGTGAGGTCCTCCGCCTCGAGCACCTCGAGCGCTATACCGGCTGCCTGCGCGGCGCGGCGCGCGCCCGTCAACCGATCCGCGACCTGCCGGAGGTCCTGCCGGGCCGCGACCACGCCGATACGGCGCCGGCCCAGCTCGGCGAGATGGCGCACGGCGATCTCGCCGCCGGCGATGTCGTCGACCCCCACGGAGGATCCGCCGACGCTCTCGCGTCCGCTCTCCACGAGCACGACGGGGGTGCCCCGACGCCGGATCCCGTCAACCAGCTCCTGGGCGCCGCCGGTCGAGGCGAGCAGGATGCCGCGCACCCGCTGCTCCTCGAACAGCGAGAGGTACAGCCGCTCGCGCTGCTCCCGGTTGCCGGTGCTGCCGGCGATGACCGCGAGGGACGAGTCCTCGGCGGCCGCCTCGATGCCGCCGACGAGCTGGCCGTAGAAGGGGTTCCCGGAGTCCAGCACGATGGCGCCGACGGTGCGGGACTGGCCGAGCTTGAGCTGCCGGGCGGCGTCGTTGCGCACGTACCCGAGCTCGGCGATCGCCGCCTCGACCCGCTCCCGGCGATCCGTGGAGACGATGTCCGGGCGGTTCAGGACGTTGGAGACGGTGCCCACCGAGACGTTCGCGTGCCGCGCGACGTCCTTCATGCTCACCAGATGGGCTCCGGCCACTCCCCCACGCTCCTCGGCTGGTCGGCGTCGATCCGTGGCGGCGAGCCACGGGTCCATGATCCTGCGACTTTATCGCGGCGGGATCACCCGAGAGCACCGGCCGCCTCGTCGACCGCTGCCGCGCTGGCTCCGGCGGGGTCGGCACGACCGAACAGGACGTCCTCCACATGCCGGGCCAGGACATCGTCCGCGGCGCCGCCGCCCGGCGGGGTGATGGGCGGCGGGTCACCCAGCTCGCCCGCGATGGCCTCGATGAAGTCCACCGCCTTGAGGTCGGAGTCGGTGAGGTCGGGGACGATCGTCTCGCGGACGTCGAGATTGGCGGGCACCCCTCGCTCGGCGAGCAGGATCTTCCCGGCGTCGGGGTCGTTCACGAGCCAGTCGATGAAGGCCACCCCATCCTCCTGCTTCGTGGAGGTCGCGGCGATCGAGAAGTACATCGACGCCTTGTACCAGAGCTGCGCGTCGGCGGCCCTGCCGGTCATCGACGGCATCCTCAGGATCACGACCTTGCCGTCGAGTGACGCATCGAGAGTCACCACCTGGTTGGACCACTGCGACTGCAGGCCGCACTTCCCGACGGCGAACAGGGACTGGTCGACGGACTGGCCCGCCTCCTCCACGGCCACCGCGGCGGGCGGGGCGGCGCCGCTGTCCTGCAGCTCGAGCACGAAGTCCATCCACTGCTGGAGCTGCTCGGCCGTGTACCCGAGGCCGTCGGGACCGAACCGGTCCGCACCGAGCTGGCGCAGGTACACGGACAGCGGTGGGCCCCCGGCCGCTCCGAACTGCTGGACTCCGTACGTGCCGTCCTCGGTGGCGTCGGTGATCCGGGTGGCGATGTCGACGAGGTCGTCCCAGGTCCAGGTGGTGTCATCGGGCATCTCGACCCCTGCGGCCGCGAACACGTCCGGGTTCGCCAGCAGCACCGGGGCATTGATGCCGGCGTTGACCGCGAACAGCCCGTCGTCCACCCGACCGGCATCGAGGGCCGCCTCGTCGACGGCGGACGTGTCCAGGTCGGTGGTCCCGAGATCCAGGAGGATGTCCCGGCTGGAGTACTCGGCGAGATACCCCTCGTCCATCTGGATGACGTCGGGCGCGTCCCCGCCCGCGATCTGGGTGGCGAGCTTGTCCCAGTAGCCGCCCCAGTCACCCGGCTCCGCGGAGATGGTGAGATCAGGCGCGACCTTCTGGTACGCCGAGATCGCCGCCTTCGTCAGCTCGTCACGGCGAGGATTCCCCCACCAGGCGAAGCGCAGGGACCCCGACCCTGATTCGCCGCCTCCCCCACCCCCGGTCGCGTTGGGTCCGCAGGCGGAGAGCGAGCTGAGGGACACCAGGGCTGCAGGGAGGGCGAGGGCGGTGCGACGAGTGGGCATGGGCGATCTCCTTCGATCGACGGATCCGAGGACCCCGAGTGGCTGGAGTGTAGGCACAGCGGTTGAAACGTGTAAACCCTTTCCCGGACTCACTGACCGCAAAGGGTTGTGGGGCTCACCCGGACCTTGCTAACCTCACCGGACGTTGTGTTGAGTCGTTTCAACATTGTGATGGATCAGTGCAGGTCAGAGCGTGACCTCGTGACATCACGCCGCCCAGGTTCGAAGGAGAACAGCGTGCGACCAGACCGACCCGAATCCACTGCACCCAATCCGTGGTGGGTGGCGCTGATCTGCGGGATGGCCTCCTACATCGACGCCGCGGCCATCGTCAGCTCCGGCACAGCCCTGGTGCTCTACCAGCACTCCATCGGGATCACCGCGGGACAGATCGGCATCCTGTCCGCCTCGCTGACCCTGAGCATCGCCGTCGGGGCCCTCACCGGTGGCCGCCTCGGAGATCGCTACGGTCGGCGTCGGGTGTTCCTGTCCACGATGATGATGATCGTCGCGGGGTCGATCCTGCTCGTGCTGGCTCCCGGGTTCGCCATGCTCATGGCGGGCATGGTGCTCGTCGGCCTCGGATCCGGCGCCGACCTGCCCGTCTCCCTCGCCTCGATCTCCGAGGCGGCATCGGACCACAACCGCGGCCGGCTGGTCGGTTTCTCGCAGATCCTCTGGTTCGGCGGGATCATCGGCGCCAACATCTTCGGCATCATCGCCGGCGGTATGGGCCAGCTAGGCGGGCAGGTCATGTTCGCCCACGTCGGCATCGTCGCGTTGGTCGTCCTCGTCGCCCGCCTGAGCGTCCCGGAATCGACGACGTGGGCCGACGCCGATCGCGAGCGCTCCTCGGGGGCGGCGACGATCCGCGCCGCGAACACCGGGATCCGGGACGTGCTCGGGAAGAAGGTCTTCCTGGTGCCCTTCCTCGCACTGATCGGCTTCTACACCTTCACCAACATCGGCGCCAACACCGGCGGTCAGTTCGGCACCTATATCGGCGTGAACGTCGTGGGGATCTCCGTGCAGCAGCAGTCACTGCTGGGCATCGTGATGCTCGGCGTGGGCATGCTCGGCGCGATGGTGTTCATGAGGATCGTCGACACCCCGCTGCGGATGACGTTCTACGCCATCGGCGCCGTGCTCCTGGCCGGGTCCTATCTTGTCCCGGTCGTCTTCGGCTTCACGCTGATCCCATGGATCGCCCTGAGCTTCTTCAACGCGATCGGGGGCGCCTTCGCCTTCGAGGCGATCATGAAGATCTGGTCCCAGGAGTCGTTCCCGACCCTGCTGCGCTCGTCGATCCAGGGCTCGGTGATCGGCATCGCCCGGGTCATCGCCGCCGGTGTCGCCCTGATCACCCCGGCCCTGATGACCACGCCGGTGCTCGCCTACCTGCTGATCGCAATCATCGTGGCCGTCGGCCTCGTCTGCGGCTGGGCCGGGTTCCGACACTCACGATTCGACGCCTTCGCGGAGGAAGCGCGCGACGCCTCCTCCCTCTCCCCCGCACGTCCATCCGCAGACCATCCATCCGCCGCCCACCCCTCCGGCGCCTCGCGCGCCGCCGCGCTCCCGACGCTCTCCCCCAGCACTCCGTACGCCCCGACCGAGAGGTGAACCCCTTCATGACCAGCACCAGCACTTCCGCCCCCGCCCCCGCCCCGCTGACGCTCCTCGCCGACGCGCTCCCGATCACCGCCGACCCGACTGACGGCCGCGCCCCGATCCTGTCCACCCGGGCGGAGCTCACGCAGCCCGCCTCGACCATCACGAGCGCCGAGCTCCTCGCCACCGCGCACGGCATCTACGAGGCCACCCTCAACAGCTCCCCCGCCACCGACACGGTGCTCAACCCGGGGTGGACCGTCTACGAGTCCCGGCTCCAGGTGCAGCGCTTCGACGTCACCGAGCAGGTCCGCGCCGGTGACGGCCAGGTCGAGCTGTCCGTCCTCCTGGGCCGCGGCTGGTGGAACGGCGACTTCGGCTTCGGCGACGCCGCATCCAACTACGGGGACGAGAACGCCTTCCTCGCCGCCCTGGTCATCACCTACGCCGACGGCTCCACCCAGCAGGTCCTCACCGATGAGAGCTGGACCGCGACCGACTCCCCGATCACCTTCGCCACCATCTACGACGGCCAGCACGAGGACCGTCGGCTCCCTGCCGGCGATCCCCGCCCGGTGCGCGCCGCGGAGCTCGACCGCGACACGCTCATCGAGCAGGCCTCGCCGCTGATCACCCGCCACGAGAGCCGCCGGCCGGAGAAGATCTGGACGTCCCCGTCGGGGAAGACGCTGCTGGACTTCGGGCAGAACCTCGTGGGCTGGCTGCGGTTCACCGTCACCGGACCCGAGGGCACCGAGATCACCCTGCGCCACGCCGAGGTGCTCGAGCACGAGGAGCTGGGCACCCGCCCGCTGCGCTCGGCGAAGGCCACCGACCGTCTGGTGCTGTCCGGGGATCCGGCCGGCGACGTCTTCGAGCCCACCTTCACCTTCCACGGCTTCCGCTATGCGGAGGTCACCGGCTGGCCGGGCGAGCTCACGGCCGAGGACGTCGAGGCGGTCGTCGTCCACTCCGACATCCCGCGCACCGGCTGGTTCGAGTCCTCGCACGACGGGGTGAACCAGCTGATCAGCAACTCGATCTGGAGCCAGCGCGGCAACTTCCTCGCGGTCCCGACCGACTGCCCGCAGCGCGACGAGCGCCTGGGCTGGACCGGCGACATCGCCGCCTTCGCCGCGACCGCGACCTACCAGTTCGACGTCTCCGACTTCCTCCACAACTGGCTGATCGACGTGCAGGCCGAGGCGAACCTGCCGCCTCTGCACTTCGTCCCGTTCGTGGTCCCCGACAGCCTCAAGCTCCGCTCCCAGGGCAGCGACCCGATCGCCGATCGTCCCACCGAGACCCCGACGGCCATCTGGGGCGACGCCGCGGTGTGGGTCGCCGAGGCCCTGTGGAACGCCTACGGCGACCTCGAGCGCCTGCGCGCCGAGTACCCGGGGATGGTGCTCCACCTCGAGTCCGTCGAGCGCGCGCTCTCCCCCAGCGGCCTGTGGGACACCGGCTTCCAGTTCGGTGACTGGCTGGATCCCGACGCCCCGCCGGAGGATGCGGCCGCCGCGAAGGCCGACAAGGGCGTGGTCGCGACCGCCTGCCTGGTCCGTTCGGCCCGCTTCGCCGCCGAGACCGCGGGCCTGATCGGCGAGGAGGCCGACGCACAGCGCTGGCAGGATCTCGCCGACCGCACGCTCGCGGCCTTCACGCAGGCGTATGTGCAGGCCGACGGGCGGATCGTGTCGGATTGCGGCACCGTCTACGCGCTCGCGATCGCCTTCGACCTGCTCGACGACGCCACGCGACCGAAGTCCGCCGAGCGCCTCGCCGAGCTCGTGCGCGAGGCCGGCTATCAGGTCTCCACCGGCTTCGCCGGCACCCCGTTCATCACCTGGGCGCTCTCCGAGACCGGTCACATCGAGGATGCCTACAGGCTGCTGCTCGAGGATTCGAACCCGTCCTGGCTCTACCCCGTCTCGATGGGCGCGACGACCATCTGGGAGCGCTGGGACTCGATGCTGCCCGACGGCTCCATCAACCCCGGCGAGATGACGAGCTTCAACCACTACGCCCTGGGCGCGGTGGCGGACTGGATCTACCAGGTCGTGCTCGGCATCCGCGCCGCCGAGCCGGGCTACCGCCGGATCCTCATCCAGCCCACACCCGGCCCGGGCATCGACTGGGCGAAGGGCGCGTTCGACTCGGCGGTCGGTCGCATCGAGGTGGAGTGGTCCGTCCCGGCCGACGGCGGCTTCGCGCTCGCGGCGACGATCCCCGCAGGCGTCGGCGCCCTGGTGGTCCTGCCCGACGGCACGCAGCAGGAGGTCACCGGCACCGGGGAGCGGGTCACCCTGGCCTGACGGGACACGATGCGGTCATGATCACGCACTGGTAAGCGCTTGACCACTCGGGTCGGTGCCGGGGAGACTGTTCTCCTCGGCGCCGACCCGACACCTCTTCCCACGTGAGCAGCGATGCTCGACCTCGTCGGCTCGCCATGTCGTCGGCCCCCACCCCGTCGGCTCGTCATCCCGTCGGCCCCTCCGCCACCGTCTCTCTCCCTGCAGGAGCACGCATGTTCTCTCGTCGCCACGCCCTCACCCTCCTGGCCGCCGCCGGCGCGGCTCCCGCGCTCGCCTCCTGCGGACCCAACGCGGCCTCCTCCGACGACGGGCTGCGGGTGTACTGGTGGGGCGGCGACCTGCGCGCGGGCCTCACCCAGAAGGTGCTGGACATGTACACCGCCGACCACGCGGACCTCACGATCAAGCCGGAGTACAGCGAGTGGTCGGGCTACTGGGACAAGCTCGCCACCCAGACCGCGGGCGGCGCGAGCCCCGACGTGATCCAGATGGACGAGGCCTATATCGATTCGTACGGCTCCAAGGGCTCGCTGCTCGACCTCGAGTCGGTCTCGGACTCCCTGGACCTCTCGGCGATGGACGAGGCGATCCTGGAGACCGGCCGGCTCTCCGACGGCACTCTCGTGGGTGCCCCGAACGGCTTCAACCTCTACGCCACCGGCATGAACCCCACCGTGCTCGAGGCCGCCGGGATCGACCTGCCCGACGACACCACCTGGACCTGGGAGGACTTCCAGGCCCTGTGCCAGGAGCTCTCCGAGTGGGGGAAGTCCTCCGGGGAGGGCGAGTTCGGGACCAGTGGATTCGGCCTCGGCTCCGGGGACCTGGCCGCCTGGGCGCGGCAGACGGACAACGAGCAGCTCTTCCCGCGGGAGGACGAGGAGCTCGTCTCCAAGGACACGATCGTGTCGCTGCTGGAGTACAGCCTCGCTCTCAGCACCTCGGGCGCCGCCCTCGAGGCGGGGGCTCAGATCGAGAACTCCTCGGCCAGCCTCGAGCAGAGCCTGTTCGCGACCGGCAAGTGCGCGTTCCAGCAGGTCCCGAGCTCGCAGATCCTCACCTTCCAGGACTCCTCCGGCGATCCCCTGCAGCTGCTGCGCATGCCCGCACGCACCAGCGGCGAAGCGAACATGGTGAACAAGGCGTCGATGTACTGGTCGATCGGGGCCAAGGCCGCCGACGCGGGCGCCGCCGCGGACCTCACGAACTTCCTGCTCACCGACAAGGGCGCCGCCGAGGTGCTGAAGATCGAGCGCGGCATTCCCGCCTTCCCCGAGATCCAGGAGGCCGTGCGACCGCTGCTCAGCGAGAACGAGCTGGTCTCGCTGGACTTCGCGCAGATGATGCAGAAGGAGGTCGTGAAGCCTCCCGTGGTGACCCCGGCCAGCGGCGTCGGCTTCGGTGACGAGTACACCCGTCTCGCCGAGGAGGCCCTGTTCGAGAAGCGCTCCGCCTCCGACGTGGCCGACGAGATGCTCGAGATCCTCACCGGCATGCAGCCCGAGGGCTGACCCACCCACGACTGCCCCCAGGACCACGACCCTGCCCTGACCCCCGCCCCGGCCTGCCCTGCCCTGGTCTTACCTGGCACGCCCTGCCCTGGCCTGGTCTTGCCCGGCCTGGCCTGGCCTAGCACGCCCTGCCCTGCCCAAGCCCAAGCCCAAGCCCAAGCCCAAGCCCAAGCCCAAGCCCAAGCCTTACCAGACAGTTATGAGCGGCTCACTTCCACATTTGGAAGTGAGCCGCTCATAACTGCGAAGTAACCGCCGCTGACGGTGGCCTGGGCCACCCCCGGCGAACCCTGGCCAGCCCAGGCCAGCCTCGGTCAGCCTCGGTCAGCCTCGGTCAGCCCAGGTCAGCCCAGGTCAGCCCAGGTCAGCCCCGGCCAGCCCCGGCCAGCCCCGGCCAGCCCCGGCCAGCCCCGGCCAGCCCGGGCCGGCCTTGGTCAGCTCTCGACGGGGGTGATCTCGCCGCGGAACATCTTCAGCACCACGAAGTTGTCCGCATAGGGGGCGTTCTCCAGGATCGGGTCGCCCTCCTTCGGGAAGCCCTGCACCCGCACGCCCTCGAGCGCGGGGTTGTTCCCGTAGCGCTCGAAGATCGGGATGATCGGCAGGAGCTCGTTGAACGCCAGCGCCGCCACGGAGACGTTCTTCTTCTGCTCCTCGATGTCCAGACCCTCGCCGGACTCGGCGACGATCTTCTCGAGGTCGACCGTGCCCGCGGAGGTCTTCACGTCCTGCAGCGGGAAGCCGTAGCCCTTGCCGCCCTGGTTCTTCGCGATCGGGATGTTGTGCACGAACAGGTCCGTCACGAAGGAGAAGTGCGGGTGCGGGTGGGCCGACGAGCCCCAGGCCTGCATCGCCATCTCGAAGTCACCCTTGTCGATGTCGATCGGGGCCTGCTTGTCGTCCAGACCGCGAGCCGTGACCGAGATGCCGAAGGCCACGAACTGCTCGGCGAGGTTCTTGCCCGAGGCCGACCAGTCGGCATAGGTCTGCGGGAACTGGATCTCGTACTCTGCGACCTTCCCCTCGGGGGTCTTCCAGGCGTCGCCGTCCTTCTTCCAGCCCGCCTCCTCGAGGAGCGAGGTGGCCTTGTCGAGATCCTGATCGTAGGTGTCGATCTTGCCCTTGACCTCGTCGGTCAGCCACTCGTCGACGAAGTTGTCCGAGAAGCCGACCATGTTGACCACGGCCTTGCCGGACTCCGCGAGCGAGATCTGCCCATTGGTGGCCCGGTCGATCATGTAGGCGAAGGCCTTGCGGGTGCGCACATCGGCGAACTCGGGGAACTTGTCCTGGTTGAGGTACAGGGCGGGACCCGAGTACACCGGCGGGCGCAGGATCGTGTAGCCGGCCGACTCGAAGGGCTTCTCCGAGGCGGGGGCGAAGCCGTGCGTCGCATAGTCGACGTCCCCGGACTGCACGAGCGAGGTGATCTCGGTGGTCTCGCCGTTGTAGAGCACGACGCTGTCGAAGGTGACCTTGTCCGCTCCGTAGCCGGTCTTGTTCCGCACCAGCGTCAGCTGCGTGTTGGTGATCGTGTCGTAGTCGAAGTCGTACGGACCGGAGACCACGACGGTGTCGGGCTTGAAGGTCTGGAAGTCGGTGCCGAGCTTCGCGCCGTCGCCCTCGTCCATCGTGCCGCCGGCATCGATGACCGCCTTCGCACGGTCGGCGAACTCGCCGTACTGCGCGGTGGAGACGATGTTGCTCTTGAGCACGTAGCGCTCGAGCACCGCGGGCGGGTTCTCGAAGCTCACCACGACGGTCAGGTCATCGGGAGCCTCGAGGCCCTTGATGAACTCCCACGAGGCCGCGCGCTGGATGAACTGGAGGTAGAAGGAGGTGAGATAGTCCTGGGACGTCAGCGCCGAGCCGTCGCTCCAGGTCAGGTCCGGCTTGATCTTCAGCGTGAGGGTGCCGGCATCGATGTCGAGCTCATGCGACTCCGCCAGCAGGTACTCCCACTTCTTGTCCGCCCACAGCCACAGGGCCGACGGCGGGATCAGCAGATCGCGGTACAGGCCGTCACCGATCGTCGCAGTGGGGACGCCCGCGTACGGCTGGGCGGCGAAGTTGAAGTGGCCCTCCGGCGGCGGCAGGTACGGCCAGGCGCCGTGGAATGCGCTGGCGCCGCCGCCCTCGCCTCCGCCGCCGCCACCCTCGGGCTCCGCGGGGGCACAGGCGACCATGCCCGCACCGGCCACGCTGGTCAGTCCGACCGCCTTGAACAGGTCGCGTCGACTCCAGTTCATGCTCATGAGTTCTCCTTGGTTGTGACGACAACGTCGTCGTTGAGGTCGGACATCGCTTCGTCGCGATGCCGTCGTCGGTCTGTGAGGAGTCGTGCGGCCACGGAGCCCACGACGATGCCGAGGCCGAGCACGAGCGCGAGGAGGCTGACGACCCTCTCGCCGGTGCCCGGAGCGGTCAGAGGGATCATGAGGGCCGAGCCGACCCCCACGAAGCACCCGAGGGACAGCAGGGCGCGGGTCGCGGTGTCGATCACGGGACGCCACCCCCGCCGGCTGCGCCGCCCGCCGCACGCCCCGGGGCATTCCCCGTGCCGCCCGGAGCGCTCCCCGAGCCACCCGCGGCGCTCCCCGGCGAGCCTCCGCTCGCCGCCCCGACCGGAGACTCCGGCCGGGGGTCCGTCACCACCATGCAGGCGACGTCCTGGACGGTCGCCCCGGGAACGGGCTCGAGCACGGGGACGTTCTCGCGGCAGCGGTCCTGGGCGAGGGGGCAGCGCGGATGGAAGGTGCATCCGCTGGGCAGGTCGGACAGGCTCGGGATCTCGGCGCTGATCAGGCCACCGCCGGACTTCTTCTGTGCGGCCAGCTCCGGATCGGGCTCGGGGACCGCTTCGAGCAGCGCCTTGGTGTACGGGTGCTGCGGGTTGTTGATGACCTGCTGGGTGGGTCCCACCTCGACGATCTTGCCCAGGTACATCACCGCGGTCCGGCCTTCCCACGCGAAGTACTTCGCGAGCGCCAGGTCGTGGGTGATGTAGATGAAGCCGACGCCCTCCTCCTTGCGGAGCTTGGTGAGCATGTTCAGCAGGCTCACGCGGATCGACACGTCGAGCATCGAGGTCGACTCGTCCGCGATCAGCAGCCGCGGCGAGAGGGTCAGCCCGCGGGCGACGGCGACGCGCTGGCGCTGCCCACCGGACATCTGGTGCGGGAACTTCTCGCTGTAGCTGCCCGGCGGGGTGAGGTCCACGGTCGTCAGCAGCTCGTCCACCCGCTCATCGATCGCGGCGGCGCCCCGCGCGAGGCCGTGCTTCTTCAGCGGGATCGCGAGCGTGCTGCGCACGGAACGGATCGGGTTCAGCGAGGCATAGGGATCCTGGTGGATGTACTGCACGGCGCGCCGGTACTCGCGGCGCTCCGCCCGGGTCATCGTCGAGAGGTCCTTGCCCTCGTAGCGGACCGTCCCGGAAGTCGGGGAGGCCAGACCCGCGGCGAGCCGGGCTGTGGTGGTCTTCCCGCTGCCGGACTCGCCGACCAGGCACAGCACCTCGCCCGGGCCGACGCTCAGGGACACGTCCGAGACGGCGGGAAGGTCCTTGCCCTTGACGTGGAACACCTGCGAGGCGCCGTCGAGCTCGATGAGCGGGACAGCGGGCTGGGCCGACGCCGGATGCTGGGCCGAGGAATCGGGGGTGGTCTCAGGCACGCGCGATCACCTTCCGTTCGTGGTGGACCTGGTCGTGGTGGATGCAGGCCGCGGCATGGGTCATGTCCTGCGGCCGCTCGGTCAGCGTGATCAGCTCGGGCTCGACGGCCCGGCACTCGTCGGTCGCGAGCTCGCACCGCGGGGCGAAGGCGCAGCCGGGAGGCAGCGTCGCGAGCGACGGCGGGGAGCCGGGGATGGACGCCAGCTCCGGCAGGTCGCCGGTCACGGGCGGCACCGCGTTGATCAGCTTGGACGTGTACGGGTGCTTGGGCGCGGTGAAGATGTCCTGCGTGGCGCCGGTCTCGATGACCTTCCCGGCATACATCGTCACCACCCGGTCGGCGAGCTCGGCGGCGAGCGCGAGGTCGTGCGAGATGAAGATCATCGCGAACTTGAACTCCTCGCGCAGCTCCGCGAGCAGGTCGATCACGGTGCGCTGGGTGAGGATGTCCAGCGCCGTGGTCGGCTCGTCCAGCACCAGCAGACGCGGGTGCAGGAGCAGCCCGGTGGCGATCAGCGCACGCTGCTTCATGCCGCCGGAGAGCTCGTGCGGGTAGCTGCCCAGCACGCGTCGGGGCTCCAGCCGCACGGAGCGGAGAGCCTCGGCGGAGCGCTCGAGGATCTCCCGTCGGCCGATCCTCCCGTGGGCGTGATCCTTGAGCGTGTCGGCCATCTGCTGGCCGATGGTGAGCACCGGGTTGAAGGCGTTCTGCGCCCCCTGGAACACCATGGCGGCCTCGGACCAGCGCCACCGGCGCAGCTGCGCCTGGCTCATCGTGGTGACCTCGCGCTGCCGGCCGTCCTCGCCGGTGAACTGGACGGATCCGCTGCTGATCTCACCGAGGGTGGGCAGCAGGCGCAGCAGGGCGAGGCCGAGCGTCGTCTTGCCGCTGCCGGATTCGCCGACCAGGGCGAGGGAGCTCTCGGGGTACAGGTCGAAGCTGACCCCGCGCAGCGCCCGCACGCGGGAGTTCTTGCCGGTGCGATAGGCGACCTCGAGGTCGCGCACCGCGAGCACGGGCTCGGGGGCGCCGGCAGCGGCCGTGGTCTGCGAGCCGGTCGGGGGTGTCGTGGAGTCGGTCATCAGCGGTCCCTCAGTCGGGGGTTGAGGATCTCTTCGAGGGTGCGGGTCAGGAGGATCAGGCCCAGCTGGAGCAGCACGATCATCGTGACCGGGGCGATGATGTACGGCATCGCGTCGGGGTTGAACATCGCGCCCTTGGTCCACGCGTCGTTGATCATGATTCCCCAGTTGCTGCCCTTCTGCGGGGCGAGGCCCAGCAGGTACAGGCCCACCATCGCGTAGATCGCGTTGGTGACCGCGATGATGAAGTTGATCAGGATGTAGCTGGCCATGTTGGGGACGATCTCCCCGAACACGATGCGCACCCAGCCCACGTCGAGCAGCTGCGCCGCCTCGACGAACTCGCGCTCCTTGAGGGAGAGCACCTGGGCGCGGATCGAGCGCATCAGCACCGGCCAGCTCAGGATGCCGATGATCACGGCGAGCAGCGCGGGCGAATCGAGCTTGTAGAACGCGCCGACCACGGCCAGCAGCACGATCTGCGGCACGGTCATCACGACGTCGGTCAGCTGGAGCATGAGCGCATCGAAGCGGCCGCCGAAGTAGCCGGCCAGCGAGCCGATCGCCACGGCGATCACGGTGGTGATCGTCGCCGCGAGGAAGCCGACCATCAGCACGGTGGTGCCGCCGGTGACGAGCAGGTGGAGGGTGTCCTTGCCGCTGCCCTCGAGGCCCAGCCAGTGGCTGCCGCTGGGGGCCTCCCAGGCGCGGGCCGGATCTCCGATGATCTGGGTGCCGAGGATCAGGGGTCCCACCAGGGAGACCAGCAGGATCGCGACCACCAGGCAGAGCCCGATGAAGCCGGACGTGCTGCGGGTGAGCTCGTTGAACAGTCGACGCAGGGGGCTGACCCCGGCGGCCTTGCCGGGGATCGGGATCCCCGGCTCGGTGGTGACGGGCGGTGCCGAGGCGCTCATGCCGCGCCTCCTTCGCCGAGCCGGATCCGCGGGTCCAGCGCGGCGTTGATGAGGTCCGCGGCGAGGTTCGCGAGCACGACGGTGATGGTCACGACCAGCAGCACCCCCTGGATGGTCGGATAGTCGCGGGTGTTGATCGACTCGAACAGCAGCAGGCCGATGCCCCGGTACGAGAACGTCTGCTCGACGAAGATCGCGCCGCCGACGATGAAGCCGGCCTGGGTGGCGATCTGGGCGATCAGCGGCAGGAGGGCGTTGCGGCCGACGTAGTTGGTCTGGATGCGGGATTCCTTCAGACCGCGCGCCTTCGCGACGGTCACGTAGTCCTCCCCCAGCACCTGGGTGGTCGAGGCCTTCATGATCAGCGCCCAGGTCCCCACGGTGGTGAGGATGTACGTGATCATCGGCAGCGTCGCGTGATAGCCGATGTCGGAGAGGAACCGGAGGGAGAGCTCCGGATCCACCCCCGGGGAGACGTTGCCGCGCATCCGGGTGTAGTCGATGACTCCGAGCTGGACGGCGCCGACGACCACGATGAGGATCGCGAGCAGGTAGTTGGGGATCGCGTGGAAGCCGCTGCCGATGATGGAGACGGCGTGGTCGATGATCCCGCCACGGCGGTACGCCATGATCATGCCCAGGATCAGGCCCACCGTGATGGAGATCAGCAGGGCCAGGCCCACGCTGTAGAGGGTCCACGGGAGGTACTGGGCGATCTTCTCGGTCACCGTGATGCCGGGGGTCTTGATCGACGTGCCCAGGTCGCCCTGCAGCAGGCCGCCCAGGTAGTCGAGGTACTGGCGCCACAGCGGGGTCGCCGGGTCGAAGCGGAAGTAGTTCTGCGCCTCGGCGGCCGCCTGCTCGTAGCTCTTGCCGTACAGGGCGATCTGCTGGTTGACATAGACGTCCACAGGGTTGCCCGGGAGCAGGCGCACCATGAGGAACACGCCGGAGGCGACCACCCAGATCACGAAGACCGAGCGCACCAGGCGCCGCAGGACGAACGAATGGTAGATCCGATGCCCCAGCGGCGCCTTGGGGCGCGCGAGGGGACGAAGCCCCGGCGGGGCCCCCGGCGTCGATACATCAGCGGTCATTGCTCTCCTCGGTCAAGCGACGGTGCTCGATGCGAAACTCTAACCACATTGTGACTGCTCCCACAGAGGGACACGGTCACAATCTGGTATTTCTGCAGGGGGCATTCATAATTCCGTCGCCCAGCCCCTCCCGGGCTCGGAGCGGCGGCTGTGCTCACCGCGGAGCCCCGCCCGTCCGCCGCCACGGCCGCACCACGCGCGCACGCTGCTCGGCCGACGGGCGGCGCGGCGCCGGGCAGGGAGGGAGAGGTCGCTCCTGGTCAGCGAGTTTGTGCAGTGAGTTCGTCCCGAGAGCTCGTTCAGAGTGTGCGTTCAGAGAGTGCGTTCAGAGAGTGCGTTCAGGCGGGATGATCGGCCCGAGTGCTCAGCGACGTGTCCCCTGCGCCAGACGGTGCCGTGGTCCCCGCGCCAGACGGTGCAGCACCGGTACCGCCTGCAGACCCAGGTCCACCTGGTCCAGCGCGAGGTCGAGATCCTGCTGGTCGAACCGCCTGCCGTACTCATCGCGGCTCGCGGCGACGATCCCTGCGGCAGACGGATCGGCGGCCACGAGCGGTGCGGCGGTGCCGTGCACCTCCAGCCGCAGCGTGTTCTCCCCGGGGCGCAGGACGTCGGTGAGGTCGAGCCGATGGGGTGCATCCCAGATGACCCCGGCCTCTCTGCCGTCGACCGAGACCACCGCGATCTCGCGCACGGGCGGTGCCAGGAGCACGCGATAGCTCGCCGCCTGCCGAGTCGAGTTCTCCAGGATCCGGCTCGGACCGAGGTCGAGCACCAGAGCGGAGGCGTCGTCGCACCAGCCGGGCTCCACGACCACCGTGGTCTCGTACGTCCCGGACACCAGCGGCGGCTCGGTCCCCCAGCGGTGCGGGAGTTGGACCTCGACGGGCTCCTCCCCCGAGCCCGCCCCCAAGCCCTCACCCAGGCCCACTCCCCGGCCGACTCCCCGGCCGACTCTGGGCGTGAACCTCCAGGGACCGTCGAGGCGGAGGGCATCCGGGCGAGCGCTCTCGCGCCCCGCACCCGACGTGCCACGATCCGGATCCGGCACCACCGTCTCGGAGACGACCGCTTCGGAGACGACCGCTTCAGGGACGACCGCTTCGGACACCACTTCCCCGGAGGCCACGAGCACGGTCGCCTCGTCGGGATGCAGCGTCACCGTGGCCACGCCGCCCTGGTGCGTCGTGGTCCCAGCCCCGGGGTTCCGGGGATCCCACTGCTCGCAGCGGGCCCGGCGGATGCGCGGGGTCAGGCCGACCGTGCGCACCTGCGGCCCGGTGTTGGCCACGAAGTAGACGTCCCCGTCGGCCAGCCGTCGATGGACGACGCCGATCTCCCCTCCGCCGCCCTCCAGGGCCATGTCAGGGGCCAGACTCCTCGCGAGCACCTCGGGGAGGCTCGCCGCGTCGGCCGCGATCCCCTCGGGGTAGGCGGGCGAGTCGACGGCGATGACGGTGCCGCCGGCCTCCCGGACCGCGTCGAGCCACGCGCGTGCGGGCTGTGGGAGCCGAGTGACCCGCGGCAGCACCACGACGGAGGCGCTGCGCGCCTCGAGCATGTCGAGCGCCTGGTCGTCGACCAGATCGAGGTCGTAGCCGGCACGCCGGATCGCGGCCGGGATCTCCGGCCCGATGTGGTCGCGGCAGGCTCGCCAGAGGTCGAAGCCCTCGCCGTGGGCGGCGTACAGATCGCTCGTGGGCAGGTAGATCTTCACGTCGGCCACCGGTTTCCCCTGCCGCAGGAGCCAGGAGAGGCGGGTCAGGTAACGGGTCAGCTCGGGCATCGCGGGCCACCAGGGGTTGCGGTCGTCCAGCGCCCCGGCGGCGTAGAACATCCATCCCATCCCGGGCGCCTCGGGCGGGGAGTACGGCCAGCCGTGGCCCACGAACTGGTTGATTCCCAGCAGGAGATGCTCGTGCGCCTCGCCTTTGAGATCCAGCGGGGTGGCGCGGAAGGAGGGCGAGTGCACCCAGGTCCAGATCTCGCTGGAGACCAGGTCACGGCCGTCCAGGTGCGCCGCGGAGGAGGCCCAGCGGGTCTGCGGCAGCCCCGTCCAGCCCCAGCCCTCGCCCTCGATGAGGTCGGCTCCGAGCTGAGAGCTGAGCGTCACCGGAGGCTGGCCGTAGCCCTGGAGGCGGAAGGGGATCCCCCGGTCACGGGCCCACTCGCGGCAGACCGCCACGAAGTTCTCCTCGACGAGCTCGGTGAGGGTGCGGCCCATGTCGATCCGGAAGGCGGCCGATCCGTCCTCGTCGACGTGGAGCCGGTGCAGCAGCGGCAGCGGGTCGTAGCCGCGACGACGCGCGAACTCCTGCGGGAGGTCCGGCGTCCAATCCGCCCCGTACACCTCGAGGCTGTCGCAGAACACGGAGCCGAGCAGCTCGGCGGGGACCGCCTCGAGCAGCGCCCCGCCCACCATGTCGAGGTGATGGCGGGCGGCCTCGGCCGAGTAGTGGTCGAGCACGGGTCCTTCCGCGCCGGCGGAGGCCCGCTTGACCTGCTGGCCGGTCACCCGGGACCAGGCCAGCAGCACCGTGCGAGGTCCGCGGCCGGCCGGGACGTGCAGCACCTCGCCGAGGGGCAGCGGGGTCCAGTCATCCGGCGGGAATCCCTCGCCGACGAACGCGGCGACGAGCTCGTCCCCGGGCCAGGGACTGGTCACCGTCACGTCGAAGGGCTCGGGCGAGATGTCCCGTCGGTCCCAGTGCAGGGTGCGGGAGGCGTGCTCCGGCCCGATGTGGGAGCCGCCGTAGGACCAGCCGCTGGTGAGCGTCACGTCCAGGCGCAGTCCGAGATCACGCGCGGTCTCCGCGGCGTGGCGCACCTGCGCGAGCAGCCCGTCGGAGAGGAACCGCGGCGATCCCTCCCGCAGCGGGTAGACGAAGGCGAGCTCCGCTCCGCCGAGGCCGGCGTCGGCCATCGCGCGCAGCTCGCGATCGATCTCGGCCTCCTCGACGTCAGGGCCGAACCACCACCAGCGCATCAGGGGGCGCGCCGCCGGATCGGGCTCCGTGAACCCTGTCCGGACATCATCGATGGTCGGTCTGGTCATCGTGGTCACCTCTGGGTGTGGTGCGAAGATCCCGGATCCGTCGGAGCAGCGACCTCGGTGCTGCCTCCCGGGCGACTGCAGCTGCGCTGTGACGACTCAGCGGTGCGGCGGCGTCCAGATATGCACGGCATCCTCCCGCGCCCACGACACCCCGAGCTCGCTGAAGGGACGCCCCTCGGCGAGCGCGGCGTGCAGCGTCTGCTCGATGTCCTCGACCACGGGATGCGCGGCGTCCCCCTCACCCTGCCAGTCGACCGCCGCATCGGCGACCGGGGCGGGGTCGGGCGCGGACTGGATCGCCTCGAGCACGGCGCTGAACGCCCCGGTCGAGCTCAGCGGCGAGATCAGCGCGACGCTGCGCTCGCGGACATGGTCGATGAGGTTCTCCAGCAGGTCGAGGCGCTGGTGGGAGAGCTCCGCAGCTCTTCCGTCGGCCCTTCTCTCCGTCTCTCCCCCAGCGCCCCGCGTGCGCCGGGAGGTGTCGTCGGTGTACTGCAGCCGGTGGGTGCCGTCGGTCCCGACGATCTCGACCCACGGCGGACTCTGCGCGGGCGCCGTGGTCGTCAGCGCGCAGACCACCGAGGGGCCCTCCCCCGTGGGGTCGATGCGCAGGAAGGTCGTGTCGTCGGCCTCGATGTCGTGGGCCCGGCGCAGCTCGGTCGTCACCCGCGCGATGTCGGAGACCTCCTGGATCCCGGCGATGACCAGGGCCGCGTGCACGGAATGGGCGAGCGGGTTCGTGGCGACCCCGTCGGCCACCCGTCGGCCGTTCAGGCGGCGCCTGCCTGCCCAGGCCGAGCGGTTGTAGTACGCGCGGTCCCGCTGCCAGGCCCCATACGCTCGCACGGTGTCGACCCGTCCGAGAGCACCGGTCGCGACCTCTTCGCGCAGCACGTCCACGCCCGCCCCGCCGCGCGCTTGGAAGCCGACCTGCACGGAGCGCCCAGCGGCGTCGGCCGCCTCGAGCAGGCTCCAGTGATCTGCGAGAGCCGGCACCGGAGGCTTCTCGAGGTAGACGTCGAGCCCGGCGGCGAGCGCCTCGGTCGCGAGCGGCACATGGGTGTCGATCGGGGTCGCGATGATGACGATCTCGGGCCGGTCCTCGGCGGGCGTCGCGGAGAGCAGATCGGCGAGCGAGCGGTGATGGATCGCGCGCAGCTCCTCGGGCGGCTCTGCCACATCGACGACACCCACCAGGCGGGCGATGCCGGCTCCCTCGAGCCGGGCGAGGGTGCGCAGGTGCACGGCACCGAAGCCGTGCGTGCCGATCAGCGCGATCCGGGCCGGGCCGGTGGGCGTCGTGGTGCTCACGGGACTCGTAGTCATCGGGCGGCCTCCACGGTGTCGCGGCGCGAGAGGTCCAGGCCCAGGAACTCCCTGACGTCGATCGGCAGACCCGTGGCGAGCGATTCGTTGCCGCAGATGCCCACGCTGATCGCGCGCAGCCCGTCGCGGTGATCGGAGGGTCGTCCCAGCTCGTCCTGCGCGGGGCCCACGAAGACGTCGCGCAGCAGCAGGGCGTCGCCGCCGCCGTGGCCGCCCACGCCCTCGGGGATCGCCACCTCACGGGCGGGCTCGAAGTGCTTCTGCACCACGAGGCGCTCCCCGCGCTCGCGCACCCCGGCGTCGGGCGCGGTCACCGCGACGGCGCTGGGGTCGACGTGGGCATGACCGTCCTCCTCCTCGACGATCACCTCCGCGCGCTCGATCACCTCGAGCTCGGCGCGGCCGGCGGTGCCGTTGATCGCCACCCGGTAGCCCTCCCACGGGCTGTGGGCGCTCAGGGCGTAGGTGAGCACGGGCCCGCCGACGTAGTCGACGATCGCGGTGAGGTTGTCCTCGGTGGTGATCCCGGCGTCGAACACGGAGCGATCGCGCTGGTAGCCGTCGTGCTGCTCGGCGCGGAGGTAGAGCGCCTCGAGGCGTTCGTCGGAGCGCAGGTCCAGCTCGAAGGGATCGTGCGCGCCGTCATGGGTGCCGCGCTCGGGCAGGGGTGCCCGGCCGCGGGCGGCGGCGTTGTCCTGCCCGTAGAAGCGCAGGCCGCCGCGGGCGTAGACCCGCGCGGGGGTGTCGGCGATCCACCAGTTCACGAGGTCGAAGTGGTGCGCGGCCTTGTGGATGAACAGGCCGCCGCTGTTGGTCTTGTCGCGGTGCCAGCGGCGGAAGTAGTCCGCGCCGTGCTGGGTGTCCAGCACCCACTCGAAGGTCACGGAGACCACGTCACCGATCTCGCCGGAGGCGATGACCTGCTTGAGCGCGGTGTTGCGCGGGCTGTAGCGGTAGTTGAAGGTCACCACCACGCTGCGTCCGGTGCGATCGATGGCGTCCTGGATCGCGCGGGCCGACGGGGCGTCGATGGTCAGGGGCTTCTCGACGATGACGTCGGCCCCCGCCTCGAGCGAGCGCACCACGTGCTCAGCGTGGAGGCGGTCCACGCTGGTGACGATCACGCGGTCCACCTTCTGCTCGCGGATGACGTCCTCGAGCTGCTCGGGCCCGGCGAGGACCACCTCGGCGAAGGCCGGGACGCGGTCGCGGTGGAACTCGCGACGGGCCGGATTCACGTCCAGCAGAGCCACCAGCTCGGCGACGTCGGCATGGGGGCCGGCGATCGCGTCGAGGTACAGCTGGGCGCGGTGTCCGGAACCGATCAGGGCATAGCGGGTGGGCATGACTCTCCTGGTTGGGGGTGGTCGAGCGGGTGGAGCGGGGTGCGGCGACCGGGCGGCCGACGGGGCGGCCGACGGGGTCGGAACCCCGTCGGCCCACCCGATGGCTGCTCGGTGGTGCCTCGGCTGCTGCTCGGCGGCTACTTGATGCCGGTGGTCGCGAAGCCCTTGACGAGGAATCGCTGACCGAACAGGAACACGAGGAACAGCGGGATCAGGGAGACGACCGACATGGCGAACATGGCGCCCCAGTCGGAGGACCCCTGGGTGTCCAGGAACGACTTCAGCGCGAGCGGCACGGTGAAGTTGTCCGGCGTGGTCAGGTAGATGAGGGAGCCGAAGAAGTCGTTCCACATCCACATGAAGGTGAAGATCGTCGTGGTCGCGAGCGCCGGCAGCATGAGCGGCAGGATCACCTGGAAGAAGATCCGGAAGTGGCCGCAGCCGTCGATGCGAGCGGCCTCGTCGAGCTCCCGGGGGATGCCGCGGATGAACTGGACCATGAGGAACACGAAGAAGGCGTCGGTGGCCAGGAACTTCGGCAGGATCAACGGGAGCATCGTGTTCACCCAGCCCGTCTGGCTGAACATGATGTACTGCGGCACGATCACCACGTGGATCGGCAGCATCAGCGTCATGAGCATGATCGCGAAGGCGATGTTGCGGCCCCAGAACTTCAGCCTCGCGAAGGCGTAGGCCGTCAGCGAGCAGGCGATGAGGTTGCCGATCACGCAGCCCAGCACCAGCAGCGTCGAGTTGATCAGGTAGTGCGAGAACGGCTGTGCGAGGGATTCCCAGCCGCGCACGTAGTTCGAGAAGTCCAGGCTGATCGGGAAGATGCCGGGGTTGCGGAAGATCTCGTCGTTGGGTCGCAACGAGGAGACCACCATCCACAGCAGCGGATAGATCATCACGATCGACGCGACGATCATGATCGCGTGGCGCACGCCGCGGCGCACGAGGTGATTGCGGCGGGGGCGGGGCGTCGGCGCCGCGGTGTCGGTGCCCGGGGCCTCGGCGGAGGTCGGTCGGCTCTGCAGATCAGTCATCGTAGAACACCCAGAACTTGGAGACGAAGAAGTTGATGGCGGTGAAGATCGCGACGATGATCAGCAGCAGCCACGCCATCGCGGAGGCATAGCCCATGTCGAACTGGGTGAAGCCCTTCTGGTAGAGGTACAGCGTGTAGAACATCGTGGAGTCCGACGGCCCGCCGGTGCCGCCCGAGACCACGAACGCCTGCGTGAACGACTGGAACGCGTTGATGACCTGCAGCACCACGTTGAAGAAGATGATCGGCGTGAGCAGCGGGATCGTGATCTTGAAGAACTGCGCGACCTTCGAGGCACCGTCGACGGACGCCGCCTCGTAGTACATCTCGGGGATCTGTCGCAGGCCCGCGAGGAAGATGATCATCGGTGAACCGAAGGTCCACACGTGCAGCAGGATGATCGTGCCCAGCGCGGTGTCGGGGTTCGACACCCAGCCCGGCAGATCCGTGAGGCCGAACATCCCGGCGACCTGGTTGATCAGGCCGTTCGCACCGAACATCTGGCGCCACAGGATCGCGATGGCCACCGAGCCGCCCAGCAGGGACGGCAGGTAGAAGATCGAGCGGTAGAACGCCAGACCCTTGATGCCCTGGTTCAGCACCACCGCGAGCAGCAGCGCCATGACCAGCTGCAGCGGGGTCCCCACGAACACGTAGATGAAGGTGACCACCAGCGAGTTGTGCAGGCGGGTGTCGCCGATCATCTCCTTGATGTTGTCGAGTCCTACGAACTCGGGCGGGGCCAGCAGGCTGTAGTCGGTGAACGCGAGCACGAACGACGCGACCATCGGGATCAGCGTGATGCCCAGCAGCCCCACCAGCCACGGCAGCATGAACACCAGCGCCGACTTGTTGTCGGGGTGCTTCTCCTTCGCACCGCCCTTCTTGCGATTCGACACCATCTGTGTCAGTTCGCCGACTGCACTCATCGGTCCCTTCCCTTCATCGTTCCGCCGGAGGTCCCTGCCGGGAGAGGACTGCTCCCCTCCCGGCAGGGCGCTGCGGCACGGGTTGTCCCAGCGTCGGTCGACTCAGCCAAGCGCGGAGGTGAGGTCGTCGAGCACACGCTGGGCGGCCTCCTCGGGCGTGAGCTTGCCGAAGAGCATGTCCTCGCCGGCGCGGGTGAGGATGTCCTCGAACTGGCCGCCGCCCTGCGGGGTGATCTCCGGGGCGTCGCCGAGCTCGCTCTCGATGGACTCGAGGAAGTCCACGGCCTTCTTGTTGGCCTCGTCGAGGTCCGGGACGATCGCCTCGCGCACCGACATGTTGCCGGGCACGCCGCGCTCGACCGAGAGGATCTTGCCGGCGTCCGGGGAGTTCACGAGGAAGTCCACGAACGCGACCGCGGCTTCGGGATCCGACGCCTTCGCCGAGACGGCCCAGTACATGGACGCCTTGTACCAGAGCTCGGCGTCGGCCGCGGAGCCCGTCATCGACGGCGGCCGCAGCACGGTGACGCCCTCGGGGACGAGCCCGTCATGGGCGACGACCTGGTTCGACCAGGCCACGGTCATCGCGGTCTTCCCGGTGGCGAACAGGGACTGGTCCAGCGCCTGCGCCCCGTCCTCGACCGCGACGCTCGCTCCGGGGCCGGCCCCGGAATCCTGGATCTTCTTGCCCCACTCGAACCACTTCGTCGCGGTGTCGACGTCGAATCCTGCGGCGCCGTCCTTGTACTGATCCTGGCCGGCCTGGCGCACGAACACCTGGAACAGGCCCTGCACGGTGCCCATCTGGGTCATGCCGTAGGTGCCCTTGTCGGTGTTCTCGGAGATCTTCACCGCGGTGTCGATCAGGTCGTCCCAGGTCCAGGTGGTGTCGTCGGGGATATCGACCCCGGCCTCCTCGAAGACCATGGGGTTGATGAGGAACGCGAAGGCGTTCAGACCGGCGTTGATCGCGGCGAGGCCGACGTCCGGCAGCTCGCCCACCTCGACCGATCCCGGCACGAAGTCGTCCGTCTTCAGGCCCGCCCCCGCGAGGTCGAGCAGCGCACCGCGGTCTCCGTACTCGGCCAGGTACTTCTCGTCCATCTGGACCACGTCGGGGAAGTCGCCGCCGGCGGTCTGGGTGGCGAGCTTGTCCCAGTAGCCGCTCCACTCGCCCGGCTCGAGGTTGATGGTGACGGCGTCGTCGACCTCCTTGTAGGCCTCGACCACCTTCTTCGTGTTCTCGTCCCGGGTGGGGTTGCCCCACCAGGCGAGGCGGAGCGTCGAGGCGCCGCCTTCTCCGCCGCCTCCCCCGGAGCCGCCGGAGGCGTTGGGGCCGCAGGCCGCGAGACCCGCGAGGCCGGGGACGGCGAGGCCGAGGGCAAGTGCTGAACGTCGAGTGAACATGAGATCTCCTGTGATCTTCGACTGCGCATCCAGAGCGCCGTAGCGAGGTCCTCGGGTCGACCACCATGGTCGGCCCGGATCGGGGGCGATGCTCGGGCGGGCCCGTCGGTCCGGGACCCGGACCGCTGGAATCCTGCCCGCTGCGACCCGGCACGCACGACGGCGCGCGCCAGGGCACTGCGGCGGTGAAAGGTTTCATTCCTTTCTCCTGGCCACCCGCTCTCCGCCGTCCCGCTCAGGGGGCGGCGGCCGCCAGGCGACTCACCTCAGGAAAGCGCTTGACGACCCGTCTTGTCAACCCGTCGGCGTTACGGCTGAGTCACGGCCCGCTCGCGACCCTCTCGCTGCCGCCCCGTGGACCGGTCGCCATCCTGGCGCAAAATCTACAACGTTGCATGTCGTCGCCGGCGGACTCGCTCGGGACTCATCCGGCGGCCCGCTCGAGGACTCGTCCTGCGACTCTTCCGGTGACTCGCCCGGCGACCCGCCCGGGAACCACGATGCCGGCCCAGCGCCACCGTCGACGCCCTCCGTGCCGCCTGCGGTGCGGAATCCCTTGTCCGCTCCACGAACGGCCGGTTACTGTGACCGCACTGCTTGCCCTGAAACGACTCAGCGCGTCGAGGTCCCCCATGGACGTGGGCCCGACCGCCGGAGCCCTGCCGGAAGGATCGACGATGATCACCCGCCGACGCACCCTCGGACTGCTCGCCGCCGGAACCCTGCCCGTCCTCGCCGCCTGCGGCCCCAACGCCGCCGGCGGCTCAGGAGGCTCCGGCGGATCGGGCGGGGACGGCAGCGCCGTCCGGATCTACTGGTGGGGAGGCGACCTGCGCAACGGGCTCACCCGCGACGCGCTGGACCTGTTCACGCAGGCCCACGCCGAGATCTCCGTCAGCCCTGAGTACAGCGAGTGGACGGGGTACTGGGACAAGCTCGCCACCCAGTTCGCCGGCGGCGACGCCCCGGACGTGCTGCAGATGGACGAGGCCTACATCGACTCCTACGGCACCCGGAACTCGCTGCTCGACCTCGAGACCGTCTCCGATCTGCTGGACCTCAGTGCGATGGACGAGGCCGTGCTGGACACCGGGCGTCTGGCCGACGGCACGCTCGTCGGCGCACCGCTGGGCGTCGGGATCTTCTCCGTCGGCGTGAACCCGGAGATCCTCGAGCAGGCCGGCCTCGACATGCCGGACGACACCTCGTGGACCTGGGACGACTTCGCCGAGATCACCGGCGCAGTGAGCGACTGGGCGAAAGAGGCCGACGAGGACATCATCGGCTTCGACTTCTTCGGCACCAGCGCTGCCGAGCTCGGCGCCTGGGCCCGCCAGAGCGGCGAGCAGCTGTTCCCCCGCGAGGACGAGACGCTGGTCAGCAAGGACACCATCGTCGCCTACCTCGAGTACGCCCTGGCTCTCGTCGAGTCCGGAGCTGTCGTCGGCCCCTCGGAGCAGATCGAGGACTTCGCCGCCGGCGTGGAGCAGGGCCGGTTCGGGACCAGCCGTGCCGCTTTCCATCTCCAGTTCCACACCCAGGTGCAGACCTTCCAGAAGTCCACCGGAGCGCCCCTGCAGCTGCTGCGCCTGCCCGCCCGGACCAGCGGTGATCCGCAGATGGTCAACAAGGCCTCGATGTACTGGTCGATCGCCGCGGGCTCGAAGGCCGTGGACTCCGCCGCCACGCTCGTGAACTTCCTCCTGCGTGATCCGGAGGCCGCGAAGATCCTCAAGATCGAACGCGGCGTGACCTCGTTCCCCGAGCTGCAGGACGAGATCGCGACCGTGCTCGATGACGACGAGATGGTCTCGCTCGACTTCGCCCGCGACATGCAGGCCGAGGTGGTGCGGCCGCCGCTGGTCACCCCCGCTTCCGGCGTCGGATTCGGCGACGAGCTCTCCCGGCTCGGCGAGGAGTCCCTGTTCGGGAACCGGCCCCCGGCCGATGTCGCCGGCGAGATCCTGAGCGTCCTGGAGGGTATGCAGCCCGAGGGTTGAGCACACGTGCCCCGCGCTTCGACGGAGGTCGTGACATGAGTGCGGTCGGGACGTGAGTCGTGCCGTCACGTGGGTGCGGCGACCGCGCCGTGAGTCGTGCCGCCACGCTGGTGCGACCGCGCCGTGACCGAGGTGCAGGCCTGCTGCCGGGCTCGGCCCCATGCCGACCTTTCCTCCACAGCGGGTGGTTATCCACCATCGTGACTCGCCGGTTCCCTCGGCCGTGGGTCCCGCGAATCATGGTGGGCATGAACGATTTCGCGGAGAACACCGAGGCAGCGGAGGGCGATCCCGCCCAGCAGCTGCTCGATGCGCTTCGCGCGGAGGGGCCGACGGCGCTCGCCGAGCTCCTGGGTGACCAAGGATTCCTCCTGGTCGAGCTGGCCACCGAGCCCGGTGGCCTCTTCTCGCCGGCGCCCGGCTCCTCGGGACAGTACTCCGCCGTGATCCGACGCCTGCAGGAGCAGCGCTCCGCGATGGACGCCCTGGAGACGCGGTGCATGGTCGCCCTGGCGGATGCGCTGCGGGACGAGGACCGTGCCGCCGCGCAGGCCGATGCCGCGTACGAGCCGGAGGCCGTCGAGCCGGAGGAGGACACGGACCGGCGTGCGGACCGCGCTGCAGCGCGCGACGTCTCGATGAGCACCCGTCGCTCCCCGGACCTGGCCAGCAGGACGCTCGCCTCCGCGCGACGCCTCGTGGAGTCGATGCCGACGATGCTTCGAGCCCTGGCCACGGGCCGGCTCAGCGAGAGCGCCGTCCGGGCCATGGCCGCCTCGGTCGCGCCGCTGGCACCTGCCCAGCGCGAACAGGTCGATGCCCTGCTCGGGACCCGCCTCGCCGCACTCGACGGGTGCGGAACCGAGGAGTGGAAGGGTGCGGTGGCTGCAGCGATCGCAGCGTCCGATGCAGAGGGCGAGAGCCGTCGGCACGAGCATGCCCGGGGAACTCGCAGCGTGACCGTGCGCCGTGGCGAGCACGGGATGGCGGTGGTCTCGGCGCGCCTGCCCGCCCTGGACGCGATGAAGATCCGCAAGCGCCTCTCCCTGGAGGCCGAGCGGCTCCGGGCGAGCGGCGACCGGCGCGGCCATCAGCAGATCCAGGCGGATTCGTTCATCGCGTCCCTCCTCGGCGCAGAGGACGGCATGGACCGCACCGACCTCGATATCGGCGTGATCATCACGGACCGGGCGCTGCTGCATCCGGGACAGGGCGAGCTCGCCCACGTCGAGGGCTACGGCCCCGTGCCCGTCGAAGCACTGCGTCACGAGCTCTCCGGGCCCTTGCGCGAGCTCGCTCAGGATCGTTCGCCGGCCGTCCCGACCGGCGGCCCGGGAACGCAGAATGCTGCCGCGGGACCCACCGACCTCGACCCTGTAGCGGTGGAGACCCGCGGGCTGGACGACGCGCTCGGGGCCGACGCCCCCGCGGTCAGGCTCGCCCTCCGCAGGCTCTACACGCATCCCACCACCGGTGAGCTCGTCGCGGTCGACTCCGTGGCGCGTGAGTTCCCCCGCGCGTTGGCCAGATTCATCCGCTGGCGCGACGTGACGTGCCGGGGCCCGTTCTGCAACGCCCCGATCCGGCACAGCGACCACATCCGGCCCTACGCGGCCGGCGGCCACACCTGCTTGGACAACGGGCAGGGGCTCTGCGCCTTCTGCAACGACAAGGAACAGCAGACCACCTCCGTCGAGCTCTCCACCGAGAGCCCCGGCCATCAGGTGACCTGGACCAGCCGGGGAGGCACCGTGAGGACTACCGGGCCCACAGCCCTCACGGGGCCTCGGATCGAGCCACCACCTGAGCTCACGAGTTCATCGGACACACCACCTCCGCGGGGTGAGCAGGCTCAGCGTGCCGTCGAGGGGAACCTCGGCGAGGGAGGCGGGCCCCGCAGCACCGACGGCACCGACGGCACCGACGGCACCGTCGACCGTCCCGACTGATCTCGCGCTGTCCAGCTGCCCGCGCAGCACCCACCTCATGCGACCCATCGCCATGCACTGTTCACCATCCCGCCATTCCTGGCGGTTAGCGTCGCGCTCATCCGGCGGAAGGAGGCGGCCGTGGACATCACCGCGTGGGCCATCGGCCTCATGGAGCTCCTCGGCGGGCCGGGCACGGCACTGGTCATCGCCGCCGAGGCCATCTTCCCGCCGATCCCCGGGGAGATCCTGCTGCCCTTCGCCGGAGTCGCCGCGGCGTCGGACGGACAGAACGTGCTGGTCCCGCTGACGTGGACGACCGCCGGGTCGGTGATCGGTGGCCTCGGGGTGTATGCCGTCGGCCGAGGACTCGGACTTCGCCGCACCAGGGCGGTCATCGCCCGCCTCCCGCTGCTGGAGCAGGGCGACGTCGACGCGGCTCTGCGATTCTTCGACCGCTGGGGATTCCCTGCCGTCGTGATCGCCCGCTTCGTGCCGATGGTGCGCACCTTCATCTCGATCCCAGCGGGCATCGAGAGGATGCACGTCGGCCTGTTCGCCCTGGCCACAGGGCTCGGGTCGGGAATCTGGAATGCAGTCTTCGTGACCGCCGGCTATGTCTTCGGCCAGGCCGGCGGGGACGCCCTCGAGAGCTTCGTGCGCCTCTACTCCGTGGCCGTCGCCGGGTTGGGCCTGCTCGCCGCGATCGGCTTCTGCGTCCGTCGCCTCCGGGACCGACGTCGGGCCCGGCGCAGCCCCCGGCGCGTCCCGCCGCAGGGCAACCAGCAGGGCTCTCAGCACCGCAACCAACACAGCGACCAGCACGGCAGCAACCAGCACGACGATGAGCGCGGCACGGAGCCGGGCCGAGAGCACGACGCTTGGCCGGACGGCGAGCACGACGCCAAGCCGGACGGGGAGCACGACGACGGGCCGGACGGCGCGCACGGCCCAGCGCAACCGGACACCACGGATCAACCACGTGACCCGGAGCCGCCGGATCGCACGGGGCGACCCGTTCGCAACGAGCCGAGCGCGGCGCCCGACCCGGATCCCCATCCAGCACCTACGCTCGAGGGATGAACAGCGAATCGGCTGCCGGTGAGCCGGCGGCCCGGCGAGAGACGCCGACCCGGCGAGGAACGCCCACCCGGCGAGAAACGTCGGCCCGGTGAACGACGTCGGCCCGGCTGCCGACACCGGTCCAGGGGCGGGCATCGGCCCGGCGGCGGACGTCGGGCGCTGGTTCTCGACCGCAGCCCCTGCCGCCGGATCCACCGGCCGGCGTGGCGCCCCGCGCCTGCCCGCCTGGGGCCCGATGGAGAGCAGCGACTACGGCCTGCAGAGCCCGCCCTCCGAGCTCGACGCCGCTCGAGATCTGCTGCGCGGACGCCCGGTCGCGGTGCTGACGGGGGCGGGGATGTCCACCGGTTCCGGCCTACCCGACTACCGGGGCCGCGACGCCGTGCCCCGCTCCCCCATGACGTACCAGGAGTTCGTGGGCCATGACCTGGCCAGACGCCGCTACTGGGCGCGCTCCACCGTCGGCTGGGAGCAGTTCAACCGTGCCCGCCCCGGCCACGCCCATCAGCTGCTCGCGAGCCTCGGCCGCACCCTGTTCACCACCACCGCGGTGATCACCCAGAACGTCGACGGGCTGCACCAGGCCGCCGGTTCCGCCCCGGTCCTCGACCTGCACGGACGCTTGGACCGAGTGCGCTGCCAGAGCTGCGACACCCTCTCCTCCCGCGCGGCGCTGCACGCGCGGATGCTCTCGATGAATCCCGAGCTCGCGGCGCGGCTGCCCGATCTCGCGGCCGACGCCGCCCAGGCTCCCGACGGGGACGCCGAAGTGGATCGCACCAGCTCGTTCCGCTATCCGCCGTGCCCGCTGTGCGGAGGGATCCTCAAGCCCGACGTCGTGTTCTTCGGGGAATCCGCCCGGCGCGAGGTCGTCGCCTCGGCCTTCGCCGCGCTCGAGGAGGCCGAAGTGCTGCTGGTACTCGGGTCGAGCCTGACCGTGCAGTCGGGGCTGCGGTTCGTGCGCGCCGCCGGCCGCCAGCACAAGCCCGTGGTGATCCTCAACGACGGGCCCACCCGCGCCGACCCCGACGCCACGATGCGCCTGCACGGGCGCCTGGAGGATGTGCTGGAAGCCTGGGTAACCGCCGTGGTCCGAGACTGAACCACCAGGTTAATCCATGACGCACGCCGAAGGCCAAGGCTGCGTCCGGCAGCCTCGTCTCCGCAGTGGCCGAGCATCGCTTGCCAGCACCGACTTGACGACCCCTCTCCGCTAATGTCAAAGTGATTTATGACATGGCCATTCCGTGACGCGGGGTGCACCCTGCAATAGAAACGTCAATGCGCAAAGGGGACCGCAATGAAGCGCCGACAGTTGTTCACCGGAGTTGGAAGCGCAACGCTCTTAACCGTGCTCGGCACTCCCGCAATTGCTCACGCCGAGAAGCCCACTGAAGCGCCAACCGTGGACGGCGTCGATCGCACCGAGGTCCCAGTCTTCGCTGGCGGAACCAAGCACGGCGTCGTCGAGACCACAGAAACGCTCCCCGGGCACGGCTCGTTCAGTGCACGCCTGGACTGCGACACGGGCGACCTGACCATCTCGAATCCTGACGGCTCTGTCACTACGAAGAACGTCAACGACGTCGCGGATGAGCTCCAGAACATTCTCAACCGTGCGAGCGACGAAGACCGCTCTGCCCTATCTGGCCCCCAGGCTTACGGGGTAAGCGCGTCAGATGTCTGCCCGTACCTCACGACCGTGATCGGTTATGGCCATGCTGCCACATGGGCTTACGCACTTACTCTCATCGCTGTGAACCCGGCCATTGCGATTCTCGTCGGCCTCGGCGAAGCGGTGTTCTGGACCTGGGTTTCCACGCACTGCTGAGCCATGACACCGGCCATCTTCGTGACATTCCTCGTCGTATTCAGTGGATCACTGACGGGCCTCGCCCTCGGTAGGCGAGCTCGACGGCGCAGATCACACAGGAACGATGAAAATCAACAGTGATCTCGATATATGCCGCCCAGTGGCCTCTCCCGAGGCCCGTTACCACGAGACGGCGCATCCGATCATCGATCAGAAGTAGATCCTCGTAGATCCTCCGAGCCGGCTAATCCACTCGTACGCGGGTCGACGTAGGAGATGGGTCGTCGTCGTATCGGCGTCGGCCTCATGCCTCGGGCGGGGCCGTCTCCCAGGCTGCCTAGCCGCCCGCGAGGTGCCGCAGATGCCCTTCCCGACCGCTCCAGGCCGGGCGGAGATGCTCGAGCGCCTGCACGGCCGGCTCGAGGACGTCCTCGAGCGCTGGGACGCGCGGTCCTGACCGGACCCGCACGGACTGTCCGTGCGGGTTCCACCGAGCTGGTTCCACTGCGCGGGTTTCACCGTGCGAGATGTCCCCGCCGGCCTGGACTGTTCCAGCGGGGCTCAGCCCGCGGCACCCACCAGCACGGTGGCCAGCGCGTGCAGCTCCGCGGAGTCGACGCTGCGGAACTCCAGCAGCGGATCGTCTGCCCCCGGATCGAGGGCCTCCATGACGAGCACCTCGTCGCCGGTCGCGTACACGCTCGCCTGACGCACCCCGCCATCGGCCGTGGTGACGATCGTGAACACGGTCAGCGCGCGCGTGGCGGCGAGTCGCGGCGCGAGCGGGCTCGCCGGGAGCTCGGAGGCACGCACCTGCATCGGCTCCCCGCCGCCGGCGGCGACTCCGGCCGGGTCCACGACAGCCAGCAGTCGGGCGTTGACCTGCGGGGCGCGGAGCGGTGTGAAGCGATGGATGCCCAGCGCAGTGACCTCCTCCTCGAGCACCCCTCCCTCGTGCACGTAGTAGTGGAGGCGCTGCACCTGGGGACCCTGCGGGCTCTGCACGGTGCGCTCGGCGGTGGTGAACAGGGTCGCGGTGCGGCGCAGCACCAGGCAGCCGGCGAGCATCGGATCCGCCGTCCACTGCTGTCGGCCGGTGCTCGGGTCGATTCCCGCACTCACCTGACCCGCGGCGATCAGCGCCCGCAGCCCGACCCCGGCAGCGAACCGGGGCTGATCAGCATGCTCGTCGAGCCACGGGGTTGCCGTGAACTGGCGCCTCGCGTAGCCGTCCAGCGCCGCGAGCTGTTCGTCGGTGAGGGCGATCAGCATCTCCGGGTCACCCTCTGCTGCCTGGGCCAGCACGTCCTCGGCGGCGGAGACGTCCGCCGCGGAATAGGCGACGGGGGCCTCCGGGTCGCTCGAACCGAGGCCCGCCGGGAGGTCCGGGAGGGCCCCGGGCGCCGACGGGTCGGAGTGCCCCGAGGCGTCGTTGGACCCCGCGGGGTCGGATGCGCCCGACGGGCCTGCTCGGGAGGGTTCGGGCCGGTCGGCGGGGGTCTGGCTCATGCCTCGACACTATCGGCCGTGTGCACCTGGCTGTCGCCGGTCGACCGGCCGGACGCCCCGGCGGCCTGGCGTCGGCTGTCGCCTCACAGCCGGAGGGCCGACAATGGAGGAGCCGACAAGGGAAGCGCACCGCGGCCCCGCAGGAAGGAGACGATCACCGATGATCGCTGACCCCGTGCTGCTCGATCTCAACGCCGATCTCGGGGAGGGCTTCGGCGACTGGTCGATGGGGGACGACGCGGCCATGCTCGACGTCGTGACCACGGCGAACATCGCCTGCGGCGGGCATGCCGGCGATCCCGGCACGATGCGTTCGGCCCTGCGCGGCGCGTCTGCCCGGGGCGTCGCGGTCACGGCGCACGTCGCCTATCCGGACCTGCAGGGCTTCGGCCGACGCTTCCTCGACATCCCCCCGACCGAGCTCACCGATCTCGTGATCGTGCAGGTGGGAGGCTTGCAGGCCATGGCGCGGGCCGAGGGGACCACGGTGCGGGGCGTGAAGCCGCACGGGGCGCTGTACAACGCGCTGGCCCACCACGAGGAGCAGGCCGCAGCCGTGGTGCAGGCCCTGCGCGAGCTCGGCGGGGGTCTGGCGCTGCTCGCCGCTCCCGGGGCGGCGGTCCTCGCGCCGGCGCGCACAGCCGGGATCGAGGTGGTGCTCGAGGGTTTCGCCGACCGGGCGTACCTCCCCGACGGGACGCTCATGCCACGCAGCCGGCCGGGCTCCGTGCTCACCGACGCCGCCTCCGTCGTCGATCAGGCGATGGCGATCGCGACCGAACATCGCGTACGCGCTGACGACGGGACCTGGGTCGATCTTCCGGTCCGCTCCCTGTGCCTGCATGGGGACACCCCCGGCGCGGTGGAGCTCGCCCGCGCTGTCCGCAACGGGCTGGCGGGGGCCGGCGTGCAGCTCGAGGCGGCTCTGTGACCAGCAGCCCTGAGAGTTCCGTCGCTCCTGAGCTGCTGGGCCCACCGTCGGCAGTGCACCGGGCCGGGGAGGTCTCGGTGCTGGCCGAGTACCCCGACACGCGTGCCGTGCTCGCCGCAGCCGCCGCTCTGCGAGCCCTCGCGCCTCCGCACCTGGTGGACCTCGTCCCCGCAGAGCGCACGCTGCTGCTGGTCGGCGCCGCGCCGCGCGATCGCCACGAGCTCACCGACCTGCTGAGCGCCCTCCCCGCAGCGACCGAGGAACAGGCCGCCGGCGCGGAGCACACCCTCGCCGTGGTCTACGACGGGGCGGACCTCGCCGAGGTGGCCGGCCTGCTCTCGATGAGCACCGACGCCCTGATCACCGCGCATACCGGGGCGCTGTGGACCGTGGCCTTCGGTGGATTCGCCCCGGGGTTCCCCTATCTGGTCGCTGAGGGGGCGGGCGCGGATGGGGCGGGCGCTGACGGGACCGGTGTCGACGGGTCACGTGCAGACAGGCAGAGCGCCGCCGGCCCTCCCTGGGAGGTTCCGCGCCGCGGAGAGCCGCGCACCACCGTTCCCGCGGGGGCCGTCGGCCTGGCGTCCCGGTACTGCGGCATCTACCCGCGGCCGTCCCCGGGCGGATGGCAGCTGATCGGGCGCACCGACGCCGAGCTGTTCGACCCGGACCGCACGTCGCCGGCGCTGCTCGTTCCCGGATCACGGGTGCGCTTCAGCCCCCGGCGACCGTCCGCACGGATCGGCACCCGGTCACCCACGACCTCCACGACCTCCACGACCTCCACGACGACCATGGCTTCTGCTCTCGCCCGAGCACGGTCAGGGGTGGCGGTGGCACCTCGCCGGCTGGGCCGCCGGCGAGGGGACGGAGCGACGCTCCCGCCGGTCGGCGACCCGACGCTCGAGGTCCTCTCCCCGGGGCCGCAGCTGCTGCTGCAGGATGCCGGACGCCCTGGCCACGGGGCGATCGGGGTGAGTCTCTCCGGTGCGTTCGACCGCGGCGCGCTGGCTCGGGCCGACGCCGCGGTCGGCAACCCGACCCAGATGGCCGCACTGGAGGCGCTGCTGGGACCGGTGCGATTGCGCGCGCTCGCGCCCACGGTCATCGCGGTCGCCGGCGGAGCGGGAGAGGTCACCGTGCACCGCGCGGACCCCGAGGGCCCGGAGCTCGAGCCCGACGCCGGCCAGGGACAGATTCGTGCGATCGGCCTGGATCCCGGTGACGTCCTGACGCTGGGCGCTCCGTGGCAGGGCCTGCGACGCCTGATCGCGGTGCGCGGAGGGATAGCCGGTGTGCGCCGGGCGCCGGACGAGGTGGTGCGCCCTGCCGGGGCGGAAGACGGCGAACCTCCGGCCTCGGACGTCCCGTTCCTCAGCTCTCTCTCCCGCGACACCCTCTCCGGTCTCGGTCCTGCGCCGCTGCGCGCCGGTGACGTGCTCCTCGTCGGCCCCGAGCAGGGGCTCGATGCGGTGCCGGACGCTGTGCCGGAGGCGATTCCTGGGGCTGTGCCACGAACAGACCGGGACGATCCGGCCGACGATACCTCGGTCGACGGTCAGGCAGACGGACGTGCCGACGGAGAGGCACACCGAGATGCAGACGGACACGCGGAGCGCTCCCCCGCCCGTCGCCGTCTCGAGATCCCGATGCACGCGGGGCCTCGCGATGCCCTCCTCGGCCGGGCCGTGCTCGACGCCCTGATCCGTGCGGAGTGGACGGTGCGTTCGGACTCGGACCGGGTGGGCGTGCGGATGGACGGTTCACCCCTGCCGGTTCCCGACGGATCAGGGTCACTGCCCAGCGAGGCGATGGTGCCCGGCGCGATCCAGGTCCCCCCGTCGGGCCTGCCCGTCGTGTTCGGCCCGGACCATCCCACGACCGGCGGGTATCCGGTGGTCGCGGTCGTGACCCGCACCGGTCTGAACCGCCTCGCCCAGGCGGCGCCCGGCACCGCGGTGCGCTTCATACCGGCGGCAGGATCCGCCCGCTGACGGACTGCCCCTGCCCCGGAGGCGCCGAGGGTGCCACGATGGGGTCATGCCCCGACTGCTCCCGGACCCCGCCTACTTCGCCTCCCTGCCCACGGTGATCAGCTCCGGCGCGGTGATCCTGCGCGACGAGGACGGCCGCTTCGTGGTCGAGAAGCCGAACTACCGCGACCACTGGCTGCTGCCCGGCGGGGGTGTCGACCCCGGCGAGGATCCCCGACGCTGCGCGCAGCGCGAGGTCGCCGAGGAGCTCGGCCTGGACGTCGAGGTGGGACGCGTGCTCGCGATCGACTGGATGCCCTCCAGCGCCGTGCGGAGCGCTCCGATGGGCGTGCATTTCGTGTTCGACGCCGGCATGATCCCGCGCGCCCAGCTCGAGGCGACCGTGGTCCCGCAGGTCGAGGAGCTCGACGACTGGGCCCTGATCGACGAGGCCGACGCGGACATCCTCTCTCCCTGGGGCGGCGCCCGTGCCCGCCGCGCGCTCGCCGTGCTGCGCGGCGACGTCCTGCCCGACCTGACCGCGCACGCCCACCGCTGACGTCCCGCTGGGAGCGCCCGCCTCCGGCGCAGGCGCGCGTTCCCGACCGGCTCGATCCCCCGTCGGGCGCGACCATGCGTCAAGATGTCCCCCGGACCTTCCAGCCGTTCCCGGAGATGACGATGAGCCCTGCCCCCGCTTCGCCCGACGGTGCCCTCGTGGACCCGGGCAGCACCCTGACCAGATCGCAGCGCCTGGACCGCCTGCCCTTCACCCGCAAGCACGGGAAGCTGCTGGGCGCCTCCGGCATCGGCTGGGCGCTGGACGCGATGGACGTCGGCCTGATCTCCTTCGTGATCGCCGCGCTCAGCGTCCACTGGGGGATCTCCAAGGGCGACGGTTCACTCATCGCCTCGGCGGGCTTCGCCGGGATGGCGATCGGCGCGAGCGTGGGCGGTCTGCTCGCCGACCGGATCGGCCGACGCAGCGTCTTCGCCCTCACGCTGCTGGTCTACGGCCTGGCCACGGGAGCCTCGGCGCTCGCGATGGGCGTCGGTGCGCTGATCGCGCTGCGCTTCGTGGTGGGGCTGGGCCTCGGCGCGGAGCTGCCGGTCGCCTCGACACTGATGAGCGAGTTCGCCCCGGCCCGTATCCGCGGTCGCGTGATCGTGTGGCTCGAGGCGTTCTGGGCGCTGGGCTGGATCCTCGCCGCCGTGATCGGCACCTTCGTGGCCGCCTCAGGGCCGACGGGATGGCGCTGGGCCCTCGCGGTGGGGCTCGTCCCCGCTGCATATTCGCTGGTGGTGCGATGGGGCATGCCCGAATCGGTGCGGTTCCTGGAGCGGAAGGGCCGCCACGACGAGGCCGAGACCGTGGTGCGCAGCTTCGAGGAATCGGCCGGGCTGGACACTGGGGCTGGTTCCGCCGACAGCGCGTCGGCGCACGCGGCCGGCGAGTCGGCGCCCGCGAACGGCGCGTCGGCGCCCACGGCCGGCACGCCGGAGGAGCCCGCTGCCGGCGCTCCCGAGGAGCTTGCTGCCGGCGCAGCCACCACAGTCAGTGCCGCAGCACCCTCCGCCGTGGGCGAGGTCCCGGCAGCGGACGCCGTGCGCACCGGTGGGATCTGGTCCTCGGCCCTGCGCGCGCGCACGGCCGGGCTGTGGGCGGTGTGGTTCTTCATCAACCTCGCCTACTACGGCGCCTTCATCTGGATCCCGACGCTGCTGGTGGAGCGCGGTTTCTCCCTCACCCAGTCGTTCACCTTCACGTTGATCATCACGCTCGCCCAGATCCCCGGCTATGCGATGGCCGCCTGGCTGATCGAGGTGCTCGGCAGGCGCTGGACGCTCACCGTCTTCCTCGCCGGCTCCGCCGTGGCCGCCACCTGCTACGGCCTGGCCGATTCCGAGGCGACGATCATCGCGGCCGGCTGCGCGCTGAGCTTCTTCAACCTCGGCGCCTGGGGCGCGCTGTACGCGATCGGCCCGGAGCTGTACCCGACGGCAGTGCGCGGCACGGGCACCGGTGCGGCGGCGGCCTTCGGCCGGATCGCCTCGATGCTCGCGCCGTTCCTGGTGCCGGTGCTGGTGGTCGCCGGCGGCCAGGTGCTGGCCTTCGTGGCCTTCGCGATCGCCTTCGCCCTCGCCGCGGCGGCCGCCTTCACCCTCCCCGAGCAGCGCGGACGTGCCCTCGCGGAGTAGCAGCGGCGCCCACGAGAATCAGTCACCGCGCGGCTCGTGCGGCCCACCCGTCACGCCCCACCCTCGCGCTCGCGCGTCTACGGCGTCCAGCTCACGGGTTGTGCTCCGAAATGTTCCCTCTGGTGGAACATTTCGGAGCACAGCACGGGGAAACAGGCCGGGTCGGGTCGGGCGGTCGGGGTCTGGGGTGTCCGGCGGAGCCGGGCGGTCCGACTCCGGTCAGGCCTGGTCGAGCGAGCCGTCGTAGGCGCAGATGGCGTCGACCTTCGCCGCGGAGGAGGACTCCGGGTCGAACTCGAGGTCCAGCCACACCTTGACCAGCTCCTTCGCGAGCTCGAGCCCGATCACCCGCTCGCCCATGCACAGCACCTGGGCGTTGTTCGAGAGCACCGAGCGCTGCACCGAGTACAGATCGTGCGCGGTCACGGCGCGGATACCGGAGACCTTGTTGGCCGCGATCGCGACACCGAGGCCCGTGCCGCAGACCAGCAGCGCTCGGTCCGCCACACCGGCGGCGATCTTCTCCGCGGCCTCGACGGCGACGTTCGGGTAGTACGTGCCGTCCTCACGACCGGTGACGCCGACATCGACGACCGAGTCGACGCGGGGGTCGCTCTCGAGAAGCTCCTTCAGCGCGCTCTTGTGGCCGTACCCGGCATTGTCGGATCCGGTGATGATCTTCCAGCCCATGACTGCTCCTTCGGGTGAGTGGTGGTGCTTGCGGTGGGGTCGGGACAGGAGTGGCTCGGCAGGTCAGCTGCTCAGCTGCTCAGCTGCTGCCCCAGGAGGGTCACGATCTTCGAGAAGGAGATCGCGCCCGGGTCCGGGGTGCCCACGGACTTGTCACCGTGGTTGCGGGCCCGGCCCATGGTGGCGGCGATGTCCGCCGTGGCCTCGGCGGCGGCGGTGGCCTTCTCGGCCGCCGCGACGACCGCGTCGGCCGCAGGACCTGCCGCATCCTTCGCGTCGGCGAGGGCTTCCCGGAAGGGCACTGCGGCGTCGACCATCGTCTTGTCGCCGGGCTTCGCACGGCCCAGCCGCTCGACGGCCTCGACGGCCTGCACGAGACCGGTGAGGAGCTGCTCGTCGCTCACGGCCTCCTCATCGGCGAAGGCGCTGCCGAGGCTGGTCAGGGCCGCGCCCCACAGCGCACCGGACGTGCCGCCGGCCTCGGCGGACCAGGACGCCCCGGCCTGCACGAGCACGGTGCGGGCCCCGGCGCCTGACTCGGTGACGCGCTGCGCGGTGGCCTGCGCGGCGCGGATGCCGAGCACCATGCCCTGGCCGTGGTCGCCATCGCCGGCGACCGCGTCCATACGGCCCAGCTCCGGCTCGAGCTCACCCAGCAGGGCCTCGACCTCGCCGAGGATCGCGGTGATCCGCGCGGCGCTGCCGCGGGACTCCTCGGAAGCCTCGGGGATCGGGTCCTCGCCAGGGGTGTACAGCTCCCCGCGCTCCTCCCCCAGGTCGCCGCCCACCGTGCCGCCGCGACGGAAGGCGGGGGTGTCGGCCGGGGCCAGCCAGTGCTGCTCGAGCTCCTCGTCCAGGCGCATCACGGTGAGCGAGAGCCCGGCCATGTCGAGGCTGGTCACGTGCTCGCCGACTTCCGGTCGCACGAGGGTGAGGCCGGCGTCGGCGAGGAGCGCCGAGGCATGCTTCCACACCACGAACATCTCCTCGTACTTCACGGTGCCCAGGCCGTTGAGGACCACGGCGACGCGGTCGGAGTCCAGCTCGGGGGTCTCCTTCAGCACGCCGTCCACGAGCACCTTCGCGAGCTCC
The DNA here is from genome assembly GCF_052379725.1 of Brachybacterium sp. 107. Lineage (NCBI taxonomy): Bacteria > Bacillati > Actinomycetota > Actinomycetes > Micrococcales > Dermabacteraceae > Brachybacterium > Brachybacterium sp. 107. Next base: position 321,450 of record NZ_JBQSYW010000003.1, on the reverse strand, counting down.
GCGGCCGACGGCATGTCCACCTCGTCGATCCCGGGCTCGCCGTGGATGCCCAGGCCGATGGCCATCTTCCCCTCGGGGACGTGGAACAGCGCATCGTCGGCGCCGGGCAGCGTGCAGCCGTCGAACGCGACCCCGAGGGACCGCGTGGCGTCGTTCGCCTTCCAGGCCAGGCGCTCGGCCTCCTCGAGGTCCGCGCCGGCCTGGATCGCGGCGCCGGCGATCTTGAACACCGTGAGGTCGCCGGCGATGCCGCGGCGGTCGCGGTGGTCCCCCTTCGCCCCGGAGGCCACGTCATCGCTGACCGCGACGATGCGCACGTCGATGCCCTCAGCGCGCAGCTTCTCCGCGGCGACGCCGAAATGGAGCACGTCGCCCGCGTAATGGCCGAAACCGAGGATCACGCCCCCGCCGTTCTCGGCGTTCTTCGCCACCGAGTAGACCTGGTCGGAGGAGGGCGAGGAGAAGATGTTGCCGCAGGGGGCGCCGTGCGCGAAGCCCGGGCCCACCCAGCCGGCGAAGGCCGGGTAGTGCCCGGAGCCGCCGCCGACCACGAGCGCCGGCTGGCCCTTCACGGTGGCGTTCTTGCGCACCACACCACCGTGGACCTGCAGCAGCTCCTCGGGGTGGGCGGCCACGAGGCCCTCGACGGCGTCGGCGGGGAAGGACTTCGGATCATCGAAGAGGTAGGTCATCGGAGTCTCTTTCGGTCGGAGGCGGGGACGGACGGGGGCTGGATCAGGACGCCGCGGTGCTCGCGTCGGCCTCATCCTGCACCTGCTCGCCGTGCAGGCGGGGCTGGTGCACCTTGAAGAAGAAGGTCATCGTGAAGGCGCAGGCGTACAGCAGGATGAAGGCCCAGACCACGCCGACGTTCCCGGCGAGCGGACGCACGATCGCGACCACGGCGGAGCCGAGGAAGGTCGCGCCGCCCGCAGCCGTCGTGTACATCGCCATCGCGGCGCCGGTGTGCTTCGGGGCGATCGCGGGCATGATCGCGCCCAGCGGCACGAAGCCGGCGAGCAGGATGCCGAAGACGGTGCCCGCGGCGACGGAGACCACGAAGCCCCAGTCGGAGCCGGCCGGGACCATGTGCGGCACGTACCACCACAGCAGCAGGCCGATGGCGGAGCCGACGATGCCGAACCAGCGCACCGTCTTCGTCCAGCCCCACTTGTCGCCGAGCGTGCCGAAGGCGGCGTTGAACAGGATGTTCCCGGCGTAGACGATCGCGGTCATGACCAGCCACTGCGACTGGCTCCAGCCCAGGCCGCCGTCGTCGATCGACCCGGCGATGACGTTGGGCAGGATGATGAACATGCCGAACTCGGGGGCGGTGTTGATCAGGCGGGTCAGGAAGCCCATCGCGATGCGCTTGTTGGTGAAGGTCAGGCGCAGGCCGGAGAGGATCACGCCCGCGGAGGACTCGCCCTGGGGCGCCAGGCGCATGGAGCCGTGCTTCTCGCGCACCCCGAACCAGGCGATGAGGAAGCCGGCCACGACCACTGCCGTGGAGGCCGCCATCGCCCCGGTCTGCCCGGTGTGGCCGCCGCCGAAGCCGCCGATCAGGAAGACGGCGACGATCGAGCCCAGGGTGGGGAAGCCGCCGGTGAACATGACGTAGAACCAGCCGACGCCGGCGCCGTTGCGCTCCTTGTCGATCACGGCGTTGATCCATACCAGGAACGCGAAGGCGAACAGGGGGAACCCGAAGCCGCGCAGGAAGTAGGAGATCGCGATGAGGGGCACCGACTCGAGCTGGAGGGAGCCGAGGAAGGCGAGCTGGAACACGACCCACACGGCCACGCCCAGGGCCATCACGCGGCGCGGACCGATGAGGTCGGAGAGGGCGCCGGCGAGATAGGAGCCGATGAGCACTGCGAGGCTGTAGGCGGTGATGATCTTCGCCGCGAGGTCGATCTTGTCGTCGCCGCCGCCGAAGGCCTGCGCGATGTGCGGGGAGACGAAGTTCGACTCGATGCCGTTGCCGGTCATGAACACGAGCACGCCGAGGAAGCCCCAGCGCAGCACGTGGGGGATGCCGAGGCGGTCCAGGAAGGTCTCCCGACCGCCTGTTCCACCGATCGGACCGGCTGCCTGCGTCGCCGAACTCATACAGGACACTCCTTCGTGTGGGCGCGGCCGGATCCCCGACCTTCGAACGCGACCCCGGGCTCGGCGAAGCGGGCCGAGGATCGGCACGACCATAGGCCGAATCCAGAACATACGTCAAGCACAAATGTGCCACTGGGAACCGACGTGCATCATCGGTGGGTCGATGACGATCAGGCGCCGCACGCGCCTCGCGACGCGGCGGCGTCCGGGGTCACTCGGTGTACGTGAACGGCGCCGTCATCTTGTCCACGTTGTCCTCGGTGACGAGGATGCAGTCCAGCGCCTGCTTCTCGGTCTCCGGCTCGGTGCCGTTGCGCAGCAGGTCGTCGGCCATCTCGATGACCAGCTCCGCGAAGGTCGCGACCGGCTGCAGCACCGTATAGGCGAGCTCGCCGTTCTTGATCGCCTCGATGGCGTCGGGTGAGCCGTCGAAGCCGCCGACGATGATCCCCTCGAGCGCCCCGGCCTCCTTGAAGGCCGCGATCGCTCCCAGCGCCATCTCGTCGTTGCCCGAGATCAGGCCGGTGATATCGGGGTTGGCCTGGAGCAGCGACTGGGCCTTGTCATGCCCCTTGGTGCGGTCCCAGTCAGCGACCTCCTCGCCGACCTTCTCCAGATCCGGGTACTGGCTGATCGTGGTGGTGAAGCCGTTGGAACGGGTCTGGGCGTTGTTGTCCGAGGGCAGTCCGAACAGCTCGACGTACTGACCCTTCTCCCCCATCTGCTTCACCCACTCCTGGGCGCCGAGGGCGGCACCCTGGGCGTTGTTGGAGACCAGCTGCGCCTTGACGAGGCCGGCCTCGTTGATCTCCGCGTTGATGAGGAAGACGGGGATCTCGGCCTGGATGGCCTTCTTGATGGTGCCGATGGAGCCGTCGGCGTTCGCGGGGTCCATGATCAGGGCCACGGACTTGTTGGAGATCGCGGTGTCGACCAGGGTGTTCTCGGTGTTGGTGTCGCCCTTGTGGGCGCCGATGGTGGTCGTGTAGCCGAGCTCCTCGGCCTTCGCCGCGGCGACGTCGCCCTCGATCTTCCAGTACGGGTTCGAGGGGTCGTTGACGATGATCGTGATCAGACCGCCGTCCGTGCCCCCGCCGCCTCCATCGCTGCCGCCGTCGGACGACCCGCCGCCGGAGCCTCCTCCGGCGTCGTCAGAGCTTCCGGAGCACGCTGCGAGACCGGCCGCTGCGGCCCCGATGCCGAGTGCGGAGAGGAAATGCCTGCGTTCCATGATGTGTTCCTTTCAAGGCGACGTCTCCCGATCGGGAGGCGTCGGAGCTCGTGCGCGAGATGCGGCGAGCCGGATGGATGGAGAGGAGTGAGCGGGTGGAGAGGACTGGGTGGGTGGAGAGCTGGGTCGAGGGGTCGGAGGGTGGATCAGTCGGTCGGAGGTGACCCCCGGCGCGGGGGCTCGGTCGACGAGGGCTCAGCCAGCGGGGGATCGGACGGGGAGCGCTGGGGCGAGGAGTTCTGCGCCGACGGGGATTCCGGCGAGGCGCCCGTGTCCGTCCCGGGCTTCCGTCGGGCCCTGCGCTTCGAGCCGCCGGGGCGGCCGTACTGCAGGGTGTTCAGCAGCACCGCGACCACGATGACCGCGCCCACGAAGACCGTCTGCCAGTAGGCGGAGACGCCGATGAGCACGAGCCCGTCGGAGAGGAAGCCGATCACGAAGGCGCCGAGCAGGGTGCCGCGCACCGTGCCGCGACCTCCCGAGAGCGCGGCACCGCCGATCACCACACCGGCGATGGCGGTCAGCTCATAGGTGTTGCCGGCGGTCGGGCTCGCGCTGGTCAGGGTCGAGGCGAGGATGATCCCCGCGACCGCCGAGCACAGCCCGGAGATGACATACACCCACACGGTCACCGTGCGCACGGGCACCCCGGAGAGCTGCGCGGCGCGCTCGTTGCCGCCGGTCGCGTACAGCCACCGACCGAAGGTGGTGCGACCCAGCACCACGGCGATGACCAGGGCGATCACCGCCATGATGAGCACGCCGGCGGGGATCCCGAGGATGCGGTTGAAGCCGAGCCATTCGAAGCCGGTGTTGCCCAGCCCCTCCTCGCCCGAGAGGTCGTTGATCGTGCGTCCGTTGGTCATCAGCAGCGCGAAGCCGCGCACCACGTAGAGCATGCCCAGGGTCGCCACGAAGGGCGCCACCTTGAACTTCGCCACGAGCACGCCGTTGAGCAGTCCCAGCGCCCCGCCGAGCACGATCGCGATGAGCACGGCCGCCGGGACGCTGGGGTACAGCGTCACCCCGAACATGCTCAGCGGCACGCCGCGCAGCAGGAAGCCGCCGATCACGGCGGTGAAGCCGAGGATCGAGCCGACGGACAGGTCGATGCCGCCCGTGAGCACCACGAGCAGCTGCCCCAGGGACAGCAGCGCGAAGATCGCCACGTGCGAGGACATGATCAGCAGGTTGTTGACCGTGAGGAAATTCGGGGACAGCAGCGAGAAGATGACGATGATCAGCGCGAGGGCCAGGAAGGCCCGGCTCTCGATGAGGACCTTGGAGATGTCGAGCGAGGAGCGCTCCCGCGTCGAGGAGCCAGGGGTCGAGGAGCCAGGGGTCGAGGAGCCAGGGGTCGACGAGCCCCGATTCGAGCTGTCGGGCGTCGGACTGTCGGGGGTCGGGCTGTCGGGCATCCGGGGCGCGTCGCCTGCGGCGGTGGAGGTCATGAGGCGTATCCGTTCAGGGAGCAGGGTCAGGAGGAGACGACTTCGCCGGAGGCGGCCATGACGTCGGCCTTCTCGGCGTCGGGCCCGAACTCGGCGGAGATGCGGCCGCGGTGCAGCACGACGATGCGATGGGCGATGCCGAAGCACTCCTCGATCTCGGAGGTGGAGAACACGACGGCCAGCCCTTCGCGGGCACGGTCCGCGAGCAGGCCGAAGACTTCGGACTTGGCGCCGATGTCGATGCCGCGGCTGGGCTCGTCCAGCAGCATCACGCCGGGCCGGGTCGCGAGGATCTTGCCGATGACGACCTTCTGCTGGTTGCCGCCGGAGAGCGACCCGATGCTGACGTCGGGCCCGGGCGCCTTCACGGTGACGTCGTGAATCAACCCTGTGGCCAGGGACGTCTCCGCACGACGCGAGGTGAAGCCGCGACGCAGGAACTGCGTGATGCTGGCCAGGGTGAGGTTCTGGCCGACGGTCATCGTCGGCACCAATCCGTCGCGCTGGCGGTCCTCGGGGACCAGGCCGATGCCCATCGCGAGGCGATCGCGGATCGATTCGGTGCCGAGCTCCTCGCCGCGGAACAGGATCCGGCCCCCGGCGATCTCTCCGCGACCGGCGACGGCCTCGAGCAGCTCCGTGCGACCGGCCCCCATGAGGCCGTAGACGCAGACGATCTCGCCCTCGCGGACCTCGAGGGACAGCTGATCAACGACCGCGCGCTCAGGATTCTCGGGGTCCAGCACCGTGAGCTCCTGGATCTCCAGCACCGGCTCCCCGAAGTCGTAGCCCTGCGGGGCGGTGCCGAGATCGAAGTTCTCGCCGACCATGTGCCGCACGATCCAGTCCAGGTCGATCTCCTCGCGTCGGCCGCGGGCGGTCATGGAGCCGTCCCGCAGCACCACCGCATGGTCGGTGACCCGCAGAGCCTCTTCGAGGTGGTGCGAGATGTAGACCAGGGAGACGCCACGGGAGGTGAGGTCCTCGATGATCTCGAACAGGATCTCGACCTCGCGGGCGGCGAGGGCCGACGTCGGCTCGTCCATGATGAGGATGCGGGCGTCGATCGACAGGGCGCGCGCGATCTCGATGATCTGCTGCTGGCCCACCCGCAGGTCCCCGACCATCGTGGAGGGGTCCACGTCCAGGTGCATCTCCGCCAGGAGCGCGGCGGTCTGCCGGGTCTCCTCGGCGAAGTCCACTCCCCCGTTTCTGGTGATCTCGCGGCCCAGGAAGATGTTGTCGCGCACCGAGAGGTTCGGGGCGAGGCTCAGCTCCTGATGGATGATCGCGATGCCGTGGTCGCGCGCGTCGTTCGTGGTGGCGAAGGTGACCGGCTCGCCCTCGAGGACGATCTGCCCCGAGGTGGGCTGCTCCACGCCGGAGAGGATCTTCATGAGCGTCGATTTCCCGGCGCCGTTCTCGCCGAACAAGGTGGTGACCTCGCCGCGATGGATCTCGAAGTTCACGCCCTTCAGCGCCCGGGTGCCGCCGTACGTCTTCACGATGTCACGGGCCTCCAGCACCCTGTCGCCACGGGTACTGTCCTCCGGTGCGACGGACCCGGTCGCGGTGCTCATGCCACCTCCAGGGAGACGGGGGTGACGAGCCAGCCCTCGGGGTTGATGGCGGTGAAGGCACCGGTCACGGTGACCGTCTTCCCGCTCAGCGTGCTCGGATCGACCGGATCCAGGACCTGCTTCTTCATCTCCTCATTGAGGGCGGCGCCGGCGTCCTGGAACTCGATCTGGTTCGTGAACTGGCCGAAGCCGTAGTTCCCGGTGGCGTCGCGGAGCTCGGTGCCGTTGATGGCCGGGCCGGTCTGGATCCGCACGGTGACGTTCTTCGGCATGCCCTCGATGGCGACGTCGTAGATACCGGCCTGCCCCTCCCCGACCGTGCCGGTGAAGGTGGTGCTGTACACGGTGTTGCCGGCCGCCTCGACGCCATGGTCCGCGGCGGCAGCCTTCGGGTCCGCGGCGATCGCCGCGGCCAGCTCCGTCGCGGGGACCGCCTGCTCGGTGACCTGCTTCTGCACCGTCGGGAACTCCTGCGCTCCGAAGGTGGCCTTGTCGAACGCGGCGGGCCCGGCGACCTCCTCCTGCCCGTCGGGCACCACCTTGGTGCCCAGGACCACGACGAGAAGGGCGAGCACCGTGAGCGCGGCGGCGATCCACCGGCCCAGATGCCTCTTCGGCGGGCGCGCCGGGCGGGGGCGGCTCCCGTGCTCGGCGACTGCTGCTGTGCTCATGGAGAGCCTTCCTCTGGAGGGGCCCGGCGGGCCGTCTGCTGCGGGCGGCGACGGGACCGGGGGCAGACCACGCGGTGGCCTGGATGGGAGGCGCGGGCCCGCCCTCGTCGGCGGGCCGTGTGCGGCGGGATGGCGAGCTCGGCGTCGAACTCACCGGACGTCCGTGGTGCTGATCGACAGCTGGTGATCCGGAGCGACTGCGGTCCGGAACGCCCAGCGGGATGAAGTGGTCCGGAACGACTGCGATCCGGAACGACTAGGGGTGAGGTGGTCCGGAACGGCTGCGGTCCGGAAGGCTCGTAGGTGGGGTGGGCAGCGGCTGATCGCCGGGACCCCGTGGCCGGAGCGTCAGGCGGGACGCTCCGACCACGACGTCGGCGTCGGCGGCCGCGGAGCCGTCGGCACCGCGGCCGGACGGGTCAGGTTCCGGGGAGGATCGAGACCTTGATCGAGGCGCCGGCGGAGTCGGCGACGGTGTCGAGGGCCTTCTGGACGTCCTTCAGGCCGAACTGGTGGGTGCAGATCTCGTCGAGCGGCAGCACGCCGGACTCGATGATCTTGATGGCGGCGGGCCAGCAGTGCGGGCCGAGGTGGGCGCCGAGCACGTCGAGCTCCTTGTCGTCGGAGATGATCGACCAGTCCACCGACACGTTCTCCTTGAACACCGAGTACTCGACGTAGCGGCCCAGCTTGCGCAGCAGGTTCAGTCCCTGCGAGACCGCACTGGGGTGGCCGGTGCACTCGATGTACACGTCCGCCCCATAACCGCCGGTCAGGGCGCGGATCTCCTCGTAGACATCGACCTTCGAGGGGTTCAGGGTGAGGTCCGCTCCGCACTTCTTCGCGAGCTCGAGCTTGTGCTCGTCGAAGTCGAGGGCGATGACCATCTTGGGGGTCTTGTGCGAGGCACCGATGATCGCGCCGAGGCCGATCGGACCGGCGCCGGCGACGACCACGACGTCGTCGAAGGTGAGCTGCGCGCGCTCGACGGCGTGCAGCGAGCAGCTCAGGGGCTCGGCGAACGCGGCGTGGTGCGGCGGGATCTCGGGGGAGATCGTGTGGGCGCGGGCGAGCGAGGGCACGATCATGTACTCGGCCATGCCGCCGTCGTAGTGCTTGAAGCCGAACATGTCGTGCGGGCCGCACATCCAGTACCAGCCGCGCTTGCAGTACATGCACTCCTCGCAGGGCACGATCTGCTCGACGACGATCCGGTCCCCGAGCTTCACGCCATGCAGTGCGAGCGCCTCGTCGGACCCGGTGACGACCAGGCCGGTGATCTCGTGGCCGGGGGTGATGCCGGGCTCGACCCAGCGCTCACGGTTCTCGTCGCCCCAGAACTTGGCGGCACCGGCGTATGCCTTCAGGTCGCTCGCGCAGACGCCGACGGCCTCGACCCGGATCAGCAGCTCATCGGCGGCGGGGGTGGGCACGTCCTTGTCCTCGAGGCGGTAGTCCTCGGGCGCGTGCATCACCACGGCCTGCATGGTCTTGGGGACATCGGTCATCTCGACACTTCTCCTTCACTACGTTCAGGCTCACTGCGCGGCACCGGCGGCCGCCGTCCACGGATCCGCTCGGGGGGCCTGGCCGGCCCGGGCCGCAGAAGCCGGTCACCTGTGAGCCTAGGCACAGGACGCACATTCGTCAAGCACAAATGTTCGACCGTGATGTCGGCACGTGGCGTGCGCAGAGGCGGGGGCAGAGGCAGAGGCAGGCACTGTGGCAGGCATGGGGGCGGACACCAGGACAGACGGCGGGCGCCGATCCGCCCAGACCTGCTCAGTCCCGTTCCGTCCTGCTCAGCCCCCGTTCCGTCCCGCCCAGTCCCGCTCAGCCCTGTTCGGACTCCGTGTCGGCGAGAACAGCTTCGGCCGTCGGCGCGTCCGTGATCAGCGTGGTGAACAGCGCGGCCTTCGCCCCGGCCCGGATCGACAGGGCCTTGCCGCGCCCGGCGGCGAGCGCGATCGAGGTGGGGATGGCGCGCAGGACGTCCGCCGAGGGTCGCACCAGACGGTCCGAGCCGGGGTAGACGAGGGTGTTCCCGTCGGCGTCGTAGAAGTGCAGGCACACGTCCCCGACCGCGTCGCGCAGGGACGGGTCGTCGCGCGGGACCACGGACGTCAGGGACTCACGGCTCGAATACGGCGCACCGATGCCGGAGACCAGCACGGAGGCCCGAGCCCACAGGTCGGTGATCCCCACGAAGCTCGGATCGGCCTGCAACGAGCGCCACAGACTGGGGCTGGGCAGGGCCGGGGCGAAGATGAAGCGGGGGTCGCCGCCGGTGCGGTCGGCGAGGTTCCGCACGATCTCGTTGGTCTGGAAGACCGGATCGGACTCCTGCTGGCCGCCGACGGTGGGAGCGATGATCACGCCGCGCAGCTCGGGCATGCCGGGCATCCGGCTCACGGCGCGCGTGGTCGTCCCCGAGGAGAGGAGCAGCACGTCACGGCGGCGCAGCTCGAGCCGACGCAGCTCCTCCCCCAGCAGGTCGCCGATGCCGCGGAACTCCCGCTCGCGCTGGTCACCGGGGGCGATGCGCACCCGATCGATGCCCAGAAGGTCTCGCAGCCGCTGCTCCAGATCGGTGACATCGGGGCCGGAGACGTCGAGGACCTCGAAGCGCACCATCCCGATGCGTCGAGCCTCGGTGAGCAGCTTGCTGACCGTGGGACGGGAGACTCCGAGCCGATCGGCGACCTCCGCCTGGCGCAGATTGTCGAGGTAGTACGCGGACGCCGCGCGGTGCAGGAGCTGCGGGTCCATGGTCGAGTCGAGCATGCCCGCTCCTTTCGTCGTCGGTCCGTCCCCGACCCCGGTGTCGAGGCACGGATGTGCCCGGGTCACATATGTTCTGGCTGCCGATCCTATCGACGTCGGAGCCGGGCGCACCGACGTCGAGCAGATCGGGCCCCCTCCCGGGTGGCGATCCGGGCCCGGGCACGGCCCGGGGCCACGGCGCCGGAGCGACGCATATCGGGGCGCGGTCAGTGGCAGTATGGAGCAGGCCCATCGGCGGATCCGACCGGGCCATCACGCCGAGGCGGCGACGAAAGGGCTGGTCGATGACGAAGTACGAGGAGGCTGTGCTCGGCGTCGATATCGGCACGTCCAGCGCCAAGGGGGTGCTGGTCGCGCTCGACGGGACGATCCTGCGCACGGCGACCCGGGAGCACGTCGTCGAGCGTCCCGCGCCCGGCCATGTCGAGATGGACGCCCGCGTGTGGTGGGAGGAGTTCGTCGGGATCTCCGCCGAGCTCACCGCCGGCACAGATGTTCGCGTCACCGGGATCGGCGTGTCGGGGATGGGCCCGTGCGTGGTGCTGGCCGACGACACCGGGGAGCCCGTGCGCCCCGCGATCCTCTACGGGGTCGACACCCGGGCCGAGCGCCAGATCCAAGAGCTGACCGACCGCTTCGGCGAGGACGAGATCCTCTCCCGCAGCGGGTGCGTGCTCTCCTCGCAAGCCGCCGGCCCGAAGATCCGGTGGGTCGCCGATCATGAGCCCGACGTCTTCTCCCGGGCGACGCACCTGTTCATGCCGTCGTCCTTTCTCGGCTTCCGCCTCACCGGCGAGTACGCGCTCGATCACGCGAGCGCCAGCATGGTCACGCCGCTCTACGACACGAGCACCCTGGACTGGCACCAGCCCTGGGCCGAGGAGGTCGCACCGGGGCTGGAGCTGCCGCCGCTGGCCTGGTCCGGCGATATCACCGGCACCGTGACGGCCGCCGCGGCCCAGGAGCTCAGCGGCATCGAGGCGGGCACGCCCGTGGTCGCCGGCAGCACCGACGCCTGGGCCGAGGCGATCAGCGTGGGCGCCACCTCGCCCGGGGACGTCATGCTCATGTACGGCACCACGACGTTCCTGGTCGCGATCACCGCCGAGCCGGCCCCGAGCCGCGCGATGTGGGTGACCTCCGGGACCACACCGGGCACCTTCACCCTGTCCGGCGGGATGGCGAGCTCCGGGGCGATCACCGGGTGGTTGCGCGACCTGACCGGAGGGGCCGACTTCGAGGACCTGGTGCGCGAAGCGGCCGCGAGCGGCGTCGGGGCGAACGGCCTGCTCATGCTCCCCTACTTCGCCGGAGAACGCTCCCCGATGCACGACCCGTCGGCCCGCGGCGTGATCGCCGGGCTGACCCTCTCCCACGCCCGCGGCGATCTGTATCGGGCCGCCCTCGAGGCCGCCGCGTACGGCGTCCGCCACCACCTCGAGGAGCTGCGCGCGGCGGGCGTGCGCATCGAGCGCATGGTCGCCGTGGGCGGCGGCACCCAGAACGAGCTGTGGCCGCAGATCGTCTCCGACGTCACGGGCCTCGCCCAGGAGATCCCGCGCCGCACCGTCGGCGCCTCGTACGGCACCTCGATGCTCGCCGCCCGCGCGGTCCACGGCCGCGACACCGAGGCCTGGAATGCGATCGATCGCGTCTGCGTGCCGGCACCTGACGCCGGGGCGCGCTATGACGAGCTGTACCGGATGTACCGCGAGCTCTACCCCGCGACCCGCGACATCGCCCACTCCCTCGCGAGCATGCAGCGCGAGGGCTGATCAGCACGGCACGCACAGGCCATCGATCGGAGCATCCATGCACGAGCCCACCCTGCCGTCCCTCACCGCGCCGCCCCTGACCGCGCAGCGCCCGGTCCCGCTGCACCAGCCGTTCGTCCACGACCTCGCCGGGGTCTTCCGTGCCCCGGTGCAGGCCTGGTCCCGGCCTGATGGCGCCATGCGCGGAGCAGGCGCGGAAGGCATCTACCTCGGGGACACCCGGGTGGTCTCCGACCTGCGCTGCGATGCCCGGGCGGCCGATCTCTCCCCGCTGGGCGTGCAGGTGCGGACGGCTGACGAGATCGTCCATCGTGATGTCGTCTCCACAGCCGATGGGGCGGGCGATCCGCTGCTGATCCTCGAACGCACCCGCACGGCGGACACCGACGGGTTCCGGGAGCAGCTGCGCCTGGTCTCGGACGATGACCGCCCGCGCCGCGTGGTGCTCCGCCTCGCGCTGATCACGGACGGGATGTCGATGTCCGCGGTGAAGGACCACCGACTCGCGCTCGCCCAGGAGGATGAGCGCCCGGCCGTGAGTGTCGAGGCCGACACGGCCCAGTGGGAGATCGGGACCGAAGGCGGCCGCGCGCGGCTGACCGTAGGTGAGGGCGCGGGCACGGGCACGGGCACAAGCGCGGGCACGAGCGCGACGTCACGCGGGCCCGACGAAGGCCTCTCAGCCGACGGCGCCCTCGCGGCCGATAGCGCTCTCGCGGCCGACGGCCCCATCGTGACCTGGACCGTTGCGCTCGAGGCACCGGCTCGCGGGGAGGCCTGCGCTTCGTGGCGCCTGGACCTGGAGGATCCGTCGGTCCCCTTCGAGGCTGCCGACGAGCCGTGGGCCGCCGCGACGTCGACCGGAGCCACCGCCTCGTGCACGACCGCCAGCCCGCTCGAGCCCGCCAGCCCGCTCGAGCCCACCAGCCCCGAGTCCCGCGCCGTCGACCGCTTGCTGCGCAGGTCCCTGTCGGACCTGGACGCCTTGCGGCTGCAGGTGCCGGGCGAGCCGTGCCAGACCTTCTTCGCCGCCGGCGCTCCATGGTTCTTCACCTTGTTCGGCCGCGACTCTCTGATCACCGCGTCACTCGCCCTGCCGGTGGACCGCGCCATCGCCGAAGGCACCCTGCGCACCCTGGCACGCCGACAGGGGACGGTCGTCGACGTGGAGACCGCGCAGCAGCCCGGGAAGATCCTCCACGAGGTTCGCGCCCAGGGCATGGACATGGTCGAGACCTATCTGCCGCCGGTCTACTACGGGACGATCGACGCCACCCCGCTGTGGATCGAGCTGCTGCACGACGCACGGCGCGCGGGGCTGGACGACGCGACCTTCGGCGAGCTGCGACCCGCCCTGGAGGCGGCGTCGCTCTGGCTGCTCGAGCACGCCGACGCCGACGGGGACGGTCTGCTGGAATACCTCGACGACTCCGGGCACGGCCTGGCCAATCAGGGGTGGAAGGACTCCGGGGACTCGATCCGTTTCGCCGACGGCTCCGTCGCCACCGGAGCGATCGCCCCGGCCGAGGTGCAGGGCTATGCCTATGCTGCGGCCCGGCACGCCGCAGACATGCTCGAGGGGTCGTCGGGCCTGCTCGAGGCGCCGTCGGGCCTGCTCGAGGCGTCGGTATCCCGCGCCGCCCTCCCCGACCGCCTCCGCACCTGGGCCGACCGCCTGCACGCACGCTTCCACGAGACGTTCTGGTGCGAGGACGAGCTGGGGCCGTTCGTGGCACTCGCGCTGGACGGCCAGAAGCGCCCGGTCACCGGGGTCGCCTCGAACATGGGCCATCTGCTGAGCACCGGGATCCTCGACGCGTCGCAGGAACGCCTGGTGGTGGACCGTCTGCTGCATCCGAGCCTGTTCTCCGGCTTCGGGATCCGTACCCTGTCCACGACCAACAGCGGCTATGGGCCGCTGCGGTACCACGGGGGCAGCGTGTGGACCCACGACACCGGGTTCATCCTGCGCGGCCTGCTCCGCTCCGGGTTCGAGGCGGAGGCGCAGATCGTGGCCAGGGGACTGCTCCGTGCGGCAGACGGCCTCGACCAGCGCCTGCCCGAGCTGTTCGGCGGCAGGAGCAGCGACGACGTCGACCCGCCGCTCCCCTATCCGTCCTCGTGCCGGCCCCAGGCCTGGGCGGCCGCGAGCGCCGTCCCCGTGGCGCAGGCCCTCGGGGTGCTGCCGCGCTGAGCACCGGGACGCCCGTCGACTCGGGCCCGCTGGCCGTCCCCCGTCGGCCGGATCCCGCTGGCCGTCCCCCGTCGGCCCGAGCCCGCCGGCCGTCCCCCGTCGGCCGGATCCCGCGGGTCCTCTCCCCTGGGCACACGCCACCAGCTGCACCCCGTACGGTGGGCCGCACCGCAGTTCCGAGTGAATGGAGCCCTCATGCACGCCGACCGCCTCACCGACTCGATCTGCTATCACGCCGAGGGCCCGTACTGGTCCGACACCTGGGGCGGGCTGCGCTGGGTCGACATGCTCGCCGGCGACCTCATGCACCTCACGGCCGACGGCACGGTGCAGCGCATCTCCACGCCCAGCCCGGTGGTGGCCTGCGTGCGCCCCGCCTCGAGCGGCGGCGCGGTGCTCGCCCTCGAGAAGGGTTTCGGCCTCGAGGATCCCGACGGGTCGATCAGCCTGCTCCCGCCGCTGTGGGACGAGGACGTGCGGATGAACGAGGGGGCGATCGCGCCCGACGGCTCGTTCCTGTGCGGGTCGATGGCCTATGACGGCCACACCGGCGGCGCCGCCATGTGGCGCCTGCTGCCCGACGGCACGACCCACCGCGAGTTCGGCGATCTCACCATCTCCAACGGGCTCGCCTTCTCCGCCGACGGCACACTCGCGTACTACGTCGACACCCCGACGAACCGCGTCGACCTGTTCGACTGGTCCGACGCGGAGGGCCTGACCAATCGTCGCCCGTTCGCCGACCTCGCCGACCAGAACGGCTCCCCCGACGGGCTCACGCTCGACGCGGAGGGCAACGTGTGGGTCGCGATGCACGGCGGGAGCCAGGTGCTGGGTCTCGACGCTCGCGGCGCGGTCGCCTCCCGGATCGAGGTCCCCGCGCGACAGGTCACCGCCTGCACCTTCGGCGGCGAGGACCTCAGCACCCTGTTCATCACCACCAGCCGGGAGAACCTCTCCGACGGGGAGGATCCGCAGGCCGGGTCGCTGTTCTCGGTCCGACCCGGCGTCGCGGGCCCCACGGGCGAGCGGCTGTTCGCCGCCTGATCCGGAGCCCTGCCCTGCCCTGCCCTGAGGCGAGAAGCAGGCGAGATCCGGTACCCGCGCCACGAGACGGCGCCCGCCCGACAGTCCTTCGTCGGGCGGGCGCCGTCTCGATCAGGCGTTCCGAACGGGTCAGACAGCCGGTCCGGAACCGGTCGCGCCGGAGCCGGCAGGCTCCGCGTCGGCCGAATGATCGATGAACTCGCCGGTCTTGAGGGAGCCGAGCATCTCGTCGAACTCCTCCATCGCCTTCGCCGGCGGCTGGGGCGTGATCATGCTGATCACGATCGCCAGGACGAGGCAGACCAGGAAGCCCGGGACGATCTCGTAGAGGTGCTGATCACCGAACAGGCCCCAGGCGACGTCGGGCGTGAACTGGCCCCAGATGAAGACGACCGCCGCGCCGGAGACCATGCCCACGGCAGCGCCGATCATGGTGAGTCGGCGCCAGAACAGCGACAGCAGCACGATCGGGCCGAAGGCCGCACCGAATCCGGCCCACGCGAAGCCGACCAGGCCCAGCACGGAGCTGTCCGGGTTCAGAGCCAGGATCAGCGCGATCACCGAGACGGCGAGCACGCCGATGCGGCCGCCCCACAGGGCGCTCTTGGCGCTGAGCTTGATGCCGATGCCGCCCAGGAGGTCCTCGATCAGCGCGGAGCTGGAGACGATCAGCTGCGAGGAGATCGTGGACATGATCGCCGCCAGCACGGCCGCGAGCAGGAACCCGGCGATCAGCGGGTGGAACAGGAGCTGCGAGAGGTCCAGGAACACCGACTCGCCGTTCTTGGAGTCGGTGAGGACCGCATCGGCGTTCTGCTGGAAATAGGCCAGACCCGCGAGCGCGGTGAACACGGCGCCGAGGACGCAGATGATCATCCAGCTCATGCCCACGACCAGGCCGTACTTGGCATCGCGCGAGGAGCGCAGCGCCATGAAGCGCACGATGATGTGCGGCTGGCCGAAGTAGCCCAGGCCCCAGGCGGCCGAGGAGACGATGCCGATGAAGGTGCCCCCGGCGGTCAGGGAGCCGAAGGTGGAGTTGACCTCGCGCACGGACTCGAACATCGCCGTCGGTCCGCCGACCACGATCATCGCGGTGATCGGGACCGCGATCAGGGAGATCATCATGATGATGCCCTGGACGACGTCGGTGTAGCTGGCCCCGAGGAAGCCGCCGAACAGCGTGTACAGGATGGTGACGCCTGCGACCAGGAGCATGCCCATGAGGTAGGAGCCGCCGAACGTCGACTGGAAGAACACGCCGCCGGCGACCATGCCGGAGGAGACGTAGAAGGTGAAGAACACCAGGATGATCACGCCCGCCGCGACGCGCAGGATGTTCGTGCGGTCATGCAGACGGTTGCCGAAGAAGCTCGGCACGGTGATCGAGTTGCCGGCGATCTGCGTGTACTGACGCAAACGCGGCGCGACGAACGCCCAGTTCAGACCGGCGCCGACGGTCAGACCGATGGCCATCCACGCCTCGACCAGGCCGTTCATGTACAGCGCGCCGGGCAGGCCCATCAGCAGCCAGCCGGACATGTCCGACGCACCGGCGGAGAGCGCGGCGGTGAAGGGATGCAGCTGGCGCCCGCCCAGCATGTAGTCCTCACCGTCCGACGTCTTGCGGAAGGCGTACAGGCCGATGCCGATCATGACGAGGAAGTAGACGGCCAGGGCGATGATCTTGAAGACGAGATCCATGAGGGGACTCCGATCTCAGGGGTGGGGAAGGTGGTCGAGGGGGTCGAGGGGCGGGCGACGGACAGGGCGCGCTCGGGGGGCGGGGGGAACGAGCGCACACGGCGAGCTCTCGAGGAGCTGCCGGGTGCAGCGTGCTCCGTGCACGACGCTCGGGACGAGCGCCGCAGATCGGTGCGCGGATCTCGATCACCGTCCGACGATGGTGCAGCGCCGGCCCTCGGACATGGTGACGGGACGCCGCGCGAGCGTCGGTACTGAGGGGTGACGCCGAGGATACGCCTCCGTGTCGCCGATCACTGCAGCTGTATCCCAACGGTGACATCTCTCGCGACGGTCGATTCCGCTGTCCGGGCCAGCACTCCCCCGCTCCATCCCGCTCGCCTCTCAGCGTCCCGCCGACCCGTATCCCTCACTCCCACCAGCTACCGCGCAGTCATGTGCACGTGGCTTCCACAACGGGAAGCCACGTGCACATAACCCCGCGGTAACGACCTGGAGAGCGGGGCGGGCGGGGGGGGGAGGCTTGAGGTGAGGGCTGGAGGGAGGGGCTCAGGTGCGGTCGGGAACCGCCGGCGACTGCCCGCCCCACGCCGTGCCTTCCCCACGCTTTTCCTTCCCCACGCCTTGCCATCCTCACGGCAGTGCGCGCTGGGCTTCCAGACATGGAAACCCAGCGCGCACTGGCGTGGGGACGCGAGGGCCCGGGGACCCAAAGGCCCGAAGGCCCGAAGGCCCGAGGGCGACGACTCAGCTGTACAGCGCCTCGGTGTCGTCGTCGACCCAGTCCAGGGTGCGCTCGACGGCCTTCTTCCACAGGCGCAGGTAGCGATCGCGGGTCTCGTCGTCCATCGCGGGCTCCCAGCGCTTGTCCTCGGCCCAGTTGTCGATGACGTCCTGCTCGCCGTCCCAGAAGCCCACGGCGATGCCGGCCGCGTAGGCGGCACCGAGCGCGGTGGTCTCGATGACCTTCGGGCGCACGACGGGCACGCCGAGGATGTCGGCCTGGAACTGCATGAGGGTCTCGTTCATGACCATGCCGCCGTCGACCTTGAGCTCGGAGAGCTCGACGCCCTCGCTCTCGGCGTCGGCGACCATCGCGTCCAGCACCTCGCGGGACTGGAAGGCCGTGGCCTCCAGGGTGGCCCGGGCGATGTGGTTCTTGGTGTGGAAGCGGGTCATGCCCACCATCGCGCCGCGGGCGTCGGAGCGCCAGTGCGGGGCGAAGAGGCCCGAGAACGCCGGGACGATGAACAGGCCGCCGTTGTCGTCGACCTTCTTGGCGAGGTCCTCGATCTCGGGTGCGTCCTTGATCAGGCCCAGGTTGTCGCGCACCCACTGCACGAGCGAGCCGGTCACGGCGATCGATCCCTCGAGGGCGTAGACCGGCTTGTTGTCGCCGATCTTGTAGGCGACGGTGGTGAGCAGCCCGTTCTCGGAGCGCACCAGATCCTCGCCCGTGTTGATCAGCATGAAGTTGCCGGTGCCGTAGGTGTTCTTCGCCTGGCCCACCTCGAAGCAGGCCTGGCCGAAGGTGGCCGCCTGCTGGTCGCCGAGGATGCCGGCGATCGGGGTGTCGATGAGCAGGTCGTTCTTGCGGCCCTTCCCGTACACCTCGGAGGAGGACTTGATCTCCGGGAGCATGGACATCGGGATACCCATGTCCTTCGCGATGTCCTCGTTCCAGTCCAGGGTGTCGATGTTCATGAGCATCGTGCGCGAGGCGTTGGTGACGTCGGTGACGTGGATACCGCCGTTCGTGCCGCCGGTGAGGTTCCACATCAGCCAGGCGTCGGTGTTGCCGAAGATCAGGTCCCCGGCCTCGGCCTTCTCGCGGGCGCCGTCGACATTGTCGAGGATCCACTTCACCTTGGGCCCGGAGAAGTAGGTGGCCAGGGGCAGGCCCACGCGCTCCTTGTACTTGTCGGCGCCCTCGTCGCCGGCGAGCTCGTTGCAGATCTTCTGCGTGCGGGTGTCCTGCCAGACGATGGCGTTGTACACCGGCTCACCGGTGTTCTTGTCCCACACGACGGCGGTCTCACGCTGGTTGGTAATGCCCACGGCCGCCAGCTGATGGCGGTTGATCTCGGCGTTCACGAGCGCCTGACCCACGACGTCGCGGGTGTTCTTCCAGATCTCCTTCGGATCGTGCTCGACCCACCCGGACTTCGGGAAGATCTGCTCGTGCTCCTTCTGGCCGCTGGCGACGATCTGGCCGCCGTGGTCGAAGATGATCGCCCGGGTCGAGGTCGTGCCCTGGTCGATGGACATGATGTACATGGTGTCGTCGTTCATCAGAACTCCTTCGTCATGGATGAGTCGTCGTGGATGACGTGTCGTGAGGTCGCAGTGCCGCGCATCGGCGCGACGCTACGTGGCTGGTCAGAAGTCGTCGATCAGAAGTAGAAGATCGAGGCTACGCCTGCCAGGAGGCCACCGATCAGGGGGCCGGCGATCGGTACCCACGAGTATCCCCAGTCCGAGCCGCCCTTGTTCTTGATCGGCAGGATTGCATGCGCCAGGCGCGGGCCGAGGTCACGGGCGGGGTTGATGGCGTACCCCGTCGGCCCGCCGAGGGAGGCGCCGATGGCGACCACCAGCAGCGCGACCGCGAGCGGGCCGAGCTTGTCGGGAGTGTTGCCGAACATGATGATCACGAACACCAGCACGAAGGTCGCGATGATCTCGGTGACCAGGTTCCAGCCCTTGGAGCGGATCTCGGGGCCGGTGGAGAAGGTGCCCAGGATGGTCCCGGGGTCCGTCTCCTGGTCGTAGTGGTTCTTGTAGGCGAGCCAGGCCAGCACGGCGCCGATGAAGGCGCCGACGACCTCGGCGATGAAGTAGGTGATCGTGGTCCCGAACGTGATCGGGATGCCCGGCGCGTACTCGGTGGCCTCGCTGAAGAGCAGACCGGTGGTGACGGCCGGGTTGATGTGCGCGCCGGTCTTGAACGCGGTGTAGACGCCGACGAAGACCGCGAGGCCCCAGCCGAAGTTGACCATCAGCCAGCCGCCACCGTTGCCCTTCGTCTTGCCGAGGATGTTGTTGGCGACCACGCCACCACCCATCAGCGTCAGCATCGCGGTGCCCGCGATCTCCGACAGCAGGATCGTTCCGATCGTTTCCATCAGGTGTTCTCCTTAGCGATCCGCGTCGGTGCGGATCGGGATCCGGTCGAGCCCTGGCTCCTCGGCGCGCATGCTGCGGCATCGATGGACGCAGCAAGTCGACGGGTGACGCGCCTCTGCCGCTCGTCGTGGAGCGGGGGCGCGTCGGGCGGAACCCGGATCGGCCGGTCGCAGAGCCCCGGGGAGCTCTGCCGGGGCGCGCACGGTGCGCGCCCCCACGGTGCCCGGATCTCGTCTCCGGGCACCGTCTCGGTCATCGGCGAGGGGGCACCTCCGCGACGTCGGCGAGGCGGGCCGCGGCCTGCTCATCGCTGGTGGTGCGTTCGCCGTCCAGACGGGCGGTGATGAGATCTCGGTAGGTCTCGACCTCGCGGTCGCGCATGGCGTCGTCCCAGCCCAGCTCGGGGCCGACGAGCGCGGCGACCTCGGTGGCCGCGTGGACGCCGCGATCGCGGGTCTCGTAGTCCAGCCGCGTGCGGTGCTGCAGCACATCGATGAGATGGCGGGCGCCCTCGGCGCGCACGGCGTAGAGGATCTCGGCCCGGAGGTACCGGGGGGCGTGTTCGAGCGGGGTGCCGAGCGAGGGGTCCTCATCGATCAGGGCGAGGACATCGGTCAGCAGAGCGCCGTAGCGGTAGAGCAGGCGATCCACGCGGATCTCGTCGAAGCCGTAGCGTCGGCCGATCTCCTGCTTGTCGCGTACGAGTGACTCGTAACCCTGGGCACCGATCACGGGCACCGAGCGGGTCAGGCTCGGGCGCCCGGGCTGGGAGTCCTTGATCGCGAAGTCGACGACGTCCTCGGCCATCACCCGGTACGTGGTGTACTTGCCGCCCGCGATCGCGGACAGGCCCGGCTCGACCTCCATCACGGTGTGCTCGCGGGAGACTTTCGTCGACCCCCCACCGGAGTTCTTGCGCACCGGCTGCAGAAGCGGGCGCAGGCCGGAGTAGACGCCGATGACGTCCTCACGGGTCAGATCGTCGGCGAGCACGTCGTTGGCGTGCGCGAGCACGTACTCGATGTCCTCGGCGGTCGCGTTCACGTCGCGGGGGTCCTGGGTCCACGGGGTGTCGGTGGTGCCGATGACCCAGTACTCGTCCCACGGGATGATGAACAGGACGGACTTCTCGGTCTGGGTGATGATGCCGGTATCCGGCACGGCGGGGATGCGGTCGCGGGCGATCGTGATGTGGATGCCCTTGGAGGCGAGCACCTCGAGGCCGGCGTCTGCACCGGCGAGGTCCTGCTGGTCCTGGGTCCAGACACCGCCGGCGAGGATGGTCTCGCGGGCGTGGACGTCGAACTCCTCGCCGGTCTCCTCGTCGCGCACCCGGGCGCCGATCACGCGGGTGCCCTCGTGGAGGTAGTCGACGACGCTCGTGTAGTTGGCGACCGAGGCATCATGCTGCGCGGCGGAGCGCACCAGCATCATCACGAAGCGGGCGTCGTCCACCTGGGCGTCGTAGTACTCCAGCGCGCCGACGGCCTTCTCGCCGTCCAGGGCCGGGAAGACGTCGAGCATCTTGTCGTGCAGGAGGTGGCGGTGCATCGGCACGGCGCGCTTGCGGCCCACCGACTGCATCGCGTCGTAGAGCATCACACCCGAGCCGATGAAGGCGCGGTCCACGACCTTCTTGAAGAAGGGGAAGACGAACTTGATGGGCTTCACCAGGTGCGGGGCCGTGTGCGTGAGCAGCAGGTCGCGCTCGCGCAGCGCCTCGGCGACCAGCTTGAAGTCGAGCATCTGCAGGTAGCGAAGGCCGCCGTGCATGAGCTTCGAGGAGCGGGAGGAGGTGCCGCTGGCCCAATCGCGGGTCTCCACGAGGCCTACGGAGAGGCCGCGGGTCGCCGCGTCGAAGGCCGCGCCGGCGCCGTTGACACCGCCGCCGACGACGAGCACGTCCAGGGGGTTCTGCGGGGTCGCGGCGCGAAGACGCGAGAGGTGCTCCGCCCGGTTCTCCGGGGTGAGTGCTGACCGATGCTGATCGGACACGTGGTTGCTCCTTTGCCGTGACGTCTGCGCCGCGACGGCTGGTCCTCTGGAGGCGGGCCCTGTGGAGGCGGACCCTGTAGGGCCGTATCTCCCGAGACCGGACCTTCTCAGGCCGAATCCGTCGCAGTGGGCGCCGCCGTTAGCTGCGGCATCCGGAGCCATCGTGGAACCTCCGTGCACCATCCCGCAAGTCCCGTGCACGAACGTGCAACACTGAGGGGGTGATCCCCGACCACCGCCTCGAAACCGCCTTTGCGGCTGCACGGATGTACTACGGCGAGAGCCAGACCATGGAGTCCATCGCGAGCTCCCTGGCCGTCTCGCGGTCGACGGTGTCCCGGATGCTCCGCGATGCCCGGGAGGCCGGACTGGTGCAGATCTCGCTGCGTCCGCCCGGGGCGCACCGGGTCGAGGAGCTCCGTCGGCGGATCTCCCAGCAGTACGGCGTCCAGGCGCACGTGATCGCCGCCGGTGCGACCGAGGACGAGCGCGAACGCCTGCAGGCCGTGGCCGACGCAGGCGCCACGATGCTCGACGAGATGCTCGAGCCGGGGATGACGGTGGGGATGGCCTGGGGCACCACGATCGCCGCCCTGGTGGGGTCGCTGCGGCCGCGCCCGGTGCCGGGGCTGCGGATCGTGCAGCTCAACGGGGCGATCAACACGGAGGGCTCCGGCCTCACCTACGTCTCCACGGTGCTCTCCCGCGCCGCGGCGCTCTGGGACGCGACCGTGCACCATTTCCCCGTCCCCGCCTTCTTCGACTACGCCGCGACCCGGGACGCCATGTGGCACGAGCGCTCCGTGCACCGAGTGCTGGAGACCCAGCAGCAGTGCACCCTGGCCGTGTTCGGGGTGGGCGCCTTCGACGCCGCCGTGCCCAGCCACGTCTACACCAACAACTACCTGACCGGCGAGGACCTGCGGTCGCTGCGGGCCGACGGGGCGGTCGGGGACGTGTGCACCGTGTTCCTGCGGGCCGACGGGACCTTCCGGGACATCGGAATGAACGCCCGCTGCTCCGGCCCGAACCCGTCCCAGCTGGCGCGGATCCCCCGCCGGCTGCTGCTCGCCGCCGGCACCCGCAAGGCCCTGCCGCTGCGCGCCGCGCTGCGGGCCGGCGCCGCCACCGACCTGGTCGTCGACGAGGTCACCGCGATGAGCCTGCTCGCACTGCGCTGATCTGCCGGCGGCCGCAGCCGCCCATGCCCGTCCGGATCCACCCCTACCTATACGCATCCACCCGCATCCGTCCGTGGCCACCCCTATCCGTCCGGATCCACCCCTATCCGTCCGGATCCACCCCTACCTATACGCATCCACCGTCGCCAGGTGAACAGGCACCGCCAAATACGCATCCACCGTCGCCAGGTGAACAGGCACCGCCATATATGTCCCCGCTGCACACCTCGCGCCACCGGCTACCTCCCGGCGTGGGGCACGGTGCCGTGTCGGCGCCGGGCCACTGGTGAGGTGACATGGCGATATCCCCACGTCACCTCACCACCGGCTCACCCCTGCACAGCACCAGCAGCTCGCCCCTGCGCAGCACCATCGGCCCACCCCTGCGCAATACAGCGTCAGGAATGTCGCGGGGTTGCTGCGTGCAGCACCCGGAAGCTCTCGCAGAGCACGGGCATGTCCCGGGCGAAGCCGTGGGCGGAGTGCTCCCGCCAGAACTGCTCGTGGAGGCGACGCCAGCTGACCAGGGTCCGGTCGTCCTCCCCTTCGGCGCGGGCATGCTCTTCGGTCACCTCGTCGAAGGGCCTCACCTCGACGGAGACCACCTCGAGCACCGCCCTGGGCACCCCTGCCTCGTCAAGCACGATCGACAGGTCCCCGATCGCGGGCAGGGGCTCGTCCTCGTCGGCGTAATCCTGCACTGAGGAGCTCGTGGCGGACTTGGACCCGTCGAGCACGAGGGCAAGGAGCTCATCGGCCTGTCCCGCGGTCGCCCCGAAGGCCCAGGCTTCCGGGGGCTCGAAGGGGAGGCCCGGATGGGCGGCGCGGGCGAGCGCCCAGAAGTCGCTGCGCGCAGAGAGATTCACACCGCGACGCTACATTCCGATTCCTGAGATGAACAGCGAATTCATGGACTCGTCGGCGCCCACTCCCCTCGCTGGCCCCGTCGGAACATGCTCCCCTCACTGGCTCGTCGGCGCCCGCTCGCCGCGCTGGCCCCGTCGGCACCCGGTGGTCTCGCTGGCCCTGCAGAGCCGGTCAGCCTTCGGCGGCGGAGAGGTCGAGCCGGTCGGGGTGGGTGTAGATGTTCATGCGTCCATCGCCGTCCTCGGCCGCACGGGTGAAGCCGACGAGCGTCATCCCGAACTCCTCGGCGGTCTCCACGGCGAGCGAGGTCGCGGCGGAGACGCAGGCCAGCAGCGGGATGCCGGCCATATACGCCTTCTGGGCGATCTCGAAGCTGGCCCGGGAGGAGACCAGCAGGAAGCAGTCGCGCAGTGGCAACCGGTCCTCGAGCAGAGCCCAGCCGATGACCTTGTCCACCGCGTTGTGCCGGCCCACGTCCTCGCGCGCCACGAGGAGGTTCCCCTCGAGATCGACGAGCGCCGCGGCGTGGACGCCGCCCGTGCGGGCGAAGACGGCCTGGTGAGCGGTGAGCGTGCGCGCGGCCTCGAGGATCACGCGGGGATCCAGGGTCCAGCTGCGCAGCAGCGTGTAGCGGCTCTTCTGCCGCACCGCGTCGATGCTCTCGGAGCCGCAGACCCCGCAGGCGGAGGTGGTGGTGAAGTTCTTCGTGACCAGGGGAAGCAACTGGGGTCGGGAGGTCGTGAAGTCCATGACGTTGTACGAGTTCCGGGCGAAGCCGCTGCCGTCGTCCACCACGGCGCCGTCGCAGTAGCGCGCCTCGAGAATGTCCTCGCGGTCGCGGATCACGGCCTCGCCGTGCAGGAAGCCGTGGACGAGCTCGACGTCGTGGCCCGGAGTGCGCATGGTCAGCGAGATCTGCTGACCGTTCACCCGGATGTCCAGAGGCTCCTCGACCGCGACGTGATCGCCCTTGCGGCCTGCATACAGCCTGCCTTCACGCACCCGGACGGTGCGGATCCGCGTCGTGTCGGTGACCCTGCCCATCCTCCGAGGATAGTCCGCTCACCTGCGCCGCGGCTCCGCACCACAATCCGACCCCGTGGTCCGAGCCCACAGCGAGCCCGCTCGGCGCCACCCCACGGCCCGCTCCCTCAGTCCGACCCGTCCCACTGCTCGGCCACGTCCTTGATCCGCGCGAGGCGACGATCCCAGCCGCCGCCCACGGCCCCGAGCAGATCGGAGACCGAGAGAATCCGGGAGGGGTCGACCGAGTGCACCTTCCTCGCCGATACCCGCTGGGCATCGACCATCCCGGCGCTCTCCAGGATTCGCAGCTGCTTCGCGACCGCCTGCCGCGACAGACCCAGATCGCGGGCCACGGCGCCGGCGTCATCGGGTTTCTCCGCCAGGCGCACCAGGATCTGCCGACGGGTGCGGTCGGCGAGCGCCGTGAAGACGGCGTCCGCACCTGGACCGAGCAGGCCTTCCGACGGATCCGGCGCCCCCGAGGAGTCCGGTGAGAGGAGTCGTCGACCCGGTTCGGAGTCCGGGCTCACCGCGCGGCTTCCGCGACCGTGCGTGCGACCTCGAGCTCCTCGATCCATCCCCGGGAGTTCTCCTCGAAGGTCGTACGACGCACCGCAGCGTCCTCGCTGATCGTCGAGAAGCCGTGCTCGCGCACGGTGAGCTGCACGCCGTCCGCTGCCGTCGGACCCGCGGAGCGGATCGTGAACTCGACGACGGTGGAGGAGGCATCGGCGTCGTCAGCAGCTCCGCCAGGTGCTCCACCGAGCCAGCGGAACACCGCACGACGGGGCGGCTCGAGCGTCTCGGTCACGATCGAGAACGTCCCGTGCACGGGATCGACGACCGTGGATACGGCGCCGTCGGTGGTGATCTCGTGCTCGCGGTACTCCCCGTCGTTGATGTACCACCCCGGCTCACGGATGATCGCGAAGACCGTCTCGGCCGTGGCGTCGATATGGATGCTTCGCTCGATCTCGTCCGGGACGTCGTCCGTGGTGAGACGGGTTTCGTGGTCGGTCATGACCTGCTCCTCGGCGTGGGGGCGCGGCCGAAGCGGCCGCTTCCCCACAGCGTGCCAGAGCCGACGACAGGGTGCAACCCGCTGGTTGCACCCCGGTGTGGGAAGTTCTCGTCAGTCGCACCGACGGGGACCCGTCAGCCGCGTCGGCGCGGGTCCGAGCGCTTCTCGGCCAGATCGCGTGCCAGCTCGAGCTGCTGGTCCCAGCCGACGGCGTTCTCCTCATAGTTCTTCCGACGTACTGCGACGTCCTCCCCCAGCCGGGCGAACCCGGTCTCCTGCACGGTCAGCCGCACCTCGTCGGACCGTGCGGAGCCGACGGGATCGATGGTGAACACGACGCTGTTGGAGGCGTCGGAGATGGCTCCGATCCCTCCTCCCAGCCAGCGGAATCCGACCTTGTCCGGCGGCTCGTACACCGTGGCCGACAGGCTGCAGATGCCGTACACGGGGTCCTTGATCCGGGAGATCCCGCCGGCGGTCTGCACCTCGTGCTTGCGGTACTCCCCGTCGTTGATGAACCAGCCCGGCTCGCGCACGATCGCGAACACGGTCTCGGCGGTCGCTCTGATGCGGATGCTGCGCTTGATCTCATCAGGGACGTCGTCCGAGGTGGCCTGGATGTTGCCAACACGCATGATGGAACTCCTCGTGCTCGGTGGGCGGCTACGGTGCCGCCTGTACCCCAGAGTGACAGAGTCCGGCCCGCAGTCAAGACCGACCCGCGCGGCGAGTCCGAGCGGCCTATGCTGACCGCACCGTCGCCGTGCCGCCGCGGTGCCATCGAGGTGCCATCGCTGCTGTGCCCGCCTGCTGTGCCCGCCTGCTGCACTCGCCTGCTGTGCCCGCCTGCTGCACTCGCCTGCTGTGCCCGCCTGCTGCACTCGCCTGCTGTGTCCGCCTGCTGTGTCCGCCTGCTGTGTCCGCCTGCTGTGTCCGCCTGCGATGCACGCTGCGGCGCACCCCTCTCCGAGGAGACCCATGACCCGTCAGCTCATCGTCACCGAGTTCCTCAGCCTCGACGGGGTGATGGAGGCCCCCGGCGGGGGCGCCCATCCCCATGCGGGATGGACCGTCCAGGGCCTCGAGTTCGTGCCCGAGGCGTACGCGATCAAGGGCAGCGAGCAGGAGGAGGCGACCGCGCTGCTGCTGGGCCGGGTCTCCTTCGAGGAGTTCGCGCCCGTCTGGCCGGACATGGACGAGCAGTTCGCCGCGTACAACCGCATGCCCAAGCACGTCGTGTCCACGACCCTCACCCGGGAGCAGGTCATGGGGACGCGCTGGGAGAACTGCCACCTGCTGCGCGATCTCGACGAGGTGCGGGAGCTGCTGGCGGGCGAGGGCGGTCCGGTCCTCGTGCACGGCTCGGCGGCGCTGGTGCAGTCGCTCGCCGCGGCGGGACTCGTGGACCGCTATCACCTGCTCACCTTCCCGGTCGTGCTCGGCACGGGCAAGCGTCTGTTCGCCGACGGCGACGCCTACAGCCGCCTGGCGCTGCAACGCTCGGAGACCTTCTCCAACGGGGTGCGGCTGGACGTCTACGACGTCCTCCGGGACAGAGCCGACGCGCTCTCGTCCCCCGAC
Organism: Brachybacterium sp. 107; assembly: GCF_052379725.1. Classification (NCBI taxonomy): domain Bacteria; kingdom Bacillati; phylum Actinomycetota; class Actinomycetes; order Micrococcales; family Dermabacteraceae; genus Brachybacterium; species Brachybacterium sp. 107. Next base: position 294,104 of record NZ_JBQSYW010000003.1, on the reverse strand, counting down.
GCCGGTTGACCCGGACCTCCCGTACTCACTGCGGCGCCTCCCGTCCGGGAGGCACCGCAGTGCTGCGCAGGCCAGGTCGGGCCGCTGCTCGGGGGCAGGTCAGGCCGCTACTCGAGGGCCGATCAGGCCGCCGCTCGGGGGCTGATCAGGGGTTGGTGACCGCCGCGGCGAGCAGGTTGAGCGACTGCTCGAGGTCCTCCTCGGGGATGGCCGGGAAGCCGACCTGCTTCAGGAGCTTCTGGTCGGTGACCTTGGACCAGTCGTAGGTCAGGCTCACCTCGGTGGAGTCCGTCCCCTGGGACTTGAGCTCGTAGAGCCACTCCCAGCCGAGGGGCTCGGTGGGGGCGGTGCCATCTTCTGCCTCGGGGGCCGGCTGCCAGCCGACCATCTTGTTCTCGTCGTACGCGGTGACGAAGTTGTGGGTGCGGTAGTCGCCGCCCATCGCGTCGCGGTGCATGTTCATCACGAACTTCTCGCCGGACTTGTCGATGCGCTCGGTGTCGTCCGAGTTCCGCACGGTGCCCGAGCCGTCGAACTCGTGGTGCCGCGCAGGCAGCGTCAGCAGGCTGAACAGGTCCTTCGCCGGGGCGTCGATGGTGCGGGTCACGGTCACATGGGTCTCGTTGTTCGTCATGCCTTCACTGTGCCGCGTCGGACGGACGATGTCATCCGTGAGCCGACCACCTGGTCATCACCGCCGGTCACAGCCGGTACGGGGCAGTCGCAGCAGTCGGCAGTCACCGCAGATCCGGGGTGATCACAACGGGTCGGCGACGGTCTCCTCGAGCGTGCGGGGGCCGCGGCCCAGCACGAGCTCGACGTCCCCGCTGACCACGTCGAGAGCGCCCGATCCGATCGCGGTGTACGTGCTGATCCAGGCATCGACCTGCCAGTCGGGGGCGCCGTACGGGGCGCGGGAGGCACGCGCCTCCTCGAGCGTCTCGTCGACGTACTCGTACTCCACCCCGCGCGCCCGGGTCATCAGCAGCGCGGCCTCCCCGAGGGTGACGGCGACCGGGCCGGTGAGGTCCAGGGCCCGTCCCGCCCACGGGGCGGGGTCGCGCAGGATCGTCGCGGCGACCTCGGCGACGTCCGCCCGGGCGACGTACGCGCAGCGTCCCACCCCGGCCGGGCCGCGGATCACGCGCTCCTCGCCGGCGAAGTCGATCAGCACGTCGGCGTAGAAGCTGTCACGAAGGACGGTCCAGGCCACGCCCGATTCGCGGAGCATCTGCTCGGTGGCCCCGTGGTCGCGGGCGAGGGTGAACTCGGCGCTCGGCGATGCCCCGAGGAACGAGGTGTAGACGATGTGCCCCACCCCGGCCTCCGCGGCGGCGGTGATCGCGGTGCGGTGCTGCTCGATGCGGTCCGCCGCCTCCCCGGCCGAGACGAGCAGGAGCGCGTCGACGTCCGCGAAAGCGGCGCGGCAGGCTGCGGCGTCGGAGAAGTCCGCGACCGCGATCTCCGCTCCGGGCTCCCGCGGGGCTCGTGCCTCGTCCCGGACGACCAGGCGCAGACGGCCCTCGCCGTCGGCCTCGATCGTGAGCAGGCGCGCGACCTCCCCGCCGACCTTCCCGGTGGCTCCCGTGACGGCGATGCGCATCAGATCAGTCCCTTCTCCCCCAGCCAGTCCTTCGCGATGTCCGCGGAGCTCGACTGGTCCTCGACGCTGCGCCGGTTCAGCTCGACGAGGTCGTCGGCGCTGAGTGCCTCGATCACCGTGGTGATCGCCGCCGCGGCGTCGTCGTCGACCTTCTTCGACACGACCGGCACCACGTTCTGCGGGAGGATCAGCGATTCGGGATCCTCGAGCGGGACCAGATCGTTCGCGATGATCGCGGGGTCGGAGGTGTAGAGGTCCGCGAGCTGCACGTCCCCGTCGGTCAGGGCCTGGACGGTCAGGGGCCCGCCGCCGTCCTCCACGGGGACCACGGCGATGTCCACGCCGTAGACCTTCTTGACGCCCTCGGGGCCGTAGGGGCGCACCTCGAACTCGCTGTTGGCGGCGATCTTCAGGTCCTTGAGGCCGGCGAGGTCCGCGATCGTGGCCAGGGAGTTCGAGCTCGCGAAGTCGGAGGTCGTGGTGTACGAGTCCTGGTCGGTGGCCTCCGCGAAGGGCAGCAGGCGCAGCCCGTCCGGGAGCACCTCGGACAGCGCCGAGTGGATCTCCTCCGGGCTCGCGGATTCCGCGTCGGGCTCGTAGTTCTGCAACAGGTTGCCCGTGTACTCGGGCATCACGTCGAGCGCTCCGCTCTCGAGCTCGGGGAGGTACACCTCGCGCTGGCCGATCTGGTACTGGCGGTCGACGGTGAGGCCGGCCTTCTCGAGCACCTGGGCGAACAGCTCGGCGATGATCTCGTTGGAGTAGTACGCCTGCGAGCCGACGACGATCGTGCCGGCGTCGGCCGAACCGCCGCCGTCCGATGAGCCGCCGCCGGCGCCGTCCTCCTCCGCGAAGGGATCCGAGGAGCTGCAGGCGGCCGCGCCGAGTGCGACGCCGCCGAGACCGAGCGCGCCGAGCAGGTGACGACGGGTGCTGTGGATGGACATGATTCTCCTTGAGACAGGCGGGGCTGAGCGATCGTGGTGGGCACTCGAGTGGGCGGGCGATCAGGCAGTCAGGCGGGCGGACGGTCAGGCGGGACGGGTGCCGCGGGGCAGCGTCAGTCGCTGGGTCAGCAGCAGGGCGAGGTCGAGCACGAGGGCGAGGGCGATCACCAGCACGGACCCGGCGATCATCTGCGGGTAGTCCTGGGAGCCGAGCCCCAGGAAGATGTAGCGACCCAGGCCCCCGTTCCCGACGTAGGCGGCGAGCATCGCCGTGGCCACGACCTGCACGGTCGCCCCGCGGAAACCGCCGACGATCAGCGGCATCCCCAGCGGGACCTCGACCCGCGTGAGGATCTGCCATTCAGTCATCCCCTGCGCGCGGGCGGCATCGACGGTCGCCGGATCCGCGGATTCGACGGCCGAGGAGGCCCCGGCCAGCAGGGACGGGATCGCGAGGATCACGAAGGCGAGCATCGGCGCGGTGAGCCCGATCCCCACCATCAGGGCGAACAGGGTGACCAGGCCCAGGGTGGGCAGGGCTCGGGCGGCACCGGCGGCGGTCACCGCGATCCCCTTGCCGATCGCCGTATGGCCCACGAACAGGCCCAGCGGGATGGCGATCAGGGCGGCGACGGCCACGCCCAGCACGGTGTAGCCGAGGTGCTCGAGGGTGCGCATCGGGATCCCGGAGGGCCCGGACCAGTGCGTGGGATCCCCGAGCCAGGCGAAGGCTTCGAGGTACGGGTTGCCGTTCATGACTGCCTCCCCGCATTGCTCTGCGCCGGCGCCGGCGACGGGGACCCGGCCTGCGCCTGGGGCCCGGTCTGGGGCTGGGTCTGCGCCTGCGTACGGGGTCGGGCCCGGATGCGGGGTCGGGTGCTGGTCCGTGACCACGGCATGAGCGCACGTCCCAGCAGCACCAGCAGCGCGTCGGTGAGCAGTGCGAGCACTGCGGTGAGCACCACGCCGGCCCCGATCTCGGCGAGGATGCCGCGCCGGAACCCGTCCACGAAGAGCATGCCGAGGCTGGGCACGCCGAGCACACCGCCGACGGTGACCAGCGAGATCGTGCTGACCGCGACGACGCGCACCCCGGCCAGCAGCACGGGGCCCGCCAGCGGCAGCTCGACCTGCAGGAAGCGGGCCGACGGCGCATACCCCTGGGCGGTCGCCGAGCCGAGCACGTCCCGGCTCACGGACCGGAAGGCGTCGGACGCCGCCGGCACCATGAGCGCGAGCCCGTACAGCGACAGGGCGATCGAGATGTTCAGCGGGCTGCGCACGCCGGTGCCGAGGAGGCCGGGCAGCAGCACGAACAGCGGCAGCGAGGGGATCGCGTACATCAGTCCGGAGGTGGTGGTGACGCCGGTGCGCAGCCAGCCGCGGGAGTTGGCCAGCTTCGCCAGCGGCAGCGACAGCACGAACGCGACCAGGATCGGCGGGATGGCCTGCAGCAGATGAGAGCCGGTGTAGCCCGCGATCACGTCGAGGTTCTCGAGCACCCAGCTCATGGCGAGGTCGCCCCCCTCGGCTGGTCACCGGTCGCCTGGTCACCGGTCGGCGTGTCACCGACCGGCTGGCCGCCCCGGGTGCTCTCCCCCGTCGGCCCGTCACCCGCCGACCCACGCCCTGCGGCGGCGCGAGCCTCCAGCACGCCGGCGGCGCGCCCGTCGGCATCGACCACGACGTCGCGCCCGTCGACCCGTTCGACGTGCAGAGTGCGGACCCCGCGGTCCGCGCCCACGAAGCTCGCCACGAAGTCGTCGGCCGGCTCCGCGAGGATCTCCTGCGGGGTGCCGATCTGGGCGATGACGCCACCGGGCTTGAGGAGCACCACGCGATCGCCGATGAGGAAGGCCTCGTCGATGTCGTGGGTGACGAACACGATCGTCTTCTTCAGGTCCCGCTGCAGGTGCATCAGCTCCTGCTGCAGCTCCCGGCGCACGATGGGGTCCACGGCGCCGAAGGGCTCGTCCATGAGCAGGATGTTCGGGTCGGCCGCGAGGCCGCGGGCCACGCCCACCCGCTGCTGCTGACCGCCGGAGAGCTGCCCGGGGTAGCGGCGGGCCAGCGCCGCGTCCAGGCCCACGGTCTCCATGAGCTCCTGGGCGCGCCGACGGGCATCGTTCTTCGAGGTGCCGCGCAGCACGGGCACGGTGGCGATGTTGTCGAGCACGGTGCGATGGGGCAGCAGGCCCGAGGCCTGCATGACGTAGCCGACGCTGCGGCGAAGCTGCACCGGATCCAGGCTCGCCACGTCGTCGCCGTCGATGTGCACGCGGCCCGACGTCGGATCCACCATGCGGTTGATCATCCGCATCAGGGTCGTCTTGCCGGAGCCCGAGGTCCCCACCAGCACGAGGGCCTCGTGGGAGGCGATCTCCAGGCTGAAGTCCTCGACGGCGAGCGTGCCGCCGGGGTACTCCTTGCGGACGTTCTCGAATCCGATCACGGACTATCCCCCATCACGGGTCGTCGAGGGCAGCGGCGGCGGACGCCGACCGGTCCGGTGCCCGTGGGCATCGGGGCCGCCGGGCGGGTGCCCGGAGCACAGGACAGTACGGTATCGGTCCGACACACGTCGTGGGGCGTGCACCGCCTAAATCGGACCCCGACCGACCGAACGGCTCGCCGACCCCGCCGACGGGCAGGCCGTCCCGAGGCCTTCGCTCACCTGTTCGGCCCGCTCAGCCTGTTCAGCGCGCTCAACTCCCTCAGCTCGCCGAGGCTCGCGCCTTCATCCGCGCATCCAGCGCGAGCGCGATCCGGGTGAGCAGGAAGTTCAGCGCGATGTAGATGACCGAGACGACCACGTAGGTCTGCACCAGGTAGCGGGTGATCGAGACCATCGTCTTGCCCTGGAACTGAAGCTCGTTGTAGCTGACCACGTAGCCTAGGGTGGAGTCCTTGAGCAGGGTGACCAGGGCGAGGATCAGGCTGGGCAGCACCAGCCGCACGGCTTGCGGCAGGATCACGCTGATCAGTGCGTCGCGTCGGCCCAGACCGATCGCGGCGGCCGCCTCGTGCTGCCCGATGTCCACGGCCTTGATGCCGGCGCGGAACACCTCGGCGGTGGTCGCCGCGGAGACCAGGATCATCGGGATCACCAGCATCCAGAACCGCGGGACGGTGACGCCGTAGGCGGGCAGCGCCAGCAGGAAGGCGTAGACCACCAGCAGCATCGGGATGCCGCGGAAGAACTCGATCCAGACGGTCGCCGCCCTGCTCAGCGCCCCGAACCGGGACAACCGCGCCAGGGCGAGCAGCAGGCCGAAGGGGAAGGCGACCACGGCGGCGACCGCCGTGACCTTCAGCGTGCCCAGGAGCCCGCGGCCGAGGAACGCGAGATAGTCGACCCGCAGGTAGACGACCCACTTGTTCGGGTCCAGCTGCCCGTTCTTCTGGAACTGCCACAGCCCGAGGCCGATCACGGCCAGGATCGCAACGGAGCTGAGGACCGACAGCAGCGCGATGCGCGCCCGTCCCTTGGGGCCTGGCGCGTCGAAGAGCACCTGCGTCGCGGTGCTGGAGGAGCGTCGGGCGCGGGAGGTAGGGGCGGTGGAGACGCTCATGCCTGCGCTCCTGCCGTGACGTCCAGCGTGTTCCGGCGGCGCGAGGAGCCGTGGGTGTCCGGGGAGACGGCCCTCTCCAGCGCCCCGCCGAGGGCGGAGCCGCCCAGCGACATTCCGAGGTAGACGGCGCCGGCGACCAGGAACATGATCACGGCCTGCGCGTACTGGATGTTGAGGGTCTGGGTGACCCAGGTGATCTCGCTGACCGCGATCGCGGAGCACAGCGCCGAGCCGATCACGGTGCCGATGAACACGTTCACCAGCGGCTGGATCATGGTGCGGAAGGCCTGCGGGAGCACCACGTAGCGCAGGGTCCCGAAGAAGCCGAGGCCGATCGAGCGCGCGGCCTCCGCGTGGCCCACGGGGACCGTGTTGATGCCCGAGCGCACGTTCTCGCACACGAAGGCGGCCGACGACAGGGTCAGCCCCAGCACGCCGCACCAGAAGTAGGGCAGACGCAGACCGACGTCCGGCAGTCCGAAGGCGATGAGGATCAGCAGGCTCAGCAGCGGGATGTTGCGGAAGATCTCGACGTAGACGGTCGCGGCCCAGCGCAGCGGCGGGATCGGGCTGACGCGGCACACCGCGAGGACGGTGCCGACGATCAGCGCGAGCACGTAGCCGAGCAGGGTCAGCGCGACGGTGTACGCGATGCCCTGCACCAGCAGGGGGATGTTCTCGGCGATAGCTTGCATCGGTGCCTCTCGGGACGGGGAGGTCGGTAGGCACGGCGAGCTCCTCTCGGGGCCCGCCGCGCCGGCGACGGATCAGGCGGGGAGATCGCCCGGGACGGGCGGCTCGGGCGCATCGCCCTCGATGACCTCGCCGATGGTGGCGGTCCACAGGTCCTTCCAGGTGCCGGAGTCGATGATCTCCTGCAGGAAGGTGTTCACGAAGTCGACGGCGTCGTCATCATCCTTCGACAGGCCCACGCCGTAGGGATCGTCGACGAAGGGATCGCCGACGACGGTGACCTCGGGGTCCGCGGCGGAGTTGCCGAGCAGGACGCCCTGGTCCAGGACGTAGGCGTCGGCCCGCCCTTGCTTGAGCGCGGCGACGCAGGACTCGTTGTCCGGGAGGGTCTGGACGAGCGACTTGTCGTAGTCCGGGATGTTCTCCTCGGCGGCCTGCACCCCGGTCGAGTTCGACTGGGTGACGATCTTCAGCCCGGTGAGGTCCTTGGGGCCGGAGATCTTGTCCTTGTCCTCGGTGCGCACCTGGATCGCGGTGCCGGAGAGATAGTAGGGGCCGGCGAAGTTGATGACCTCGAGGCGTTCGGGGGTGATCGAATAGGTCGCGATCACGCAGTCCACGGTCCCGTTCTCGACGAGGGTCTCGCGCGTCTCGACGGTGGTGTCGATGTACTCGACCTTGTCCGTGATGTCCTCGCCGAGGATGTAGCGGGCCAGGAGCTGGGTGAGACCGGCGTCGAAGCCGGTGGGGTCGCCGCCGGAGGTGCTGGCCAGGGAGAACACCTGGTTGGCGAGGGTTCCGCCGCGCACCAGCTTGTCCTTGTCCTTGATGGCGGTGGCCCAGGCGCTGGCGGAGACGACGTCATCCGCGGCGACCGGGCCGGAGGCGACCGCGTCCCCGAAGGGGCTGCCCGCGCCGCCGGCATCGGATCCGCCGCCGCCCAGGTCGGGGCCGGCGCCCGTGTCGCTCGAGCAGGCGGCCAGGGCGATGCCGACCGGCAGGGCGGCCGCGGCGGCGACGACGGCGCGTCGGCCGGGTCGGAAGGAGGTGGGGGTCATGGATCTCTCCGGTCTCTCGGGTCGCTCCGGCGGAGCTGAGGGTCTGGTGCTGAGGGTCTGGTCTGGTCTGGCCTGGTGCTGAGGGTTTGGTCTGGTCAGGTCTGGCGCTGCGGCTCTGGTGCTGGGGGTCAGGCGCTCGGGACGGGGCGCACGGTCAGTGCGCGAGGATCTTGGACAGGAACGCCTTCGCGCGGTCGCTGCGCGGGGCGGTGAAGAACTCCTCGGGCTCGCCCTGCTCGACGATCTCACCCTGGTCCATGTAGACGACGCGGTCGCAGACGTGGCGGGCGAAGCCCATCTCGTGGGTCACCACGAGCATCGTCATGCCCTGCTCGGCGAGCTCGCCCATGACATCGAGGACCTCGTTGATGACCTCGGGGTCCAGGGCGGAGGTGGGCTCGTCGAAGAGCAGCGCCTTGGGCTTCATCGCCAGAGCGCGGGCGATTGCCACGCGCTGCTGCTGGCCGCCGGAGAGGGCGGTGGGCAGGGAGTTCGCCTTGTCCGCGAGACCCACGCGCTCGAGGAGCTCACGGGCCTGCTGCTCGGCCTCCGCCTTGCTCGCGCCGCGCACCTTGCGGGGGCCGAGGGTCACGTTGTCGATCGCCTTGAGGTGCGGGAAGAGGTTGAAGCTCTGGAACACCATGCCCACGTCGCTGCGGAGCCGGGTGAGGTCCTTGCCCTCCTCGGGCAGACGCTCGCCGTCGATCGTGATCTCGCCGTCGGTGATGGTCTCGAGGCGGTTGATGCAGCGGCACAGGGTCGACTTGCCGGAGCCGGACGCCCCGATCAGCGCGACCACCTCACCGCGGTGGATGTCGAGGTCGATGCTCTTCAGCGCCTGGAAGTCGCCGAAGAACTTGTCGACGCCGCGCAGCGAGATCAGCGCCTCGCCGATCTCCTTCGGGGCGCCGCCGGAGCGCGAGGCCCGGGGCGCTCTCGGGGTGTCCGCGCGGCGTGCTCCCGTGGTGTCCGCGCGGAGTGCTCCCGTGGGCATGCTGCTGTCGCTCATGGTCCGAGAATGCGCGGGAATGGAACATCTGTCCAGATCAGGCCTCGATCGATCGCATGTCGGAACGCTTTCGTGACCAGAGGTGGCGCCCGCGCACCCACCGGCGTCAGGGAGGCGGCGCCCCTGGTATCCACTGGCGTCAGGTGAGCAGGCTCCGCCACATAGCGGCGCCCCTCGCATCCACGGGCATCAGGTGAGCAGGCTCCGCCACATAGCGGCGCCCCTCGCATCCACTGGCGTCAGGTGAGCAGGCTCCGCCACATAGCGGCTCCCTGCACACCAGCCGCCAGTGGACGCGGCCTGCTCTGTCAGCTCCGTGCCAGCAGCCAGTCGCCAGCCACCAGCCGCCAGCCAGCGGGCCAACAGGTCAGCCGGTCAGCCGGTCAGCCGGTCAGCCGGTCAGCCGGTCAGCCGGTCAGCCGGTCAGCCGGTCAGCCGGTCAGCCGGTAAGCCGGCCAACAGGCCAACAGGCCAACAGGCCAACAGGCCAGCCGGCCAGCAGACCACCAGGTCAGGCCCGGTAGTTGCCCTGGTAGACGGCCTCGAAGGGGGCATGGCCGCCCTGACGGTTCTCGATGGAGCTGACCACGACGTCCTTGGCGATGCGCGCGGCCTCGAGCGGCGAGGACCCCTTGGCCAGCTCGGCGGTGACGGCGGCGGCGAGCGTGCAGCCCGCGCCGGAGACCCGCTCCTGGCCGATCTTGGGGCTGCGCAGCTCGACGGTCTGCTCGCCGTCGTAGAACACGTCCACCGCATCCTCGCCCTCAAGCACCACGCCGCCCTTGGCCAGCACGATCACGTCGTACGTGTCATGGATGCGCTTCGCGGCCTCGGTGAGCTCCTCGACGCTCTCGATGGACTTCATCCCCGACAGGGCGAGGGCTTCGAAGTGGTTGGGGGTGACGAAGGTGGCCAGCGGCAGCATCTTCTCCTTGAGCGCGTTGTCGGTGTCCAGCGCCGCGCCGGGCTCCTGGCCCTTGCAGATCAGCACCGGGTCCAGGACCACGTGGGTGAAGCTGCGCTCGGCGAGCGACGCGGCGACGGTGTCGATCGTGGCGGGGGTGCCGAGCATGCCGATCTTCACGGTGTCGATGTCGTGCACCGCGGTGGTGGCCTCGATCTGGTCGGCGATGACCTGCGGCTCCACGGGCACGAAGCGATGCCCCCAATCGTTCTTCGGGTCGAAGGACACGATACAGGTCAGGGCCGCGGTCCCGAAGGTCCCCAGCTGGTGGAAGGTCTTCAGGTCGGTCTGCGCCCCGGCGCCTCCGGTGGTCTCGGAGCCGGCGATGGTGAGGGCGACGTGGGTCATGGCGTTCTCTTCCTGCGAGGTGGTGATCATGTGCGCCGCACGGCGATCGGCCCGACGAAGCCGCCCGACCAGGTCACCCCCGGGGTCGCCCGACGGGGGCGGCCTTCCGAGCAGGCATCCGGACGGACGACGGGGCCGATGCGGCGGCCGTGACCGCGCGCTCCCAGGGCGCCGGCCTGAGCCGGACCCGTCGCGACGGTCGTGTCGCGCGCTCCCAGGGTTCGGAGACCTCGATGTGAGGTGCCACCGACCCGTCGCTGCGACAGGAGGCCGATCCTAACGCCTCGGGTACAGTGCCGGGCGTGCTGACGCCCGAGACCCCGGCGGATATCGCGGACCAGGCCCGGCCCGCGCGCTCCACGACGTCCGGACGCCGCGCCGAGAGTGCCCCGGACCCCGCCACGACACCGCTGTCGGACGACGGGCCTGCGCCGGGCGATCACCCGTCGGCCCCCTCCCCCTGCTGGGATTCCTGCTCGTCCCTCGAGCTCGCCGCGGCGGACGAGCGGCAGGCACCCGGCCGCCGGCCCCGTCCGTCGGCCCCCCGTGCCCAGCGCTCCCGGCAGAGCCCGCGCACCCCGCGCCCGCCCCTGCGCGGTCTGATCGACGACCACCTGGCCTCGACGCTCAAATTCCTGGCGGTCGGCGGGCTCGTGTTCCTCCTGGACGCCGCGATGTACAACCTGCTCGTGTTCTGGCACCCCACCCAGGGCTGGGGCCAGGGCCTCATGCACGGCAACCCGCTCACGGCGAAGGTGCTCACGATCGCCGCCGCATCCAGCCTGACCTACCTCGGCAACCGGCTGTGGACCTTCGGCGACCGCCCGCGCCCGGACACCACCCGCTCGATCATGCTGTTCATCCTGATCAACGTGATCGCCTCCGGGCTGCAGCTGTCCTGTCTGGGCTTCTCCCGCTACGTGCTGGGGCTGGACTCGCTGCTGGCCGACAACATCTCCGGCACGCTCATCGGGCAGATCGTCTCGACGTCGTTCCGCTACGTCACCTACGGCCGCTTCGTCTTCCCGCGCCGCTGAATCCCCCGCTGCTGAATCCCCCGCCGCCGAGGACATCGCCGACAGCGGCCCGGACGATCTGGGCGATCCGTGCCCCTCTCTGACAGACTCGGGGGCATGGAGACCACCGGCCCCTGGACCCGTGCCGCCGCTGCGGCCGGCCTGCTCATCGACGGCGAGGCCCGCCCCACCGTCTTCGCCCGCATGTCCGCGAAGGCGGCCGAGACCGGCGCGCTGAACCTGGGGCAGGGCTTCCCCGACGACGCCCCGCCCGCCGTGGTGGCCGACGCCGCGGTCGCCGCGATCCGGGCCGGGCAGAACCAGTACCCGCCGGGGCTCGGCGAGAGCGTGCTGCGCGAGGCGATCGCCGAGCACCAGTCCCAGTGGTACGGGCTGCGCTGGGACCCCGCGAGCGAGGTGCTGGTGACCACCGGGGCCACCGAGGCGCTGGCCGCGACGATCCTGGCGCTCGTGGAGCCGGGCGACGAGGTGGTGACCCTCGAGCCGTTCTACGACCAGTACGCGGCGATCATCGCCCTCGCCGGAGGCGTGCACCGCACGGTCCCGGTCTCCTCCCGCACGGGCGAGGACGGTGACCTGGTGCTGGGCGTCGTCGAGGAGGACCTCCGCGCCGCGTTCTCCGACCGCACGCGTCTGGTGCTGGTGAACACGCCGCACAACCCCACCGGCCTGATGCTGTGGGTGGGGGCGCTGCAGGCGATCGTCGACGAGGCCGTCGCGCACGACGCGATCATCGTGACCGACGAGGTCTACGAGCACCTGACCTTCGGCCCCGCGCACCTGCCGATCGCGACGCTGCCCGGTGCGAAGGACCGCACCGTGTCGATCTCCTCGGCGGGCAAGACCTTCTCCGTGACCGGGTGGAAGATCGGCTGGATCACCGCCCGGCCCGAGCTGATCACCGCGATCATGAGCCTCAAGCAGTGGCTGACCTACTCTTCGGGGGCACCCTTCCAGCCCGCTGTCGCGGCCGGCCTCGCGATGCCGTCCTCGGCCTTCCACGATCTCGCCCAGGACCTCCGAGAGCGGCGCGACCTTCTCACCGACGGGCTGCGCTCGATCGGGTTCCGCGTGAGCGTCCCGGAGGCCGGGTACTTCGCGGTGGCCGACGCCGCCCCGTTCGGCGAGGCCGACGCCGCCGCCCTGTGCGAGCGCCTGCCCGGGGAGGCCGGCGTGGTGGGGATCCCGCTGTCGGCGTTCTACCGCGACGGGCAGGCCGGCGAGGCGAGCTCGTTCCTGCGGCTCGCGTTCTGCAAGTCCCGCGCCACGATCGAGCAGTCCCTCGAGCGCCTCGAGACGTGGGCGGCTCCGCGGCGCTGAGCAGGACTCGCTGTGGGGGCGTGTCCTTAATGTGACCTTTTGTAGGCATATTGCGCACCCGATTGACGGTTCATCGACTTAATCTTTGATGAACCGGAGACTCCCTCCGGTCCACAACCGCCCCCAAGGAGGGTGGCGCCTCGGCGCCCGTCGCCATGTCCCAGCCTTCGCCAAATATTCCACCCGACCCTTTTAGGCCTGATTCCTGGCAACCAATCAACAATCCACCTCAGGGATCGATACACACGTCCTCAACTGGAGGCGGAGGATACCAGGCACCGAACGGTCAGCCCCCCTCGCCGAATGTTGGTGGTCCCTACGGTTATCCGACGTCGAACTCGCCCTACGGCGGCCCCGGATACCAGCCGTATGCGGGCCCTCAGCCATCTCAGATGGTGCCCGCACAGCCTTCGGGCGGCGCCATCAAGTGGCTGGTCATCGGCTGCCTCGGCTGTAGCGGCCTCCTGGTGTTCGGATTCATCGCCCTCGTACTGCTCGGAGCACTCAGCAGCATTGGCGACAGCACCGAGAGCTCAGGCGGAACGTCCCCTTCGGCGTCCAGCGCGAGTGACGGGGGCGGCGACCCGGGCGCGATCGACGAAGACGGTCCCGATGAGGAAGACGGTCCCACTGAGTCGGCCACAGCAGATCCCCCTGCCGCCGGAACCCCTTCAGGGATGTCCGGCGAGTCCGACGGCTCAGCAATCACAGTGACGTCCACCGAACGGACACAGGAACTGAGCGACTCACTATGGGAGAGTACGACCTCCAACGAGTACTTCGTAGTCAACATCGATTACACAAACAAATCCGAAGAATCCCAGGACCTCTGGGCAAATGACTTCATTCTCGTAGGGACGGACGGCAAAGAGTACTCCTCGAACACAGATGCCTCCCTTGCTGTGGAAGACCCGCTCATAATTGAGGAGGTGAACCCAGGCCTCACTATCAGTGGAACCCTCATATTCGAGGTTCCTCCAGGCACGGAATTCACTGAGATGCGTCTCCAGGAGTCGTTCGGCACCAGCACGTCGCTGACGGTCCCCTTTCCCTAAGCGATAGAGCGCTCCTCGGGAGGAGACAGCGCATCAAGCTCGTGCGGCTCCTCACGGCCGCCCTATGCGAGCGCCTGCCCGCGGAGGCCGGCGTGGTGGGGATCCCGCTGTCCGCGTTCTACCGCGACGGGCAGGCCGGCGAGGCAAGCTCGTACCTGCGACTCGCGTTCTGCAAGTCCCGCGCCACGATCGAGCAGTCCCTCGAGCGGCTCGAGACCTGGGCGGCTCCGCGGCGCTGAGCATCCCCGCAGGGGGATCGACGACTCCGCTGAGCTGCGCCGCGACCCTCGACGACGAGCTCTCCCTGCTCACCGATCATCCGGCGAGCAGGGAGAGCTCTTCAGGTCGTGCGCGTGCCGGCTCTCGTCAGACGGCGACCCACACCGGTTCGCCCGCGAAGTTGAACAGGGATTCGACGGCGAGCTTCCCGTCCTTGGTGTTCGCCTTCGGCACGATCATGCCGACCTCCCAGCTCCCGGTGTCTCCGTCCTTCATGGTCCCGACCTCGATCGAGCTGTGGGGCGTCACAGTGCCCTCGTCGGAGAACCGGTCGCCGCTGCTGCTGACGTACTCGATCACCAGCGACATATATGCCTCGGCCTCGCCATCGCCGTGATAGGTCATCTCGATGGGGATGAGGATGTAGGTCTCGTCGTCAGCAGGCTCGGTGTTGTAGGAGTTGGTCTCCATGACGGTCGAGGTCGCGTCCCAATCGACCTCTCCGATCGTGACGTCCAGGGTGCCGCCCTCACCATCCTCGAGGGTGAACTTCTGCCCGAGGGCGTAGGGGCTGTCCTCGGTGCCCTTGCCATCCCCCGCAGCCGCAGTGGTCTCCTCCTCCGTGGTCGCCTCGTCGGTCGTGGCCTCGTCAGTCGTGGCCTCGTCGGTGGTCGGCTCCTCGGCGGTGGTCTCCTCGTCAGTGGTCTCCTCGGTGGTGGTCTCCTCCTGCGTGGTGGTCTCGCCCCCACCGCCGGGGGTATCGCCCCCACCGCGCGAGAAGAGGAAGATCCCGCCGCCCACGACGATCAGAGCCAGGATGAGCAGCACGCAGCAGCCACCGATGATGAACGGCAGCTTGCCGGGTCCCTTCTTGACGGGCAGCTGCTCGGTCGGCATCTGACCGCTGTCCCCGAAGGCCGGCGCGAAGGACGGTGCGTTCCCGAAGCCGCCCTGCTCGTTCTGCGGGTTCTGCGGGTTCTGCGAGTTCTGCTGGCCGAATGCGCCGTTCGCGGACTGCTGGCCGTAGCCCTGCTGGTCCTGGCCGTAGCCCTGCTGGTCCTGGCCGGCGTTCTGCTGGCCCTGCCCGAAGCCCCCTGGCTGGTCCTGGCCGTATCCACCGTTCGGCGACGGCTGACCGTAGCCGCCCTGCGGATCCTGGCCGAATGGGTCACCGGACGGGGGCTGCTGGCCCCATCCGTTCTGCGGTGGCTGCGACATAGTCTCCTCCGGCGCCGTACCCGGCGCCGTCCCCTCTCTCCCGACACGTCTGTGTGAGGTCGAGCCCCCCTGGGCCCGATCGCCACATAGTACGGGGGCGATCAGGCGCAGGAACGTGCACCGGATCGCTATCCGGTCACGATGGGACGGCGCCGATCCGAGCCGTCACCGCTTCGGGCTGAACGTCTCCCCGTGGAAGCTGCGCCCGGCCACCCGCTCGGACGTGCCGGTGGCGTCGAGGTACGGGGTGATGCCGCCGCGGTGCCGGGGGAAGCCCGCGCCGAGGATGAGCGCCAGGTCGATCTGCTCGGGCCGCTCGACGACGCCGTCCTCCAGCATGATCGCGATCTCCTCCGCGAGCCCGTCCCGGACCCGCTCCAGCAGCGCGTCGCCGACGGGGGCCGAGGACTCCGCTCCGGGCGCGCCCTGTGCGTCGGCCCCGAACACCTCCGCGACCGTCGGGGAGACGGGCGGATGCACGGCGTCCCGGCTGCGCTCGGTGAAGTGTGCGGACTTCTCCGCCATCACGGAGAGGCCCGGCGAGGCGTGGAAACGGTCGCCGAGCTCCCCCTGGAGCACGGTGCCGACGTGGTCGGCGACGGCCAGCCCCACGAGGTCCAGCAGCGCGAACGGTCGCATCGGCAGGCCGAGGGCATCCAGGGAGGCGTCGACCTCGGCCGGGTCCGCGCCGGCGTCGAGCGGGGCGAGCACCCCGCCGAGCACCCGGAACAGCAGGCGGTTGACGATGAACCCGGGCGCGTCGGCGCTGCGTACGGCGAACTTCCGCAGCCGGCGCACCACCTCGAGGCCGGTCGCGAGGGTGGCCTCGTCGGTGGCCTCGGTGTGGATCACCTCGACCAGGGGCATCTTGGCGACCGGGTTGAAGAAGTGCAGGCCCACGACCCGTTCGGGGTGGGCGAGCCCCTCCGACATCGCGGTGACCGAGAGCGAGGAGGTGTTCGTGACCAGCAGGGCGTCGTCGGCCAGGACGCCCTCGAGCTCTGCGAACACGGACTTCTTGATCGTCAGGACCTCGGGGACCGCCTCGAGCACGAGGTCGCAGTCGGCGAGCTGCTGCAGGTCGGTGGTGGCGTCGAGCGCGGCGGCGATCCTCGTCGCCATCTCCTCGTCGATCCGGCCGCGGGCCGCGGTCTGGGCGATGACCTCGCGGGCGGCGGCGAGGCCCTTGGCGGCGGTGGCCTCGTCGAGGTCGCGCATGATCACGGGGACCTGCAGCCCGAGGGCGAGCTGTGCCGCGATCTGGGCGGCCATGAGGCCTGCGCCGGCGACGCCGACGCGCTGGATCTCCCGCGCCCCGTCGACGGGCCGACGGCCGGGCTTGCCGCGACGCAGCAGCTCGGCGCTGTACATCGAGGCCGCGGCGGCATCGGAGCGGACGAGCTCGGCGAGCGCGTCGGCCTCCCGGGCCAGGGCGTCCTCCAGGGTGGAGCCGGGCAGCTTCTGGAGCAGGCCGATGGCGCGGGCGACAGCGGGCGCGCCCTGGCTCTCGAGCCGGGCGGACCAGGTGCGGCGAGTCTCGGCACTGCCGTGCGCGGCATCGAGTGCGTCGAGCAGAGCTTCGGCCTCGGGGGTGTCGACGCCGGGCAGCGGCGCCTCGCGGCCCGCCCAGGCACCGGGGATCGGAGAGGTGGAGGACACGACGGCCTCGACGACGCTCGGGTCGACGATGTCGGTATCCGCCTCGTCGACGTCGACGTGCGCGGCGATCAGCGCGGCGAACTCGTCGAGCGCCTCGTCGAGGTCCTCGGCGATCTCGTCGATCAGTCCGATCTCGAGGGCTTCGTCGGCCCCCAGCTGCTTGTCGCGGGCGGGGTCCTCGAGGATCATCCGCACCGCGTTCTCCGGGCCGACGACGGACTGGAGGAGCGTGGTGCCGCCCCAGCCGGGGAGGATCCCGAGGCTGGTCTCGGGGACGCCGAGGCCCTTCACGCCGGCGGCGGCCGTGCGGACGTCGGCCATCAGCGCGACCTCGAGGCCGCCGCCGAGCGCGACCCCGTTGAGATGCGCGAGGACCGGGACGGAGCTGGTGCGCACGCGGACCTGGAGCGCATGGGCGGCCCGGGTCATGGCCTCGACGTTCGAGACGGCGGTGGGGTCGGTGAACATCGACAGGTCGGCGCCGGCGAGGAAGACGCGACCGGTGCCGGTCAGGGCGACGGCCTGGATCTCCCCGGCCTCGGCGCGGTCGAGCGCGGTGCCGATCGCCCCGGTGACGGCGTCGATCGAGCGGGGGCCGAGGGTCGCGGGCCGCTTCTCCTCACCCTCGGGCGGGGCGAAGGTCAGCACGGCCACGGTGCCGACGCCGGGGTGCTCGCGGTCCTCCGTGAGGACTCGGGTGACGTGCTCGGTGTAGCTGCTCATCGGTGACCTTTCGCGATCTCTTCGTCGAGGGGTGGCGGATCCCCGCACGGTTGTCTGATACCGCGGGTTTCAGATAGATCATGCCTCAGAGCGCGGGCCGGTGTCCACCGCGGCCGCAGCGCTCAGGCGAGGTCGGGCAGGGTCCGGCACAGCCGGGCATGCTCCCGCGCGGCCTGGCACGGTCGGGCAGGGTCCCGGGCGGCCTGGCACAGTCAGGCCGCAGTCACCCACGTGCCCTCCTCGAGGTCCGCGGCGACGACCGGGGAGAGCACGATGTGCCCGCCCTCGGGGGCGTCCTGCGGGATCAGGAAGGCGATCTGCTGGGAGAAGTCGGTCCCGTCGGCGACCTCCCAGGGCAGCTGGGACTGGAGGGGCGTGATGGCATAGCTGTCGCCGTACTCCGTGCCGTCCTCGGCCACGTAGGTCACGCTCACCCAGAACGCGGTCGAGAGAGTGCCCTCGCCGCGGAAGGCCGCCTCCAGCGTGGTCAGCATGTACTTCTCGCCGGACCCGGGGGCGTCGTTGAACGTGTTGGCCTCCGCGACCTCCGTGGTCGCGTCCCAGTCGATCTCGGTGACGGCGACCTGCACTTCGCCGATGTACTCGTCGGGCGAGACGACGGGGAAGGTGGTGCCCATCGGCACAGCCGCCTCCTTGCCCACGGGCGCGGCCTCGAGGGATTCCCCGGTCCCGCCGGTCTCGGTGCCAGCGGTCTCCGACGGGTCACCGCCGGTGACGGCACGCACCCCGAAGAAGCCGCCCACACCGAGGAGCAGTCCCAGGATCAGGGCGACGCATCCGATACCGGCGAAGAAGGTCGTCCGGGAGGAGCGAGGGCGCTGTCCGTCGGGCCCGCCGGCGCCCATCGGCTCGGTGCGCGGCGTCGGGGCAGGGGTGCGCAGAGATGACTGGTCCATGGTGTGCCGGGCGTGCGCCGGGGTCCCCCTCCTCAGCGTGGCGTGCGGCGCGCGGCGAAGATCCGTGCGTCTCGGGCAACGCTAACGCACCCGGGCTGCTGCGGGACGACGCAGCGAGTGGTCACCGCGGGTCGAAGTAGAGGATCTCGCCGCTGTAGGTCTCCACCCCGAGCCGGAGCCCGTCGAGCTCGTCGTCGGGGAGCAGGAGCAGGCTGTGGAACTCGGCGCTCTGCCCGCTGCCGAGCGGCCGCACCTCCTGCATCGGATCGGGGAGGAGCCCCTGCGCGATGTCCTGGTAGTAGGCGCGGTGGGACTCCCCGGAGATCCACAGCTCCTCGACGGGGGCGAGCTGCCCCGGCCCGTCGTAGACGACCTGATAGGCCACCTCGACCAGCCGGTAGCCGTCCTCGACCACCGTCGTGCCCCGGGCGCCCGGAAGGCTCGCATCGAGATCCACGGCGAGGGCGCTCACGCTGATCGTGCCGCCGGTCCACGTCGTCCAGCTGAGGGTGTGCTCACCGACGACGGCCGGGTCGTCGAAGCCGCCGGTGCCGTCCGAGAGCTCCTCACCCTGGTCATCGGTGACGACTCCGGGGGTCTTGTCCGGCGCGGCCTCCTGCGTCTGCCCGGAGCGCGTGGCGGGCGCCGCGGCCGGGTCGGGGTCCGGATCCTGATCGAGCAGCCGCAGTGCGCCGCCGACGATCAGGCCGACGGAGCCGACCAGCGCCACCACCTGCAGCGCGACGATGGCGACGATCGCCCACGGCGGGAAGCCGCGCGAGGGCCGTTCGCCCTGCGGATCCGGGCCGGCGGCGCCGGGTGACCGACGCTCTGAGGCGGGCGTGGACGAGAGCGCTGGCGCGAACATCTCCGTCTCCGACGGGAGGGACCCACGCTCCCAGTCGTAGCCGGACGGGGTCCCCCGCTGCTGCTCCATGGGACGAGCATAGGCGTGAGCCGCACCCGGCGCGCCGTCGTGACCAGGACGGGCCGGAGGGATCCGCATGAGCCCGGACAGCACGATGCGCCGCACCTCCCCCTCCCCGGGAAGCACGGCGCACCGCGGATACGGGACGGGGCCCCCACCCCGTCCCACCCGGGTCAGACCGGGAGCTGGGAGAACAGGTACGTGACGTCAGATCCGAACCCCGGCTGAGCGGTGGCGTACCAGGTGCCGTCGCCGCCGCCGTCGGTCGTTCCGGCGACCTCGCAGGTGGCGTGCGCCCCGGCGTCGAGCACGGCGCAGTCGATGGTGATCTCCGGCGGGACATCACCATCGGGGTGCTCGGCCATCAGCACCGCGTTGAACGCGGCATCCTCGACATCCGCCGCAGTGACGTTCTCGAGCTCCGCCACCCCAGTCCCCCAGAGTCCCAGCGGCGTGCCCTCCTGGATCGACAGAGCCGTGAGCCCGTCGGCGTCGGCGCTGAGCAGCAGCGCCGAGTGGCCGAACGCCACAGGCACCAGCCGTGCCTCGATCGGGAGCTCCTGCGATCCCTCGGTGAGCAGGCAGCTCGCCGAGGATCCTGCCAGCGAGGCGATGCCCTCGCACTCGACGTCCGTCCCGCCGAAGAACTCCTGGCCCGCGACCTCCTCGCCGGTCATCGACGTCACGGCCCGATCCTCCCCGTACAGATAGTTCATGACGAAGTACTGGGTCCCGTTGGAGGCGGGCACAGTCTCGGTCGAGATGGTCCCGGCCCAGTCGGCAGGAAGATCGACGGGGGTTCCGCTGTCCGAGCCGTCTCCCTGGTCGCCACCACCCTGGTCGCCACCCTGGTCGCCACCCTGGTCGCCACCCTGGTCGTCGCCACCCTGGTTGTCACCTTGGTCGTCACCACCCTGTTCGTCACCACCCCGACCGTGGCCGCCGTCCCCCCGGCCCTCGTCGTGGCGATGCTCTGCGCTCCTCCCCTGGGAGCTGTGGTCACCCGCCCCACCCGTCTCATCGGCAGCCGACTTGTCGGCGCCGCCGTCAGCAGCCGTGCCAGCAGCCTTGTCGACACTCTTGCCGACATGCTTGTCGGCGCTCTTGTCGACCACAGCCGCGGCGTCGTCGGCGCCGGTGCCGGCTCCGGAGCCCGCGTCCGCGTCCGCCACGACCGCGCCCTGCCCCTCGGCTCCTCCGGCACGCGCCCCCTCGGCGCTGTCCGGAGCCGGGGCTCCACCACAGGCGCTCAGGAGTGCCCCTGTCGCCATCACCGCCATCAGCATCGACCCTCTGCGCACTCGGCGCCCACCACGCGTTCCTGCAGACATTGTGTTCACTCCCCCGTGAAATCGGCCCGGTCCGAGACGGATCGCCTCGTTGGTTCCGGCAGGGACTGCGTCGTCCCCGGAAGCGACTTTACGATCTCTTGACCTAACTACCAACTGTTCTTTAATGGAGAACTTGTGAAGGAAGCCTTGCTAACCACAACCGCCAGGTTGTAGGTTCGTCGTGTGCATCAGATCTCCGACGACCGGGTCGACGCCTGGTTCCACGCCCTCTCGGACAGGACGCGCCGCGACATCCTGCGACGCGTCCTGGTCACCGAGCAGTCGGTATCGTCCCTGGCCAGGAACTACTCGATGAGTCTGACCGCCGTGCAGAAGCACGTCGGCGTGCTCGAACGAGCAGGCCTGATCACCCGCCGCCGCACCGGCCGGGAGACCCTGACCCGGGGCGACGCCGGCACCGTGCGCTCCGCCGCGCAGCTGCTCACCGAGCTGGAAGCCGTCTGGCGCGAGCGCATCGCCCGCATCGCCCGCATCGACGATCTCCTCGACGCCGAGGCCGACCCGGCTCCGACGCCCCCGTCCCACCCGAAGGACTGATCATGCCTGTCACCGATATCAGCCACGACCTCGACGCCCTCACTCTGACCATCACCGCGCAGTTCGCCGCACCCGTTCAGCGCATCTGGGACATCTACGCGGACCCGCGTCAGCTGGAGAAGGTGTGGGGCCCGCCGGAGTACCCGGCCACGGTGGTCGACCACGATCTCTCCCCGGGCGGTCGGGTCACCTATTACATGACCGGCCCGGAAGGCGATCACGTCTACGGGTACTGGAACGTGCTCACGGTCGAGGAGCCCTCCTCCTTCAGCTACGAGGACGGCTTCGCGGATGAGAGCTTCGCCCCGAACCCCGAGATGCCGACCTCGACCTGCGTGAGCACCTTCACCGAACAGGACGGGACCACCCTGGCGAGGTACGTGACGACCTTCGGAACCCGTGAGGGTCTCCAGACGGTGCTCGACATGGGCGTCGAAGAGGGCTCGCGCTCCGCGATCGACCAGATCGACAGCCTCGTCGCCTGATCACCTGATCACCTGATCACCTGATCACCTGATCACCCTCAACGCGGCCGTCTCGCACGGGGCGGCTGCTTCGCACGGGGCGGCCGCCGCGCGTCACAGGGCGACTCTGGGCGCGAGCGTCTGCTCTGCGACACATTTCTGGGCACCACAGGCCATCGGGAGTAGCGTCGCTGCGTCGGCTCCAAGGGCCGACGGAGCGACGCTCCTCTCCGATCTCCGATGCCTCCCGAGGAGCCTGATGACCCTGCAGGACCAGTCCGCCCGCGAGCCCTCGCCCGAAGGACCCGACATCGCGGACGATGCCGTGCCGGACCCTTCCTTGCCGGACACTTCCGAGCTGAGCGATGCCGTGCTGGACGACCCCGTGCTGGACAACCCCGTCTGGTCCTCGCTGACCGGCCACCACGCGCACCAGGCGGTCGGGAACGACCTCGTCAAGCACTTCCCCGAGGACGTCTCCCCCTTCGTCGGGGTGAAGGACTGGGAGCATCCCGACGTGTGGGACGCGGTCCTGGACCTGTTCGGCCACGGCGCCACCGTCGGCGTCTCGCATGCCGACCCGGTGCTGCCCGAGGGCTGGGAGCAGGTGTTCTCAATCCCCGGCGTCCAGCTGACGCAGACGGCTCTGCTGCGCGCCCGCCCCGACTCCGAGGCCCTCGAGCTCGGCGCCGCGGACTCGCCCGACATGCTCGCCCTCGTCGAACGGACCAAACCGGGACCGTTCCTGCCCCGCACCCATGAGCTGGGGCGGTACGTCGGGGTCCGCCGCGAGGGGCGCCTGATCGCGATGGCCGGGGAGCGCCTGCACCCCGACGGCTGGACCGAGATCAGCGGGGTCGCGGTCGACGCCGACCATCGCCGACAGGGTCTCGCCTCCCGCCTCGTGCTCGACGTCGCCTTCCACATCCAGCAGCGCGGCGACCGGGCCCTGCTGCACGCGTCGGCCGCCAACACCGGGGCGATCAGCGGCTACGAGAAGCTCGGCTTCGCGCTGCGGCGACGAGTCACGTTCGGCGCCGTCCGCACGCCCTGAACCCGCCCGATGCCCTGCCCGGACGGCGGCTCGTGACGTACGGTGGAACGCCCTAGGAGGTCCGAGATGACGACGTCGACCGCCGCCCTCCCCACACCCCGCCGCGTCCCTCGCGCTGTGCATGTGGCGGAGGCGATCCTCTACGGTGCCATGGCGGCGCTGCTCTTCGAGGTGCTTCCTCTGCCGATCATCGCCCGGCTCCTGCTCCTCCTCGTGCTCCTGGCACTGTTCGGCACGCTCGGGATCACGGCACAGATCCGGTGCTGGGGAGCCTTCATCGCTCCCGCGTTCACGCCGGCACGGGTCGCGAGCTCGGTGTTCATCGCGGTGAGCTACCTGCTGGCCACCTGGCTGCCCCATGACGCGCCGTTCGCATGGCGCGCAGCGGTCACCGTCGCGCTGCCTCTCGCCTACTACCTGCTCATGCGCTGGGACGATGCCCGCACAGTCGAGTTGCTGCGCAGCCGTGAAGAGGCCCACCGCGCTCGTGGAGCACATCCCGCGGCCGGCACGCGCTCCCCCGTCTGAGCAGATCGGCCACAGCGGCGATCGTCCCGGCACCCCTCGTCGAGGCCGACGCTCAGCGCTCAGTGATCAGTGATCAGCACTCAGCGCCGCCACCCGCTCAGAGGGCGAGCGACTCTGCGGAGCAGGACTCCGTCGTGATCTCTGCATCGGCGATGCGGAGCGTTCCCTGCGCCGAGAGCGTCACCTCGGCCCCGTGCTCGTCCGCGGCGCGGACCAGGTACAGCGCTCCCTGTCGCGTCGGGCGTTCGAGCTCGGAGAACCCGTGCTCGACGAGCACCGGGTCGACTGCCGCGATGATCTCGTCCCATCCGTCGTCCCCGGAGACGCCGAGCAGGGTCGTCCCGGTCTCCCAGTCGCCCGGCGAATACCGGCACACTCCCTCTCGCTCCTGCACCTCCCGCCGGTGCTCGAGAAGGCTCCACTCCTGACCGGTCGACTCGCCGAGTGCGGAGGTGAGCTCCGCGGCGACCTCGTCGTAGTGCGCGACGGCCTCTCCCGCGGGCAGAGGCACCACGCCACCACAGGCGGTGAGCAGCGCCGCGGCGGAGAGCAGCAGTGGGACACGGCCGGTGCGTCGGCGCTCTGTGCGGCACGCAGCATCGTCCACCGTCGTGCGCGCAGTCATCCGTCCCCCCACCCCGTTGTCGACTCACTCTGTCGACCACTCACTCCGTCAACCACCCGCTCCGTCGACCACTCGTCATCCGTCGCGATCGTCTCGTCGTTCGTCGCGATCGTCTCGTCGTTCGTACCGATCGTCGTCCGTCTCCAGAGCGCGGCCGAGCATCTCGTGCCTCCCGACAGTGTGCACGATCGGAGCCGCGAGGGCTGGTGCGCGAGGGTCCGCCGTCTCCGGGCAGACCGAGCCTCCTCCCCCAGGTACGGTCGTCGCATGGATGACACCGCGATGTGGCCGCAGCAGCTCGAGGACCTGGATCGCAGCGATGAGTCCCTGAGGGGATGGGTGGCGGAGCGGATCCATCGGCTCGAGGCCGACGGGCGTCGCAGCGCCGATACCCACCTGGTGAGCGTGGACCTGCCTCCGAGCTGGGACATCCAGCTCTACCTCAAGGACGAGTCGACGCATGCCTCGGGCAGTCTGAAGCATCGGCTGGCCCGCTCGTTGTTCCTGTTCGCCCTGGTCAACGGCCAGCTGCGGCCGGGCATGCCGGTGATCGAGGCGTCCTCGGGGTCCACTGCCGTCAGCGAGGCTCATGTCGCCAAGATGCTGGGGATCCCGTTCGTGGCGGTGGTGCCGCGGTCCACCAGCACCAGCAAGATCGCACTCATCGAATCGGCCGGCGGCCGCTGCCACTACGTGGATCACGCCGAGCAGATGGCCACCGAGGCGCAGCGCCTGGCCGACGAGCAGGGCGGGCTGTTCATGGACCAGTTCACCCATGCCGAACGGGCCACCGACTGGCGCGGGAACAACTCGATCGCCGTCAGCGCGCTCGCGCAGCTGGAGCTCGAACCGCATCCGGTGCCGCGCTGGATCGTCGTCGGCGCCGGCACGGGCGGCACCAGCGCGACCTTCGGCCGTCTGCTGAGGTATCGCAGCCTGCCCACCGGGCTGTGCGTCGCCGATGTCGAGAACTCCGCGTTCTTCGAGGGCTGGGTGCAGCAGGACCCCACGGTGACCACGGACCACAGCTCCCGCATCGAAGGCATCGGTCGCCCCCAGGTCGAGCCGAGCTTCGTGCCCGGGGTGGTGGACCGGATGATCCGGGTGCCGGACGCGGCCTCGATCGCCGCCGCCCGCCACCTGTCGGAGCATCTGGGGAGGCGCGTCGGGGCGTCGACCGGCACCAACCTGATGGCGGCGGCGCAGCTGATCGCCCAGATGCGCGAGCGCGGTGAGAGCGGCTCGGTGCTCACGCTGCTGTGCGACAGCGGCGACCGCTACGGGGACACCTACTTCGACGACGACTGGGTCGCGGCGCAGGGCTGGGACCTGGCCCCCTGGCGGGCAGAGCTCGAGCGGACTCTGCCGCTCGGGGGCGCCTGAGCCGGGTCCGGTGGGGACTCCTCCCCCTCCTCGGCGTGCCGCGTCCCCAGTACGCTGGCGGCACACGGCTCGGGGGAGCCTGGAGGAGGGGATCCATGATGACCGCACGACGACCCGGGGCACTTGCCCTGCTTGGCGCGCTCACGCTCGCCCTGAGCTCCTGCTCGTTGCTGCCCGCCGGGGACGGACCTGAGCTCGCCGACGACGACGTCATCACCATCGGCAGCTCCGCCGCGGGGATGTTCGGGTACTTCGGAGAGGGCTCCACGACGATCGCGGCCGACACCATCAGCCAGCGCTACGAGCTCCCGAACGGGGCGGTGATCTACGAGACCACCGATGAGCTCGACCCCGAGGCGCGCGACCTCATCGAGAAGAGGGCCGGCGCCTATGTGGTCTGGGAGGGGAAGCTCTCGGAGAAGGAGCACAATCCCTGCACCGACATCGCGGCCACGAGCGTCTCGATCTCCGGATCGATCACCCACGACTCCGACGTGCAGGACTGCGGCGACGGCACGCCCCTGCGCGACCTGGAGGATTCCGTGCGCGATGCCGACCCCGAGCCGCTCGGGCAGCTCGCCCACCCCGTCGACGACTGGACGATCGAGATTCGTCCCTGGACCGAGGACGGCCCCACCGGGGGCGGCCCGGACGAATCGGCCCCGGTCGAGCGATACGAGCTCTCCGCGGCGCGGCACGAGATCGGGATGGGGATCACCGGGGAGCCCCCCCCCCGGCAGGCTGGGGCGACGAACTCGCGCCCGACGAGGGGGACGGCGCACCCCTGGGCTGGGACACCACCGGCACCGTGCTCACCGACCTCAACGCCTTCCTGCTGAATCAGGACACGCTCGGCTGCGGTGATCAGACCGGGGAGAACCGAGTGATCAAGCAGGGGAAGCCCTCTCAGACCTGGACGTACCGCCTGTGCCCCGGCCAGCACAGCGAGGTCCTCGCCCAGACCCTGCGTGGGCTGTGACGCGTACCGCGGCGTCGGCGGACATGGAGCGGCGGGAGATCGAGGGCACCTGCACGAGGCAGCCGGCGCACCGGCCTCGGTGGGGCGTCGGGTGGGATGCCGGACGCTGCCCGCCGGCTCAGAGGCCGGGGGCTACGCTCGGGCGATGGAGCCAGCGCAATCCGCCACGCCCCGGCCGCAGGGCCTGCGCCGCGTCACGACGGTCCTCGCCCTGCTCACCGCCGGTCTGCTCACGGTAGGAACCGGCCTCGTCCTCCTGGCCTCACCGCCGGCGCTGATCGGCGCTCTCGCTCTGCTGCTGAGCCTGACACCGCTGGCCGTCGCGGCCGTGACCCTGCGTCCCCGGGCTCCGGGCCCCGTCACCACGGCGGACCTCCTGACCATGCTGCGCCTGCTGGGAGCCGGGGCGCTCGCTGCGGTGACCGTTCTCGCCCTCGCCGGGCAAGTGCCCTCGCGCGGGTGGGTCCTCGCGGCGCTGATCGGCGTCGCCCTCGCCTCCGACGGGATCGACGGCCACGTGGCCCGGCGCACCGGAACCGCTGGCCCGATCGGGGCCCGCATCGACATGGAGGCCGACGCAGCGCTGGTCATGGCGCTCTCCGCGCTCGCCGCGATCACCGTGGGCCCCTGGGTGCTCGCGATCGGGCTGATGCGCTACGCGTACGTCGCGGCCTCAGGGATCCGCCCGGCGCTGCGCCGACCGCTCGGCTACAGCCTGTCCCGGCGGCTGATCGGTGCCCTCCAGGGCGTGTCCCTGCTGGCGGCGACGGTGCCCGTGATCCCGGCGCAGCTGGCCACCGGGATCCTCGCCGTCGCGCTCGCCCTGCTCGTGCTGTCCTTCGGGCGGGACGTCATCGCGCAGGAGCGGGCAGAGTGGCGAGCGCAGGCAGGGATGCAGGAGCAGGCACGCGTGCAGGAGCAGGCACGCGTGCAGGAGCAGGCACGGGCCCAGGAGCAGGCCTGAGCCACAGGAGCAGGCCTAGGGCACAGGAGCAGGTGCTGTGAGCCTGCTCCCGTGCCGGGTATCCCTCACACGAAGGCGCTGGTCCCCGTGATCGAGCGACCCACGATGAGCGACTGCATGGTGTCGGTGCCCTCGTAGGTGTGCAGCGCCTCGATGTCGCTGCGGTGGCGCACCACCCGGTTCTCCAGCAGGATGCCGGAGCCGCCGAGCAGATCCCGGGCGTCGGAGGCGATCTCGCGGGCCGCGCGGGTGTTGTGCACCTTGGCCAGCGAGGCCTGCTCAGGGCGGATCGTGCCGTCGGCCTCGAGCTCGGCGAGGCGCACGCAGTAGAGCTGCATCGAGGTGAGGGTCTGCAGCATGGAGGCCAGACGCACCTGGACGCTCTGCGCCTTCGCGAGCGGGCGCCCGAACTGGATGCGTGTGGTGGCGTGCTCGAGCGCGGCCTCGTAGCAGGCGGTCGCATGGCCGAGGGCGCCCCAGGCCACGCCCGCACGCGTCGCGAACAGGACTGTCGAGGTGTCCTTGAAGGAGCGGGCGCCGGGCAGGCGGGCGTCCAGCGGGACCGTGACCTCGGTCAGCGTGATGTGCGCCTGGTGGATGGCGCGCAGGGCGACCTTGCCGCGGATCACCTCGGCCTCGTAGCCGGGCAGCGACTGGTCGACGAGGAAGCCGCTGACCTGGCCGTTCAGAGCCTCATCGCTCGGATCCTCGACCCGGGCCCACACCACGGAGACGTGGCAGCCGGCGCCGTTGCCGATCCAGCGCTTCTCGCCGCTGAGCACCCAGCTGTCCCCGTCCCGGCGGGCGACGGTCTCCAGGGAGACGGAGTCGGAGCCGTGATCGGGCTCGGTGAGGGCGAAGGCGGCGTACTCGGTGCCGGTCGCGAGCGGCTCGGCCCAGCGCTGCTTCTGCTCCTCCGAGCCCAGCAGCATGATCGAGCGCAGCGCGAGGCCGCCCTGCACGCCGACCATGGTGCCGACGGATCCGTCGATCCGCGAGAGCTCCATGTTCACCAGGCCCGTCGCGAGCGGGGTGAGCGAGCGATGTCCGGGGACGTCGAGCCCGTCGGTGAGCAGATCGAGCTCGCCGAGGCGGCCGACCAGCTCGATCGGGTACTCGCCGCGGTCCCACCAGTCGTTGATCCGCGGGAGCACCTCGGCGGCCAGCGAGCGCGCGTCACGCCAGGCCGCGAGATCCTCACCGGCCACGTCCTGGAACAGGGAGAAGTGGTCCGCGGTGACGGGGAGCAGCTCGGCCGGCGTCGCGGCGGTCGCGTCGGGCGCGGAGACCACGGCGCGGTCGGTCACGACGGAGTCCTGCCGGTCATCCTCGGGACTGCCGGGGTTGCCGCCGAGGGAGATGTGCCCGGGGGTGGGGGCGTTCCAGGGAGTGCTGTTCGTGCTGGTCATCAGGACATCCTCTCGATGATGAGGGCCATTCCCTGCCCGCCGCCGACGCACAGGGTGGCCAGGCCGAAGCGGCCGTCGCGCTCGCGCAGACCGTTCAGCAGGGTGGTGGTCAGGCGGGCGCCGGTGGAGCCCCAGGGGTGGCCGAGCGCGATCGCGCCGCCGTGGACGTTGAGCTTGTCGTGGTCGATGCCGAGATCCTCGGCCGACGGGAGCACCTGGGCGGCGAAGGCCTCGTTGATCTCGACCAGGTCGATGTCGTCGATGCTCATCTCGGCGAGCGCGAGTGCCCTGCGGGTCGCCTCGACCGGTCCGAGACCCATGATCTCGGGGCTGAGGCCGGAGACGCCGGTGGCGACCACGCGGGCGAGCGGCGTGATGCCGAGCTCCTTCGCGTACTCGGCCTCCATGATCACGAGGGCGGCGGCGCCGTCGTTGAGCGGGCAGCAGTTGGCGGCGGTGACGGTCCCGTCGGGGCGGAAGACGGGATCCAGGGCGCCGACGGACTCGAGGGTGACGCCGGCGCGCGGGCCGTCGTCGGTCGCCACGACCGTGCCGTCGGGCAGGGTCACCGGCGTGATGTCGCGCTCGAAGAACCCCGAGGCGATCGCGGCCTCGGCGCGGTTCTGCGAGCGCACGGCGAACTCGTCCTGGGCGGCGCGGGAGATCCCGCGCAGCTCGGCGACGTTCTCCGCGGTCTGACCCATCTGGATGTAGGCGTCGGGCAGCTCGCCGTCCTCGCGCGGATCGTGCCAGGGGGCGGGGATCTCCCGGCTGGCGCGCCGGTCGGTGCGCTCCCAAGCCTCGCGGAACTGCGGGTCGCGGGCGTCCTCGTCCATGAGCTTGCCGGTGCTCGAGGAGATCGACTCGACGCCGGCGGAGATCACGGCCTTCGCCTCGCCGGAGACGATGGCGTGGAACGCGGCGCGGGTGGTCTGGATCGAGGAGGCGCAGAAGCGGGTCACGGTCGCGCCGGGCACGGCGTCCAGGCCGAGGCGGATCGCGACGGTACGGGCGAGGTTGCCGCCCTGCTGCCCCTCGGGGATCGCGCAGCCCAGCTGCAGGTCGTCGATGGTGCTCGGGTCCAGCTGCGGTACCTGGTCGAGGGCCGCCTGGATCATCTGGGCGGCGAGGTCGTCCGGGCGGACGTCCTTGAGCGAGCCCTTGCGGGCGCGACCGATGGGTGAGCGGGCGGTGGCGACGATGACGGCCTCGGGCACGTGGTTCTCCTTAGACGGCGATGTCTTCTTGGACGGCGGTGTCTTCGGGCGCCGCGGAGAACTCCCCGACACCCGGTCTTTAGGTGATACTACGGGTTGCAGGTACCTGATGTGAAGTCCGGCGAGGACTCGACCGCACGGGCCAGCCGCGCCGAGGAGCGAGGAGCAGGCGTGCCAGAGCGTCGATCGCGGCGCCGAGAGCACCGATCACGAGGATCACGACGAGCATCTCGTCGTAGGCGAGACGATCACGGGCGTTGAGGATCTCGTAGCCGAGCCCGCTGGTGACTCCGAGCATCTCCGCAGGGACCAGCACCACCCAGGCGATGCCGAGCGCCAGGCGCACCGACTGGAGCACCGCAGGCCGCACCGAGGGGACGACCACGGTTCGCAGGATCTCCCGTCGTCGGGCTCCAAGGGTGTGCGCGACGGCGACATAACGCTGGTCGATCGACCCCACCGCGGAGGCGGCTCCCAGCAGGATCGGCCAGATCGCGGCGGCCGCCACCAGGAAGATGACGGGGGCGGAGCCCACGCCCAGCAGGGCGACGGCCACCGGGGCCCAGGACAGCGGCGAGATCATCCGGACGAACTGGACCGGCCCGGCGGTGGCCCAGCGCGTGGGGCGATGCAGGCCGATCAGCGCCCCGGCGGGGATCCCCAGCAGCGCGGCGATCACGAGCCCCGCCAGCAGCCGCACCGTGCTGGTCACAAGATCCTGGAGCAGCACGCCCGTGGACAGCAGCGAGGCCAGGGCGCCGGGGACCCGCCACGGGGAGAGGGCGGCGAGCATCGGGCTGCCGGGCCCTCCGACGGCGGTGAACGCCCACCAGGCGAGCACGGTCGCGACCGCGCCGCATGCTCCCCACGCCAGGGCCGCGCGAGGGGGTCGCGCGAGTCGCGACCGAGCGCTGCGGGACCCTCCGACAGCAGGCACCGGCGCGGGGCCGTCCGGGGGTTCCAGATCGTCGGGGTCCAGCTCGGTGGGGGCGATGCTCACGGAAGGATCTCCTCGGTGTCGTCCAGGCCCGCCAGCGCCGCCGGGTCGAGACGGTGGGCGGCGTCCCGCAGGGCGTCGTCGTCGACGACGAGTCCGTGCACCGCGGCGGGGTCGATCCGGTTGAGCTCACCGAGGGGCGCGTCCAGGAGCGTGTCACGCATCTCCTCGACGAGCCGGGCGGTGAACCCGGGGCGCAGGACGGGGGTGAAGTCGATGGTCTCGCCGTGCCAGTCGGGATGCTCGACGCGGGCATGGCCGGCATCGGGCCGGTGCAGGGAGGCGCGGATCGCCGGCAGGGGCTGCGGCAGGTAGGTGCCGGCGAGGTCCGCGGCGACCCCCTCGCGATCCTCACGGCAGGTGCGCTGTGCGCGCACCAGGGCCTCGGCGACGGCGTCGATCTGAGCCGCCGGTCGTCGCAGCAGACCCCCGGAGGCGACCGTCACGCAGCAGGGGTGGGAGCGCCAGACGTCCCCGAGGAAGCGGCCGATGGTGCCCACGCCCTTCGCCTCCCCCATCGCGTTGAAGGGGTCGGCGACGGTGTATCCGCCGATCGAGCCGGCGTCGAGAGCGGGGATCATGTCCGCTGGGGCCATGGGAACCAGCGCGACCTCTCCGCGCGTCGCCGAGGGGGTGCGGCGCACGACGGGGGTGAGCCCCTCGGCACGGAGCATCTGCTGGACGATGACGTTGTGGATCGAGTACCAAGCCGGGATCGCGAGGGTACGTCCGGCGAGTGCGGCGGTCTCCGGGACGTCCCGGCCGAGGGTGAGAGCCGAGCCGTCTACGTGGTTCGCCCCCAGCACGCGGATGTCCGCCCCGAGGTCCAGGCGCATCTGCAGCGCCATCGGGAACAGCAGGTGGACCAGGTCGACGCTTCCTGCGAGCAGCGCCTCGCCCATCGAGGCCCAGGAGCGCAGGCGCACCGGCTCGGCGACCTCGATCCCGGCCTCCTGGAAGTACCCGCGGGCGTGCGCGATGAGCAGCGGGGCGGCGTCGGTGATCGGGAGGTAGGCGATCCGCAGCGGGCCCGACGGGTCCGGTGTGGCGGCGCGACCGCGGCGCACGCCGAGACCGAGACCGGCGCCCGCCGCCCCGGCCAGCAGGGTCGCCGAGCCACCTCCCAACAGTGCCCGACGGGTCGGGCGCACGGTCATGCGATGGCTCCGAGCGATCCCGCCCGGTAGTGGGCGAGCACCTCGTCGCGGCCGGTGCCATCCTCACGGGCCGCCAGTGGGCGGTGAGACCGCGCGGCCCGTCGAGATAGACGATGCGGTCGGCGACCGTGAGCGCCTCGTCGACGTCATGGGTGACCAGCACCGCGGAGATCCGAACCCGGGTGAGGACCTCCCGCAGCCACACCTGCAGGTCGGCGCGGATCGCCGGATCGAGCGCCGAGAACGGCTCGTCCAGGAGCACCACCGACGGGTCCACGGCGAGCGCCCGACCGAGGGCGACGCGCTGGGCCTGACCGCCGGAGAGCTCGGCGGGCAGCGCCTCGGCCAGCTCCGCGATGCCGAGCTCGGCGAGGAGCTCCGGGACCCGTTCGGTGCGGAAGTGTCCGTCGTTCGCGGCGAAGCGACCCCCGATGCCGACATTCTCGGCGACCGTGAGCCAGGGGAACAGGTCCGGGGACTGCGGCACCAGCGCGGGCCGTCGGGGGTCCTCACCGCGGTCGATGGTGCCGCCCTGCGGCTCGTCGAGACCGGCGAGCAGCCGCACCAGGGTGGACTTGCCGGCGCCGGAGCTGCCGAGCACGCACAGGGTCTCGAGTTCCTCGACCTCCAGGTCGAGCCCCTGCAGCACCGGGTGGGCGGTGCCGGGGAACCAGCGGGTCACGCCCCGGAGGGCGAGGGTCGTCATGCCGCACCCCCGGGGCCGCCCGCACTCGGCGCCACCGCCAGGATATTCGGCGCCGCCAGGAGATGACGCAGGTGCGTCTCCGTCGGCGACTGCACGGGGAGGAAGGCCGCCTCCCGGGCTCGACGCGAGGTGTCCGAGCCGAGGGCATAGCCCCGACCGCCGACGACCTTCTGCTCGAGACGAGTGGCGCGGCCGGCGAGCAGAGCGGATTCCAGCCGCACCGAGGCCAGGTCACGGGCGGGAACCCGCTCAGCGTCGCCGGCGGCGGCGGCCGTCACCTGCTCCACGGTGCGCACCAGCTCCGCACGAAGAGCCTCCCAGTCCGCGGCCCCCTGGTGGAACTCCCCGGCGAGGATGTTCCGGGAGGCAGCGTCGACGGCGGATTCCGCGGCGTCGAGCGCCGCACCCGCCAGGCCCAGGCACATCCCCGTCTGGATCAGCAGGAACGGGGCCCGGACCCGGTCGCGGAACGCCGGGAGGTCCTCCGTCAGGACATCACCGGCCGGGATGCTCACGTCGTCCAGGAGGACCACGCCCGAGGAGGTGCCGTCGAGCGCCGTGAGGCCCCTCAGCGGCTTCACGGTCACCCCGTCGGCGTCCCGGGCGAACCGGACGATGGCGCGCCGGTTGCCCGCGCCGCGGACCGGGGCCACGATCCAGGCCCCGGGGCGGAGGTTCGAGCACCACGGCAGCGCGCCCGTCACGGACAGCGTCCCGTCCGCCCGATCGGTGAGCTCGAGCGGGATCTCGCCGAGCCCGGCCTCCTCCTTGAAGGCGGGTGCCATGCCGGAGGCGAGGGCGACGGTTCCGACGTCGGCCCCGGCGGGGAGCGGAGCGCCCGTGGCCTCGTGATACTCGACGGCCGATCGGTGGCCCCACAGCGAGAAGGAGGTGGCGGTGCAGCGACGTGCGAGGGAATGTGCCAGCTCGACCACGAGGGGCAGCGGCGCGGTGAGCAGATCCTGCTCGCCGAGGTCCCGCAACCCGTCCCAGAGGTCGGCGTCGCCCCGGTCGACGGCGCCGGCCTGCGCCCCCACGTCGTCGACCACGGCCCCGACCGAGGGCGGGAGCGCGGCCAGCCCGAGAGCGCTGCGCTCCTCGGTGACGACGGCGGCGGTCACGAGCTCTTCGCGCCCAGGTCGATCGCGCCGAGCGCCCAGATCCGATCGATCGGGGTCTCGACGGCCTCACGGGCCCGCACGACGGCCTCCTCATCGGGGGCGTCGTAGAAGCACAGGCACTTGGCGGTGTCCTCGCGCACGTAGGTGCGCAGGAAGGAGGTCTCGGGGACCTGCGCGTACTTGGGGGCGTTGGCCTTCTTGCGCGCCAGGTACTTCTCCATGGTGATCTCGGCGGGGATATCCCATTCGACGAGATACCCGGCCCCGCGGCGCAGCGTCTTGATGTCGTCGAGCTCGGCGCCGACCAGGCGGACCTCGTCGGGTCCCTGCACCGTGCCGACGGCGTCGCCGAGGGAGGAGGCGAGCTGCTCGGCCTCCTCGGCGGAGCCGGCTTCGACGATCGTGAACAGGCGCGAGTGGTCGGCCGTCACCTGCGACTCGATGAGCTCGGCGGCGGACCCCTCACCGGTCGGGACCAGCAGCGCGTCGATCACGGCCTGGCTCCCCTCGCGGGTTGCTGCGGCAGGTTCGATCTCGAGGAGGAACAGCGACATGTCGGTCCTTTCGTTCGTGGTCCCGCACGACGTCATGCCGAAGCGGGGCTTATGTACGACATTAGCGTGGCACACCTAGCGTGCCACGGCGAAATACCCGGGTGTCCGTCGATGAACGGAGATGTCCGGAGAGGCACCCGTGGGGCGACATTCTCGAGCCACGCCCGACGGCGAGCTCCGGCCCCGTCGGTGCGAGGGCCTACCCTGTCCGGCATGACCACCTCCGGCCCCACCTTCACGATCGACACCCCCTCGCTCGAGGATGTGCCGGCGCTGGCCCGGATCCACGTGCGCGGCTGGGAGATCGCCTATGCGCATCTGATCTCCGGCGACGAGTGGTTCGGGCAGGAGGCGATCGACCGCCGGATCGAGCACTGGACCCACTGGCTCACGCCCGGGACCCGAGCGGCCGACGAGGGCGTATACCGGGTGGGCCGCGACGCGGAGGGCGTCGTGATCGGTCTGGCCGCCTCCTGGCCGCCGCGCGACGCGCAACCGGTCCGGCCGCGCGAGCTGTCCGTGCTCTACCTCGACGAGAACTGGCTGGGCACCGGCGTGGCACGCGCCCTGACCGAGGACATCCTCGAGGGCGGCCCCGCGAGCGTCTGGGTCGCCGAGGACAACCCCCGCGCACGACGCTTCTACGAGAAGCTCGGCTTCACGCCCGACGGCGCGACCCAGGTCGAGGAGCAGCTCGCCAACATCCGCGACCTCCGCATGGTGCGGTGACGTCGGCATGCTCCGCCACGATGAGCCCATCGACCCCATGGCCGCGGCCGAGATCCGCGTGCTCTCCGACGACGACAGCGGCGCGGTCGCCCGGGGTCGCGGCATCGGCACGGACCTGATGCACGCTGCTGAGAAACGATGCGCTCCGGCCACCGCGGTTCGCCTCCGGGTCGGCCTCGACAATCCGGGCGCTCGGCGTCTCTACGAGCGCCTGGGCTACGCGGGCACCGGTGAGCTGCAGACGACCACCTACGAGTTCCGCGACGCGGACGGACACCTCCGATCAGCCACCGAGACCGACGAGTGGATGGAGAAGCGGCTGGCAGGACCTCTCTGAGACAGCAAGGACCACGCACTCCACCGATCCCCGTCCCTCGTGAGTGGCACGGCGTCGGCCCCAGGATCCACCCGCAGGATGACGGCCTCGCGCTCCCTGTCGGACGCGCCGGCCCCGTGCTCGCGGGGATAGTCGAAGCATGAGAAACGCAACCATCGCCACCAGCCGCACCCGAGCCACCGCCGATCACCTGATCGACTACCGCCCCCTCCCCGCCGCCTGGGGGGACGTCGAAGCCCTCCACGAGCTGCGGGCCGCCAAGGCCCTGGCCGCCGAGCGCGGCCTCGACCCCAGCACCCTGGAGATCGCGGCGAGCGACGGCGGCCCGCGCCGCAGCCGTCGGCCGCTCGCGCTGCTCCGCCGCGAGCGCGGCACCCACGCCCGCACCCAACGGAGCCTCCAGGGCCACGCCGCCGGGAGTCTCGCCACCGCCTGAACACCCCGATCCAGCACCGATCACCCGTGCAGCCCCTTCCCGAATCGTCGTCGGGCGCCCGCCCGGCCCGATCCCCCACGGAGTCCTAGGATCACGGGTATGACCGACAGCCGCGCCGACATCCCCTCTGGCGACCTCCACCCTGCCGACCACCGTCTCGCCGCGGAGCGCCTCGACTACCTCTCCGGATCGCTCGCGGATGACGCCCCGGAGGACCCGCTGGCCCTGTTCGACGTGTGGATGGACGAGGCCTTCGCCCGGCGCGAGGAGCACGGCGACCTCTCAGACCCGTCGGCCGTGGTGCTCTCCACCGTGGCGCTGGATCCCGACGGCTCCCCGCGACCTCGCTCGCGCACCGTGCTGCTGAAAGGGCACGACGAGGGCGGATTCGTCGTCTACACGAACCTCGCCTCGTCCAAGGCCGAAGAACTCGACATCACCCCTCGCGCAGCGCTCCTGCTGCCCTGGTACCCGCTCCAGCGGCAGGTGCGGATCGAGGGCCGGGTCGAGCCCGTGCCTGCGGGCGAGTCCGACGCCTATTGGGTGCAGCGTCCGCGCGGCTCACAGCTGGGCGCCTGGGCCTCGCGCCAGTCCCGCGAGATCAGCTCGCGCACCGAGCTCGATGCGCAGTACGCGCAGGCGGAGGCCCGATTCGAGGAACAGGAGATCCCGCGTCCGGACTTCTGGGGCGGCCTGCGGATCCACCCTGAGCGGGTCGAGTTCTGGCAGGGCCGGCAGAACCGCTTCCACGACCGCATCGCCTATTCGCTCGGGGCCGACGGCACCTGGGAGCGCCATCGGCTGCAGCCGTGATCACCTCTCTCCGACCATCTACCCGGACTGCTCAGTGCGGCTCGCTCGGACCGGATCACTCACCCAGACGGCGGAGGAACCGCTGCGGGGCGTCGAGGAAGCTGCGCCAGGTGCGCACAAGATCGAGGTCGTCGTAGGCGACGCTCCGCAGACCCCATGGGCCCACCTCGAGGAGATCAGCGCCGGGCAGCGCGGCGAGCACCGGGGAATGCGTGGACAGGATGATCTGCGAGCCGTTCGCCACCAGCTCGCGCAGCAGGCCGAGCAGGGCGAGGCATCCGCTGATCGACAGCGCGGACTCGGGCTCGTCCAGGAGCCACAGGCCCCGGATCCTTGAGCGCTCGGCGACCAAGGAACGATTCGCCATGGCTGCGCTCGTGCATCATGCCGCCCACGCCGATCTCCTCGTAGTACGTGAACAGCGAGTGCATGGTCTCGGCGCGCAGGAAGAAGCCGGACTTCGCAGCGCCTGCGCCGCGCACCAGCTGGAGGTGGTCGGCGAGCCGTGACTCGGTGGTGCGGGTGGAGTGCATGGCGCCGGTCCCCCCGCCCTCGGGGTTGAGGCCGTAGGCGCCCGCGATCGCCTCGACAAGGGTGGACTTCCCGGCGCCGTTGTCGCCGGTCAGCACGGTGATCTGTCCGAGCTCGAGACCGTCGTCGAGCAGCTGGCGCACGGGCGGCAGCGTCGCGGGCCAGATCGACCTGTCCGCCGGAGCCAGGGGGTGATCGCGCACCGCCCGCAGCGGAAGCAGGGGCGGGAGCAGCTGACCGCTCATCCCGGGCATCCGTGCTGGGAGGCGATCGCTTCGCGCGGCACCGGCCTGCCCGGATCGAGAACACGTCCGGGGCCGAGAGCACGACTCGAGTCGAGAGCACGCCCCGGGACGGCGTCGTCGGCTCGCTCCGATCCGGTGTTCCAGGTCATCATCGCTCCAGGATGTCTCATGGCCCCGACACCCCTGAGTAAGCTTCCGGGCATGCACGGATCCCCGACCCCTCCCCGCTCCCGCACTCCGCTCGTGGTCGGGATCATCGCCGCGATCGCCTGCCTGGGCCTCGCGCTGCTCGTCGTGGTCGGACTGGTCGTCGGCGGCGTGCTGTACACCAGCGGCCGCACGGATCAGGAGGTCCCCGCGGGCTCGGGTTCGAGCACAGGAGACCTGGTCCTGCCCCCAGGGGTCGACGCCGACGCGCCATACCTCGAGCTGAGCACCGCGGCCGACGGCCCCGTCGTCGACGTCTATGTCGACTTCCTGTGCCCCCATTGCGCCACCTTCCATGATGCCCAGGGCGCGGATCTCCAGCTGCTGGCCGAGGACGGTGAGATCACGCTGCGCCTGCACCCCCGCCCCATGCTCGACCCGAACTCCTCCCCGGCCGGCTATTCGAGCCGCGCTGCTAACGCCGCGATCTGCGCATACTCCGAGGATGCGGACCCGACGGCGTGGTTCGCAGCGGAGACGGCGCTGTTCGACTCCCAGCCCGGGGAGTCGGGCCTCACCGATGAGGAGCTGACCGACCTGGTGGGCGAGGCCGCCGGCGCCGACGTCAGCTCCTGCGTCGACGAGGGCACCTACATCCCCTGGGTCCAGCAGGTCGTCGAGCCCGAGGCCCGCGAGAGCACCGCGGGCACGCCCGCCGTGCTGATCAACGGAGAAGACTTCACCGGCGACGCCGCCGAGGCCGGGTCGCTGAAGGAAGCCATCGAGGCGGCCTGAACCACCCGGCCGTCTGCCGGCGACGCCCTACCGCTGCGCGCTACTCCTTCTCGGCATGAGAGATCGCGCCGTCGCCCTCGGCGATCTCTGCATCGCGGCGCACCTGCTCGGCGCGCACGACGTCGATATCCACTCCGCCGGAGATGCCGGAGACCTTGCCGTCGAAGCGGATCTGCCACACGGCCCAATCGGCCTGCGCGGGCCGGGCATGCTCCGAGTACAGCCAGTCGGGGCGGGGGTCGGTGACCGGCAGCCCGTAGTGCTGACGCCAGTCCGAGGAGGAGTAGATGAGCAGGCGGCGCCCCCAGGCCTTCTCCACGGCAGCGGTGAACTCATCGAGCTCGGTCTGCGCGTCGACGACGCCGGGGCGGTCCTCGCACGCCCCGTCGAACTCGAGGTCGAGGGCCGGGGGAAGAGCGGAATCGTCCGGTGGTGCTGCCGCGAGGAAGTCCGCGGCCTGCTCGGCGCCGGAGGAGCACAAGGTGAAGTAGTGATAGGCGCCGGTGGTGAGACCGGCGGCCCGGGCGCCGTCCCAGTTCTGCTGGAACGTGGCGTCGGTGAACCCCGTGCCCTCGGTGGCCTTGATGTACGCGACCGTGAACCCGTCGGCGGAGACCTTCGCCCAGTCGATTTCCCCCTGATGGGCGGAGACGTCCAGACCCATGGTCTCGTCGGCCCCGAGCGTGATCTCGCCGGGGAGGTTCTCCAGCGCGGCCGCATCGCCGGGAGTGATGGCGACGGTCATGGCGTCGTCGTCGGCCTGGAAGGGCTCGCGCTGGGTGGTGCCGCTCGCCGCGCCGTCGCCCCGGATCGCTCCGATGAGCGCGGCGGTGCAGCCCCCGAGGACCAGCAGCAGGGTCAGCGCGAGGACGCCAGCGACGAGCTGTCTGCGTCGGACCTGCTCAGGAGTGAATCGGGGCACGGGCGCGACGCTACCGGAGCGAGTGCTCCCACTCGGGGAGGACGTGCCGCGAGGAAGCGATTTCCCTGACTGTCCAGGGACGCCTTCTCAGAGCATCCTCGCAGCGACGCTCATCGCGTGGTGCTCCGACGGAGAGGACTTGTCGGAGCGGACTTGTCCGAGGGGACTTGTCCGAGGGGACTTGTCCGACGGGACTTGTCCGAGGGGACTTGTCGGAGACGTCCCGTCCGAACAGTCCGGTCAGCGGGCGAAGAGCGTGGCGAAGGCGCGCAGCAGCTTCGGCGGTTCGTCGGCCCGCTCGCTCTGGAGTTCGGTGAAGATGTCCTCCATCTGGTCGGGCGAGAAGTACCCGTGGTCGCGATAGGCACGAGCCCGCTCGATGATCGAGGGGATGTCCAGCTCGGGGTGGAACTGGGTGGCGTACTGGCGGGTGCCGACGCGGAACATCTGGAACGGTGCCGTGCGCCCGGACGCGAGCGCCGTGGCGTGGTCGGGAAGGGTGTGCACCGCTTCCTTGTGGCCGACGAGTCCGGTGAACGCCCCCGGCAGGCCGGCTTCACGGATCAGGGGATCCTCACGGCCGGCGTCGGTGAGGGTGACCTCGACGGCTCCGAGCGGTTCGCCGTAGGTGCGATCGATGACGGCACCCTGGTGGGTGCCGAGCGTGCCGATGCCGTAGCAGGCACCGAGGAACGGGATGTCCTCGGCGATCACCTGGTCGAGAACCCGGAAGATCTCGCGCTCGGCGCGCTTCTCGGCGTCGGACTTGGCATCGTCGGGTTCGGAAACCGTGAACGGGCTGCCGCAGAGGATGATGCCGGAGATATCGTCGGCGGAGAGCGCCGGGAACGGCTCACGATCCAGGCGCGCCCAGATCAGTTCGTCCTCGCGCAGACCGGTGAAGTCGAGCACCGCGGCTCTCTCGGTGAGGGCGACGTCGTCTTCGGGGCGGGTGGCGATCTGTACGAACGGTTTCACGCAAGAATGCTAACGGCCCGGGCTGGGCCGCCCTGCCAGACTGACCCCCTGCCAGCCGAGTCCGCCCCGCTCCGCCCTGCCCGCGCGGTGCACCGCCGAAGGAGATCCCCATGTCCGAGTCCGCTGCCGGAACAGGTGATGACGCCGCGCCGTCGGGATCGACGGTCGCCGGCTACGCGCTGCCGCGACTCCTCGCGTCGAACGACGATCCCGGGGTGGCCGCGTGGAGGGCCGAGCTGCCGCAGGTCGTGGCGACAGTGCTGACGCAATGGTCCTTGGTGGCGTCGGCGCCGTTCTCCCCCGGAGGGTCAGCCGCATGGGTCGCGCCGGTGCAGGACCGTGACGGCACGGAGCTGGTCCTGAAGGTCGCATGGGCACATGAGGAATCGCGGGACGAGGCAGCCGGCATGACGGTGTGGCAGGGACGCGGCGCGGCCCGGGTGCTGCGCAGCGAGCTGCAGGGGCCGACGTCGCTGCTGCTGATGGAGCAGGTGCTTCCCGGGACGCCCCTCGCCGACCTGCTGACCTGGCCGGAACGGGACGAGGTGGCTGCGGGGCTGCTGCGTGAGATGTGGTTCCGTCCCGAGGCCGTGCTGCCCGCCGCGGAGGCTGCGCAGTTCCGCCCGCTGTCGCACATGTGCGCCTGGTGGGCGGATGAGGCGCAGGCCCGCGCGGACGACGGACGCTCCCCGCTCCCCCGCGATGTCATCGACCGCGGACTGGCTCTGTTCCGGTTGCTGCCGCTGGAGTGGGACGGGGACCAGGTGCTGCTGGCGACCGACTTCCATCCGTCCAACGTGCTCGCGCGCGGTGAGGGGGCGGCACGGGAGTGGGTGCTGATCGATCCGAAGCCGTATGTGGGCGATCCGCATTACGACCTGCTGCAGCACATGCTCAACGATCCGGAGCGGGTGACCTCGCAGCCAGGCGCTTTCGCGGAGCGGATGGCGGGCTTGACCGGCCTGGATCCGGTGAGGGCCCGGCAGTGGCTGTTCGCTCGCTGCGTGCAGGAGGCCGGAGTCATGGACGGCGCGGCACAGGCGGCCTTGGGGCTGGCGGCCGACGGCGTGGCGTGAGGGGCGTTGCCCGACCGTATCGATCAGGGATCGGTCCCTCGATCTCGTCGGCGGGCGCCTTCGGGGTCAGCTGCTGCGCTCCCTCGTTCGATCCCAGCAGGTGGTTCCTGGGCGAGCGCGTTCGGGTCAGCATTGCCCGGTGCGGACTCGTCCGGGCCCGCTGTGCCTGCCGGACCCGGTGGCTGATCGCCGGCCGGTGACGGTCGAGGTGGACGACTCAGCGGTGTCGGTGCGGTCACGCGGGTGACACCGGAATGACCGGTCCACGCCACCCGGTGCCCCGCATTCTCAAGATCGTCGACGCACTCGACAGCCAGCGCGTCGTTCTCCTTCTGGTTGCAATGCAAACAGGCGTCCTGCCCGTTGTCGAGGCTCGTGGGGCCGCCTTGCGCATAGGGTCTGATGTGGTCGTTCTGCCGCGACTGCGCATTGCAGAACGGCCCACGACAGGATGTATCACGCCAGGTCAGAAACTTTTCCAGGGCAGGAGGGAAGGCGCGGCCACGGGATTCCACGGCCACCAGCTCTCCCGTGGTGGGGTGCGTGAACAAGCGGCGGATGGTGGCGCGCGTGGCGGGCCCGTCCTCACCGTACGGATCGGGGCCATCGTGCTCCGCACCAGGTTCGGCCCGCCGCGGCGCGACCGCCGCCCGCAGCTGCTCGCGCACCGCCTCCGGCGGGACGGGGCCGTATCCCTCGATGTGCGCGGGATCGCCGGCGTCGGGCCGGAACAGGGCACGATCGGTGATGATCACGCCGAGGTCCAGCTCCACCTGCTCCATCGCTCCGTCACGGCCCAGAACGGTGTCGACCAGAGCATCCGCCATCAGTGCGCCGTGGCCGACGTCGCCGCCCTCGGCTCGGCGGCGCTCTGCCTCCAGCGACAGGCGCTTGTGCAGCAACCGAGCATCGATAGCCGGGAGATGAGCGTGCAGATCCGCCATGCCGTGTTCGCCCGGGATGATCGTCACCGCTCGACCCTTCCGCGCCCGGCGATGCCGCAGGAGCGCCCCTTCGGCATCCAGATCCATCATCGCGGCGGCGGCCTCATCCCGCCATCTCCTCACTCCGGCACCGTCGAGGGACGGCAGCCTCTCGCCGAGGATCGCGTCGACCTCCTGGCACTGCGCACCGTCGAGCACCGACACCGAGCCGGCGACCGCGTAGGCGGCCCGTGAGGACACGTTCCGCTCCGCCATCGCGGTCAGCATGTTCGGCATCGAGGCGACCAGTCGTCGCGCCGACGCCAGCGAACTGCCCGCGGCCGACGGGGAGCACCGCGTGATCAGGGACAGGTCCCGGCGGGTGCGCCCGTCGGCCTGCTTGTCCAGGAGCGTCGACGAACGGACGGCGGCATCCTCCTGGGCCGCCTCGTCGCGCGCCTCCGCCAGGCGATCCCGACGGGTCACCTCAGCGAGCGCCACCACCGTGCGAGCCTCGAGCGCATCCTGCGCGCCCCTGATCACCTGCTCGGACACCATGAGATGGGTGATGCCGCCGCGCGCCATCCCCTGCGTCTCGAACAGATCGCCCGGATCCTTCGCGAGTGCTTCGAGCAGGAAGCCCACGTCGCCGAGCAGCTGCGCCAGAGCATCCATGCCGCCGGCCCGCACAGCATCGATCGACCACGGAGAGTTCGAGGAACTCTCCGCGTCACCGATAGTGCTGTTCGTCGTCGACATGCCCCTAGTATTCCGTGCCTCTCCGACAGACGAAAGGAGCCCAGAGGAAATGTGGATAAGTTCTTCGAGGGCCCTCCAGGCCACCTTCAGGCCGACAGGGCAGGCCCGCACAGAAGGCCCTCGAACAGGTCCCCGACCTGCACAAACACTCCCGGCCTCGCACTCCGAAAAACTCCGTCAGGAAGTTCTCCACAATGCCACGACGAACATTGTGGAAAACCACCCCCTGGGGAGGAAAGGTCAATACTGGGACCACGAGCAGATTGGCCGCATTATGCACGTCAGGGCTCGACGTCCACGCATTCCGGGGCGCATTGTGGACAACACCAGGGTGGGGAGGAACGGCGGCCAGACGCCTCCCCTCTCCAGATTCGAGGGAGACAATGGGACCCATGACGACACTCGCCGATTTCACCGCGACCACGATCACCGGGAACGAGAAGGACCTCGCCGACTACGCGGGCTCCTCCGTCCTGGTGGTCAACACCGCCAGCAAGTGCGGGTTCACCCCGCAGTACGCAGGACTGCAGGACCTCTACGCGCGCTTCCATGAGAAGGGCCTGATGGTTCTCGGCTTCCCCTGCGACCAGTTCATGCACCAGGAGCCCGGCACCGAGTCGGAGATCGCCGAGTTCTGCTCGGTGAACTTCGGGGTCGAGTTCCCGATGTTCGCGAAGGTCGAGGTCAACGGCGACGGGGCGCACCCGCTGTACCAGTGGCTCACTGGACCGCATGGCGACATCCCCGCCGGGGACATCGGCTGGAACTTCACCAAGTTCCTGATCGG
The DNA here is from genome assembly GCF_052379725.1 of Brachybacterium sp. 107. Taxonomy (NCBI): domain Bacteria; kingdom Bacillati; phylum Actinomycetota; class Actinomycetes; order Micrococcales; family Dermabacteraceae; genus Brachybacterium; species Brachybacterium sp. 107. The sequence goes on along the minus strand of NZ_JBQSYW010000003.1, from coordinate 250,309 downwards.
GCGCGACGGGGCGGTGCTGGGCCGCTACGCCTCGGACGTGGAGCCGACGGACATCGCCGACGACATCGAGAAGGCCCTGGCCGCTTCAGCCTGACCAGGGACGACTCCACACGGCACGGCACGGCACGGCACGGCACGGCACGACACGACACGACACGACACGGCACGGCACGGCACGGCACGGCACGGCATGACGCTGCCGACGGCCCCGCGTCGCCTGGACGCAGGGCCGTCGATCGGGCAGCGCTGCCCGCCGTGGAGCGGTCAGCCGGCGTCGACCCACCCGTCGGCCACGACCTGCTCGCGGTCGGCGACCCGATCCGTATCCAGGAGCGTGTCGCGCCCGTCGGCCACCTGGATGCGCCCGATCCAGGCGCCGAGCCCACGAGTCGCGGTGTCGGTCGTCATCCTCAGGCGGATCTGGACCTCGCCGCCGAGCGCCGGCAGCGCACCGGAATCCGGTCCGTCACCCGCTGAGCCGCTGGAGTCTGAGCCGCCGGACTCTGAGCCGCCGGACTCCGAGCCGCCGGACTCCGAGCCCCCTGGTCCCGACCCGTCGACCAGGGGGAACACGCCGTTCCACCGCTGCCGCCGACCCCAACCGGTGATCTGGCCGTCCGGCACCGCGACGCTCTCCTGATGCTTCGCCTCGAGGGTGCCGGCGAGCGGGATCCACGTCGAGCCCTGGTCCTGCGAGGCCCCGACGGCGAGCACGTCGTACGCGGTCTCGAGGTGGGCGAAGAGGTCCACCACCAGCTCCGGCACCGCTCCGGACGCGGGCAGGTCGACCGCGGCGGTCAGCGTCGCCGTCGTCGCGTCCTCCTCGCCGGCGCGCCATCCACCGGAGCGCAGCCCCTCGGGCACGAGCCCCAGCGCATGGGCCACGCAGGTCGAGACCTCCCGTCGGGTGGCCGACGTGCTCGACCATTCGCGCGTGGGGTGCACCGAGTTCGCGAGCATGATGACGATCGTGTCGGTGAGCGGGTCGATGACCAGCGAGGTGCCGGTGAATCCGGTGTGCGTCCCGCTGTACGGGCTGGTGAGGCCCGCGTGATAGAACCAGGCCTCCAGCTCCGGGCCGAGCCCGCGCCGCGCGCCGCCCACCCCGGTGATCTCCGCGATGCGGTCCGTGTACATGTCCTGCACGGTCGCCGCCTTGAGGATCCGGGCATCCCCGTAGCGCCCGCCGCCCAGGAACATCTGCCCCAGCACGGCGAGGTCGCGCGCCGTGGAGAAGACGCCCGCATGGCCGGCGACACCGCCGAGGGAGTAGGCGTTCTCGTCGTGGACATGCCCGTGCACGAGATACCCGTAGTACTCGACATACTCCGTCGCGGCGATGCGGTCGCGCAGGTCAGCAGGCGGGTTGTACATCGTCTCGTGCATCCCGAGGGGCTCGGTGACGTGCTCGCGGACGTACACGTCGAGCGTCTGCCCGGAGAGCTTCTCCACGATCAGCCCGAGCGTGATCAGGCCCAGATCGCTGTAGACGTACTTGGTGCCCGCCGGAGTATCCGGGACGACGGTCAGCACCGCATCGAGGCGCGAGGGCACATCGGGATAGGCGGAGTAGAGGTTGATGAAGGCCGGCAGGCCGCCGACGTGCGTGAGCAGCTGCTGCACGGTGACCTGCGCCTTGCCGTTCTCCGCGAACCGCGGGAGATAGGTGGAGACGGTGTCGTCGAGGGCCAGTACGCCCTTCTCGACCAGCTGCATGACGGCGGTCGCCGTGAAGATCTTCGAGATCGAGGCGAGGTCGTAGATCGTGTCGGTGCGCGCGGGGATCCACTCGTCCTCGGGAAGCTCCTTGCTCGCGTCCTTCCAGCGCAGGGCATAGCCGTCGGCGTGCTCCATGGCGATCCCGGCCTGAGAGGCGACCAGCACGGAGGCCCCGGCGAAGCGCGGCGGGTCGAACTCGAGCCCGGCGCGGACGATGCCGGGCAGCTCCTCGAGCGTCTCGGCGTCCAGGCCCACGTCGCCCGGCTGGACCTCGCGCAGGGTCGTGCTCGATCCACGGCGGTCCCAGGGGTGGCGATGCGGCTCCCCGTGACGCCAGGTCGGGGCGGAGCGGGCGGACTCCGCGGAGGGACTGCTCTTGTGCGGGGCGGGGTCACCTGCCGCGTAGGCCGCGGCGGGGAGGCCGACTGCGGCGGTCGTCGCGGCCAGGGCGGTGGCCGTCAGTCCGGTCCGACGGGTGATCCGGTGGTCCATGAAGCTCCTTCGCATCAGGGTCGCCCGCAGCCGACGAGGTGCGGCGCGGGCCGCCAGCCACGCTATCGAGCCGCGTCACGATGTGGCAAGCATCACGTCCGGTCGGCGCGTCGGGAGCCCCGCTGGTCCCCGGCGCAGGCCGGAGATGCCGTAGGCGAGGATGCCCGCCCCCACCAGCATCAGCAGGGATCGCAGCACCCCGACGACGATCCCCAGGATGGCGGCCACCTGCATCAGGCCGGCGACGCCGTCCGACATCGAGGCGGGGTCGCTGCTCGTGGTGACGTTGACGGTGACGCCGAGCGCCCAGGCCACGATCAGCACGATCCCGCCGCGACGCAGGAGCCCGCGCCCGCGGACCACCACCAGGATCGACAGGATCAGCAGCGCGAGCCCGAGCCCCATTGAGATCAGGCCGCCGACGAGCAGGAGCCCTCCGAGGACCATCGAAGCCGCAGGCTCAGGGTCCTCGAACGCGGTCAGGGGCAGCACGACCGTGGCGAGCTGGACCAGCAGGCCACCGACCCCCAGCACCCCGGCGATCACGGCGAGCGCGATCGCCGGGGTCACGGGCGGCCGGACCTGGACGCTCTGCGGCGGATACGTGGTCATCTCAGCCACGCTCCAGCTCGAGCACCGGCACGCAGGGCGGGCTGAAACCCAGCACCTGCCCGTAGAACGACAAGGTCGCCTCGGCGGCGCGGATGATCGAGGACGCCTTGCGGAATCCGTGCTGCTCGCCCTCGAACAGGAGATAGGCGTGCGGGATCCCCTTGGCCGCGAGCGCATCACGGAACAGCTCGGACTGGCTGGGCGGCACGATGCGGTCCTCGTCGCCCTGGAGCAGCAGCACCGGCACCTCGAGCTCGTCGACGTGGTGGAGCGGGGCCCGCTCCACGTAGAGGTCCTTCCGCTCCGGGTACGGGCCGACGAGACCGTCGATGTACCGCGATTCGAAGTCGTGGGTGTCCAGGCGGAACTTCTCGAGCTCGGCGACACCGAAGCTCGAGGCGCCCGCAGCGAAGGTGCCGGTGCGTGTGAGGCAGGCCAGAGTGGTCCACCCACCGGCGCTGCCGCCCTCGATCGCCAGCCGCCCCGGATCGGCGATACCAGCCGTGACCAGGTGCTCCATGACCGCGACGGTGTCCTCCACGTCGACCACACCCCACTGGCTGCGCAGGCGATTGCGGTAGGCGCGGCCGTAGCCGGTCGAGCCGCCGTAGTTCACGTCGACCACCCCGAGCCCGCGGGAGGTGTAGTACGCGGTGGGCAGGTGCAGCACCGGGGGGACATGCCCGGTGGGGCCACCGTGCACCCGCGCGATGAAGGGCGGCAGGTCCCCCTCCCGCCCGGCCAGGCCCTCCTGGTGGGGGCGGTGGACGATCGCGTGGACCACGCCGCCGTCAGGATCGTTCCGCAGCGGCACCTCGATGCTCTCGCTCGTGGGCAGCACGGCCGGATCGGGTGCGTCGGAGCGGGAGGAGCGCAGGACCGTGAGCGGGGAGAGCGCAGGCGCGGTGGAGTTCGACGCGGCAGCAGGCGCGGGGCCGGCTGACGCGGCAGCAGGCCCGGGTCCGGCTGGCGCGGCAGCAGGCCCGGGTCCGGCTGGCGCGGCAGCGGTCGATGCCCCCGACAGGTCCAGCCGGGCGATGCTGATCGCGGCGAACTGCGTCAGCGAGGAGCCCGCGAGCACCAGCAGCCCGTCCTCGCGCAGCTGCATCCCGGCGATCGAGGTGAGCGGGCACTCCAGGGGCTGCAGGTCCCCGCTGCCGATCCGCAGGATCCCGAGGCCGTCCGCGGCGCGTCCGTACCGCACCAGCACCGTGTCGGCATCGAGCACCTGGTACCAGGTCATGCCGAGCGACCACATCGACCCGGCGAACTCCTGGTCAAGCTCGAGGACCTGCCGGGCGCCGTCGTCGGCCGTCCAGACCCAGGGGTTCCACCAGCCCGACGCATCGGAGATGGCGAGCAGGCGCTCGTCGTCGAGCCATTCGGGCTGCAGCACGGACGTCTCGGCGTCGCCGAGCACGGTCCGGCCCTCCCCGGCGCTCCCTGCCAGCAGCGGGGCGACGTGGAGCTCGGTGCCGTCCCACGGCATCCGCGGGTGCTCCCAGCTGATCCACGCGATCTGGGAGCCGTCCGGACTGATCCGCGGATGGGCGACGAACCGGGACGCCGGGGTGACCCGACGGATCGCCGACGGGTCCTCGGCGGCCGAGCCGTCCAGGGGCACGGCGGCGATATAGCGCTCGATGTGCGGTGCGCCGTCGGCGCCGGTCCGCGGACCCTGCTCCCCGCCGGTGTGGTCCTCGCAGACCCACCAGACCTCGTCGGTGCCGTCGGCGAGCCGGACCGGGGTCGGGTCGGCCCACCGCAGGGAGGGGCCGTGCGCGCTGGTGACCTCGGGGCCGACGGGTGAGAGCGGTCGCGGCTGCTCGCCCTCCCGGAAGGCGTGGACACGCTGGTCCTCGAAGTTCACGAAGACGACCAGGGGTGCTTCCTCGGCGCCGTCGGGAGCGGCAGGAGTCTCCGTGCCGGGCAGCGCCGCCCAGCTCGTCCCGCCGTACTCGTGCACCCGGGACCGTGCGTTGTACGGCGCAGGCAGCACCGTCACGGGATCGGCCGACGAGATATCTGCCGGGGCGGCGCCATGCTCGGCGAGTGGCGGGGCAAGTGGCAGGGCGACGGGGCCGGGCGACCGCACGATCGCGAGCCGACCGCCCTCCGTCGCGATGCCCTCGGTCCACCAGAGGGCATCACCCACCAGCTGCGGCGTGCCGAGCCGGGTGCCGCCGGTGGCGAGCAGCTCGGCGGAGATGGGCGAGGGCCAGGACCCGTACGGAAGCGTCGTCACCATGAGGACAGGGTATGCATGGGAGCGCGTCGGCATCTGCCGTATGTGGACGGCCGACGGCCTCCGGGCCGCACCAGTTCGCGGACAGGCCCTGTCCGCCCCGCGAGGGATGCTCGCCCCATGACGACATCGACCCCTTCCGTGATCACCCCGATCTCCCGGCTGAGCGGCGGCTACGGAAGTCTCAACGCCTTCGCCGCCGTGACCGGTCCCGGTGGGGCCCGCGGCTTCCACGAGTTCCTCGGCGCGGTGCTCGACGCCGTCGAGACGCCCGAGGCCCACGCCGTGGATACCGATGGTCTCCTGATCCACTCCGAGGCGCGGATCGGCGATTCGTGCCTCATGGTCGTCGATTCCAAGCCCGGTTGGCCCTTCACCCCAGCGCTCCTCCAGGTCAATGTCGAGGACCCTCACGAGGTGCTGCGGCGTGCCCGTGCCGCCGGATGCCGGATCATCACGGAGGTCTCGCCGTTCTACGCCTCGACGATCGCGCGGTTCCAGGACCCGTGGCACAACGTGTGGTGGCTGTTCGGTCCGGAGGAGGCCGACGCCCCACCGCTGGACTGGGACCCAGCGGTCGCGGCACGGGAGGGCGAGAGCGACGTGCATGCGACGATCTGTCGGGCGATGGAGCAGCTGGCCCCGCCGAGGGGCCCCTGAGCTCCGCGGAGGCTCAGACCAGGATCGAGCCCTCCACGGTGAGCACGGTGACGCCGCCGATCCAGATCGTCCCGTCGGCCCCGACCTGCACGTCGATGCGTCCCACGCGCTCCAGCACCGTGCCCTGCGCGGCGGTCCATCGTGCGGGCATCGGCCCTCGGCCCACCAGCCACTGGGCGATGCCCGCGTTGAGGCTGCCGGTGACGGGGTCCTCGATGCCACCGAGCGTGAAGGCGCGGACCTCGTAGAGCGGGTCGGTGCCGACGGGATCGGTGAGGGCGGGACTGTGGCGGCCCAGGACTCCGAGCTTCGCGTCCGCCATGCCCGCGAGGTCCGGGACCAGCGACAGGACCTGCTCGGCGGATTCCAGCTCGAGCACCCGCCAGCCCGGCCCGTTGTCCGCCCAGGCATGCGCCAGCACCGAGGAACGGGGCACCCCGAGCGCCTGCGCGAGCTGGACGACGTCGACCTCGTCGAGTGGGCCGCTGCGCCGCAGCGGCGGGGCGGCGAACGCGAGCCGCCCCGCGTCACGGCGCACCGCGATGTGCCCCGCCTCGCACTCCTGCACGATCTGCTCCCCGGACGGCTCGCCGCCCGCCCACAGCCAGGCGCGCGCGGTGCCGAGGGTGGGATGCCCGGCGAAGGGCAGCTCGCCCGACGGGGTGAAGATCCGCACCCGGTAGTCGGCCGCGTCCGTGGTCGGCGCCAGGAGGAACGTGGTCTCCGAGAGGTTGGTCCAGCGCGCCACGCGCTGCATGTCCTCCTCGCTCAGATCATCGGCGTCGAGCACGACGGCCAGCAGATTGCCGCGCTGGGGACGATCGGCAAAGACGTCGAGCTGGAGGAAGCGACGCGGAACGGGCGCGGTGGGAGACATGACGATCAGTCTCGCACCGCGCCCGTCAGCCGGATCAGGCGGCTCAACGACCGGCGTCGTCGAGGGCCTTGTCCTCCGCGAGCATGACCTCGATGCCGTAGTCCTCGGGATCGGACTCCGGGATGTCGGTGCCGCTGAGGTTGGCGCCGGCGGTCTCCTTGAGGAACAGCAGGGCGATCATGCCGACCACGCAGCCGATCATCACGTACACCGCAGGGAACTCGAGGAACCCGGTGGACTCCACGACCGCCTCGTTCAGCGGCGCGGCCGTGCCGCCGAAGATCGAGGTGAACACGTTGTAGGTGACGGCGAAGCCGGCGAAGCGCACATGCGCCGGGAACATCGCCGGGAAGGTCGCGGAGATCGTGGACAGCTGCGGGATGTACAGCAGTCCGAGCACCGCGAAGCCCAGGATCGCGAGACCGAAGCTCTGCCCCATCAGCATGTACATCGGCAGGGCCATGACGAACAGGCCGATCATCGAGAACCACCACATCTTCTTGCGGCCGATCCGATCCGACAGCGATCCGCAGAATGGGATCACCGCCATCATCGCGACCTCGCCGATGAGGATCACCATGAGCGACTCGTTCGGAGTGAGGTGGATCTTCGTCTCGAGGTAGCCGGGCATGTAGGTCAGCAGGGTGTAGTTCGCGATGTTCAGCGGGATCACGAGGCCGGCCATCACGAGGATCGGCCTCCAGTACTTCAGGATCAGGTCGCGCAGACCGCCGGTCGCGCTCTCCTCGGACTCGCCGGCCTCCTCCAGGTCCTGGAACACCGGGGTCTCGTCGAGCCTGGACCGCAGGTAGAGACCGATCAGGCCCAAGGGGGCGGCGACGAAGAAGGGCACGCGCCAGCCCCAGGCCGCCATGGCATCCTCGCCGATGATCAGCTGCAGGACCAGCACCACGACGGTGCCCAGGGCGAAGCCGCCCAGAGTGCCGAACTCGAGGAAGCTGCCGTACAGGCCGCGACGCTTGTCCGGGGCGTACTCGGCCATGAAGGTCGCCGCGCCGCCGTACTCGCCGCCGGTGGAGAAGCCCTGGATCATGCGGAGCACGGCCAGGAGGATCGGGGCGAGGATGCCCACCTGCTCGTAGGTCGGCAGCACACCGATGAGGAAGGTCGCCGCGGACATCAGGATGATCGTCAGCGCGAGCACGTGCTTGCGGCCCAGACGGTCGCCGAGCGGCCCCCAGATGAAACCGCCGAAGGGGCGGGCGATGAAGGAGATCGCCAGGAAGGCGTAGGTCCAGAAGAGGCCCTCGGAGCCCGAGGGGAAGAAGTGCGCCGCGATGTAGGTGGCGACGACGGCATAGGCGCCGTAGTCGTACCACTCGGTGGCGTTGCCCATCGCCGAGGCGGCGACGGCCTGGCGGATGGTGCGCCGGGGAGGGAGGTCCTCGAAGGCAGTGCCCTTGGAGGGAGTGCCCTCGGAGGGCGTGGGATCAGGGGTGGTCGATGTCGTCACAGGGGACTTCCCGTTCTTCGCGCACGTGCCGGGGCACGTCGTGGCGGCGCTCCTGACGGCGCAGCGAGAGCACCCACGAGGTCAGGAGCGGCCGACGGCAGGAGACCATCGGACTGCGAGCGTGCACGACGGATCCGCCCTTCGAACCAGCGGCGCACGCCGTCGCAAACGAGGTCACGCTATGCAGTTTCTCGACGAGTCGCCACCGGACGCCCCCTCGAGCGCCTCATCGACGCAGGTCAGCAGGTCATGGCCAGAGCGGAATCTGCTGTAACCGACTGGTAAGCACCGCGCGACGGACCTCCCGCACAGTGTGCCGATGCTCAGCGATCGTCGCTGTGCGGCACCTGCTCGCCCTCCCCCGGAGCCCGCGCGAGGTCCTGAGGCGCTGTCCGCGGATCCACCGGGGACCCGGAGAGGTATGCAGCCCGCGCGAGCACGTTCGAGGCGACCGACGACACGATGATCAGCGCGAGCACCGTGACGACGGACTTGAGCAGCAGCGCTGGATCGAACCCGTCGACCCGGGCATGCTCCAGGAAGGCCCCCATGACGATCATCGGCAGTCCCAGACCGGTGGCCGGCGAGAGCACGTTGATGCGGCTCAAGGAGTCGCGCGCATGGAACATCGACAGCGCTGCGGTGAGCATCCAGAACGCGCCGCCCAGCAGGAGCACGGCGATGAGGATGCTCACCGCGATATCGAGCACGGCGATCATCGGCGCCCCCTGGTGAGGATCCGTGCCAGGGCCACAGTGGCCAGGATGCCCAGCACGGAGGCGATCAGTGCGGCGTCGACCGCGGCGGCGGAGGCCTTCAGAAGGCCCACCAGGACGATCAGTCCGACACCGGAGAAGAACACGAGGTCGCCGACGACGGCCCGGCTGGCGGCGTCCGGTGCAGTGGCCACCCGGAAGAGGCCCACCAGGATCGCCGCGCCGAGCAGAGCGACGGTCACCCACAGGATCACGCTCATGACTCCTCCTCAGCGGTGGTAGGGCCGGGCCGATGAAAATCCCGGCCGTGCTCATGCAGGGACCGAGCGACGCGGCCGTCCACGAACCGCTCGTCGCCGAGCCCTCCCCTGCGAGTATTCAGGGCGGCGTCCGCCCCGTCGGCTCCCCGCGTCGCCCTCAGCAGCCGCTCCTCCATCTCGCCCAGATCGGCGAGGACCTGCTCCCGCGACTCGGCGAACAGGGCGTGGACGAACAGGCTCGAACGCTCCTCGCGGGTGCCGTGGGCGATCCCGACGACCAAGGTGCCCGGTGTGATCGTGATCGAGGAGGACATCGTGATGATCTCGATGTCCGTGGTGGCCCGCAGGGGATACTCGACGATCGCCGGGGAGCTGAGGGTCCGCCGGCTGTAGACGCCCTTGGCCATCTGGACGGATCCCTTGAGGATCTCCACGAAGATCCACAGGGCGTAGGAGGCCATGTACCCGAGGCGCCTCATCGTCCGATCACCGCCTCCACATAGGCCTCGACGTCCAGCAGGTCGGTCGCGGCGGTGTCGATCGTCGGCAGCACCAGGCCGATGCCCACGAACATCGCGAGCGACAGCGCCATCATCGCCGCACCCGGCATCGCCAGACGCCACGGCACCCGGACCTCGTCCGGGAGCGGGAGGGGATCGCCGCGCCCGACGCGCGGGTCGTCAGGGCGATAGGTGGTCATGTCCTCGCCCCATGCGACACCTCGCCACATGCGCTGCAGGCCGAGCAGCGACCCCACCGACGCGACGATCACCGCGAGGATCGCCGCCCACCCGAGCATCGACCCCCCGAGCGTCACCTGCTCCGCAGAGGCCCGCAGCAGCCCCACCTTGCCCCATAGGCCGGAGGTGGGCGGCAGGCCGACGAGGCTGAACAGCCCGAGCGCGAGGACCCCGACCACCCAGGGATCCCGGCGCGCGAGCCCTGAGATCCGGTCCAGGCGACCGGACCCGTAGGTGTGCTCGATCGCGCCGGTGGTCAGCAGCAGGGCCGACATCGTGATCACGTGGTGGACGAGATAGAGGATTCCGGCCGTGACGGAGAGCTGGGTGAACAGCACCAGGCCGAGAAGGATGTGCCCCACGCCGGAGACCATCTGGTGACCCATCGCCGTCCGCACCCGTCGAGCGCTCGCCGTCGAGAAGGCGCCCACCAGGATCGTCACGAGCACCAGCACCGCGAGGACCGCCAGGAACGGCAGCCCGTCCGAGAAGGTCACCGCGACGATCCGGTACATCGCATACAGCGCGACCTTGGTGTGCAGAGCGGAGAACAGCGCCATGATCCCGGCAGAGGTGCCGGGGTACGCCCGCGGCAGCCACGAATGCACGGGCACCATGCCCGCCTTCACGGCGAGGGAGAGGAGCACGACGGCCAGGGCCGCAGCGGTCGCCGGGTCCTCGCTCCCGGCGCCGGCGAGCGAGGCCAGGTTCACCGTGCCCGCGGTGCCGTAGACGAACCCGACGCCGATCAGCAGCACCGTCGAGGTGAGCAGGTTGACCAGCACGAAGAGTCGGCCGATGCCGAGGCGTCGCCAGCTGCCGGTCACGGCGATCAGCGCATAGGAGGGCATCAGCATGACCTCGACCCAGACGAACAGGTTGAAGAGGTCGCCGGTGAGGAGCGCGCCGTTGACCCCGGCGCTCAGCAGCAGCACCAAGGGCGGCAGGAAGCGATACCGCGACTCCCCGGTCAGCACCAGGAAGATGCTCGCGGCGAGCGTCGCGACCGCGGTGACCAGCAGCATCACCGCACTGAGCGTGTCGGACACGAAGGGGATGGCGAGCACGTCGGAGAATCCGCCGACGGCGTGGGAGATCACCGGTTCGGTGCGATGCCAGGCCAGCAGCCAGAGCGCGCCGAGGCCGACGGCGATCGGCACGCCGATCAGCACCGCGGTGTCGACCGCCCGGCGGCGCACGAGCAGCAGGACAGCCGCCCCGAGCAGCGGGGCCACGACGAAGATCGGCAGGAGGGAGGGGGGAACGGTGGGAATCATGAGTCAGGGTTCTCCCCGGTCGCCGGGTGCTGGGACATATCGTCGTCCCGGCCGATCACGGCGAGAGTCAGCATGAAGATGGTGACCGCCATGGTGATGACGATCGCGGTCAGCACGAAGGCCTGCGGGAGCGGGTCCGCCATGTCGGCGCGCGAGGAGACGTCGGTGAGCGGCTCGGCACGCCATCCCGGCACTCCGGTCGCCAGGAGCACGAAGTTCGCGGCGTGGCTGATCAGCGTCATCCCGAACACCGCGCGCACCATGCTCCGCTGGAGCAGCAGGTACACGCCGCCGGCGACGAGGACGGCAACAGTCAGGCTGAGGATCATCGGCGACCGCCCTCCTTCGGCTTCGTTCCGGTCGTCAGGTGCGAGGTGCCGACACCGACTCGGCGCCGACGGACGACGTCTTCCCCACGAGTGGTGTCCAACGGCCCGGGCAGCTCGCCCTCGACCGCCTCATCGGTCCGCTCACGAGTGCTCTCCCCCGGCGTGGCGGACCCTGTGGAGGCACCGGCCCCCAGCAGGTTCACCGCGACCATGACCAGGCCCAGCACCGCGAGGTACACGCCCAGGTCGAAGATCATCGAGGTGGACACGTGGGCACCCAGCAGGTGTCCGTGCAACGGCTCGAGGAAGCCTCCCTTCAGGAACCCGAGGGCGCCGGCGCCGAGAGCCACCGCGATGCCCCCTCCGATGAGGAACAGGGGGAGCCTGAGCGGGCCGATCTGTCGATCCGTCGACGTGGACAGATACATCAGCGCGACGATCGCGGACCCGACGAGTGCGGCGATGAATCCGCCGCCCGGCTCGTTGTGCCCGCGCAGGAAGAGCATGATCGAGAGGAGCGCGAGGATCGGGGCGGTCACCCGCACCATCAGCTGCAGCGCGGCGGAATTGCCCCAGGCGCTGTTGATCGCCCGATCGGCCGAGGTCCCCTCGCCGCGCAGTGCCGGCGCCCTGTCGGCGTCGGTGCCGTCCTCGCTGCCGGTCTCGCCGTCAGGATCGATGAACATGTGACGCACGCTGGAGAGCACGGCGACGATCGCGACGCCTGCCATGCCGAGCACGGACAGCTCGCCGAGCGTGTCCAGGGCACGGAACTCCACCAGGATGACGTTGACGATGTTGTGGCCGCCGGTGATCTCCTCGGCGTGCGCGATGTAGTACTCGGCGACGTCGCTGCGCTCGCGTCGGCCCATGAACAGGTACATGCCGGCACCGGCGGCGAGCCCGACGCCCACGGCCAGGAACAGCGCCCCGCGGCGCGGGGCACGCCCGGGGGGATCGAAACGCCGCGGGAGCCTCTGCAGCACGAGCATGATGATGATGATCGTCAGCGACTCCACGAGCAGCTGGGTCAGGGCGACGTCGGGCGCTCCCAGGACGAGGATCTGCACCGTCGCGAGAATGCCCACCGCGGAGAGGGCGACCGCCGCTCCGAGGCGGTCCCGCCGCGTGCAGACCACCACGACCGCCACGAGGATGAGCACGAAGAGCACGACGTCGAAGGGGACGTTGAGCCCTGGGGTCAGCGCGGGGAGATCCCCGACAAGGGCGACGAAGGCCGCCAGCATCACGACGCAGAATGCTGCCAGGATCGCGGCGAGATGCCGCATCGGGTCGTCACTCGCGATCGGCCTGACGAGCAGCAGGGCGAAGCGCCTGGCCAGGCGGTCCACCGCTCCCAGGATCTGCGCCCCGTCGACGGGGAACGGGTTCGTCTCCAGGGGGGGGAGCAGCCTGCGGCGTCCGAGCGCGAACAGGGTGCCGAGGACGATCACGCCGACCGTGATCGCCAGTTCCGGCGTGACGCCGTGCCAGAGCGCGAGATGCGGATGGTGCTCCCCGCCGAGCGCCGCGTCCATCGCCCGGGCGACCGGGGTGTCCAGCACGCCCACGACGAGAGCGAGAGGGAGCCCCGCGAGGATCGGCAGGGCGGCCGGCCAGAGCAGCAGCGGAGCGGGCCGGTGGGCGTTGCGCGCCTCGCGGACGGCCCCGGTCGGGTCCGTCGAGCTGGTCATGGCCTCTGCTGCGGCCCGGTCTCCTGATGTCGCCTCGGCGTCGAGTCGCGCCAGTGCGTCCTCATCTCGGCCGTCGATGAAGACGCCGAGCACGATCTTCGCGCAGTACGCGAAGGTGAGCACGCTGGCGCCCGCGATACCGAGTGCGACCACCCAGCCCATCGCCGGAGCCCCACCGAGGTCCAATGCCCCGGTCAGGAGCGCCTCCTTGGAGACGAAGCCGAGCATCGGGGGCAGCCCTGCCATGGACATGCAGCCCAGCAGCGTCACCACGAAGCTGCCGGGCAACGCTCGTGCGAGAGCCGGCATGCGCCGCAGCTCGCGCGTATGGACAGCATGGTCGATCACTCCGACCATCATGAACAGGCCGGACTTGAACAGCGCGTGGGCGATGGTGTGCAGCACGGCAGCCAGGATCGCCGCCTCCGTGCCCACGCCGATGAGGGTGACGATCAGTCCCAGCTGGCTGACCGTCGAGTAGGCCATGAGCTTCTTGAGGTCGCGCTGCTGGAGCGCGAGGAACCCGCCCACGAAGGCGGTGACCAGGCCGGCCGTGATGAGCAGGACGTTCCAGGCGATGACGTCGTGGAAGGCCGGGCTGAATCGGAGCAGCAGGAAGATGCCTGCCTTCACGACAGCGGCCGCATGGAGGTACGCCGAGACCGGCGTCGCCGCGGCCATCGCATCGGGCAGCCACACGTGGAAGGGGAACTGGGCGGACTTCGTGCAGGCGGCGACGGCGATCAGCAGTCCGACGAGCGTGGCGAACGCGGGGTCCTCGGACCAGACGTCCGCGGCGAGCACCTCGGTCACCGAGGAGGTGCCCAGGCGCAGGATCATCAGCGAGACCGCGATCAGCAGGGAGAGGCCGCCCAGGAACGTGATCAGCAAGGTGCGCATCGAGGCGGCCTGTCCTCCGCGCCCGGAGCGGGCGATGAGGAGGAAGGAGGCGATCGAGGTCAGCTCCCAGGTCACGAAGAGCAGCACGAGGTCATCGGCGAGCACCAGCGCGACCATCGACAGGGTGAACAGCGCCATCACCAGGGAGAAGCTCAGCTGCCTGCCCGGCTCCAGGTAGCGGGCCGAGTACGCGAGCACCACGGCACCGATGACCAGGGCGATCATCGCGAACACGATCCCGATTCCATCTGCGCGCAGAGCAAGATCAATATCCCACTGCGCGGCCCACGGGATCGAGAACGTCGTGGTTGCCGGCCGGGTCTCTCCGGCGAGGACGGCCTGGGACGCCGGGACGAGAGCTGCGGCCGCGAGCAGATACAGGCCGGCGAGGATCCAGCAGGCGGACCGGCCGAGAGCACGGTCGAGGGCCGGGGTGATCGCCACCGTCGCGACCAGTATCAGCACCGTCCACAGCACCGACATCGTCAGCGCCCCGACGTGGAAGGGGCGGTGGCGTCATGGCGGGGCATATACGGATTCTAGCGACGATCCGCGAGCGGCCAAACCCCGTCTGCTGCGCAGGTGTCTCGGCGGCCTCGCGCGCACGCGCGGTAAGAAATAAGACTCCCTCCGACCCCGCGCCCTCCGCGTTGTGCGGAAGGTCACGGGGACGGAGGGAGTCGGCCGGTGCTCGAGGTGATGCCTGCAGGCACCGGGCTCCCGCGTCATCGCCTGAGGCATCAGGCGTACGCGGCCGGTGTCAGCCCTTGCTGTTGCCCCGGCCGCGCTCGAGCAGCACCTGGACCACGGAGGGCTTGGGTCCCACCTCGTCGTAGTCGGGGAAGTAGGAGAGCTGGGCTCCCCATGCGCCGTCCTCGCCCGGGTGCTGCACGGAGACGAAGGCGCTGCGGTCCTCGTCGCGGATGATCGGGCCGCAGGTCTCGCCGTCACGAGGCACGGAGAGGAATTGCTCGACCCGGCCGCGGGAGTCGCCGTCCAGCGTGACCCGGAACAGGCCGTCGTTGTAGCCGATGCCCGAGGGAGCGCCGTCGGTGGAGATCCAGAGGTTGCCCACCGCGTCGAACGCCAGGTTGTCGGGGCAGGAGATCGGCGAGACCTGGTCCACCGGGAAGCCGGAGAAGTAGGTGGTGTCGCCCTGCGCCGGGTCGCCGCACACCATCAGCAGGTTCCACGCGAAGGTGGTCGAGGTCTGGTCGCCCTGCTCGTCGATCTCCACGATGTGGCCGTCACGGTTCTCGGCGCGCGGGTTCGCCTCGTCGGCCGAAGCCTTCCCCGCCGTGCCGCGGCCGGAGTTGTTGGTGCAGGCGACGTACACGCGACGGGTGGCCAGCGACGGCTCGACGTCCTCGCAGCGGTCCATCTTGGTGGGGCCCACGGCGTCGGCCGCGAGGCGGGTGTGCACCAGGACCTCCTCGGCGCTGAAGCCGGGGACCGCCGACTCGCCGTCCACCAGCAGCGGCAGCCACTCGCCGGTGCCGTCGAAGGAGCCGTCGGCCGGGACCGCGCCCGAGCCGTCGATCTCCGCGGCCGGCGAATTGCCGGAGAACTTCGCGACGTACAGATCGCCGCTGGTCAGCAGCGTCATGTTGTGCGCCTTGTCGCCCTCGACATAGGTGCCGTGGGAGACGAACTTGTAGAGGTAGTCGAAGACCTCGTCGTCACCGGTGTAGGCCACGACGTGACCGTCCTCGGCGAGGATCACGTTGGCGCCCTCGTGCTTGAAGCGGCCCAGGGCCGTGTGCTTGCGCGGGGTGGAGGTCGGGTCGAAGGGGTCCACCTCGACGATGTAGCCGAAGCGGTTCGGCTCGTTCTCGTAGCCCTCGTTGCGGGAGTCGAAGCGGTCGTACTTCGACTCCCAGTTCCGGGCGGTGGCCTTGTCGGCGAGGCCGTAGCGCTTCTCCGCGTCGGAGGTGCCCGGTGCGCGGAAGTAGCCGTGGAAGTTCTCCTCGCCCGAGAGCAGCGTGCCCCACGGGGTGAGCCCGCCGGCGCAGTTGCCGAAGGTGCCCAGCACCGTCGTGCCCTCGGGGTCCTCGACGGTTGTGACCAGGTCGCTGCCGGCCGCGGGGCCGGTGAGCTCGAACGCGGTGTCCAGCAGGATGCGGCGGTTCAGCTCGGCGCCCTGCACGTAGGAGTAGGGGAAGTTCTTGTTCTTCCGCTCCAGCTCGACCACGGTGAGGCCGTGGGCGGCCATGCCGATCTCGATGAGCTCGTCCTCGTCGGTCTCCGGCGGGAGCATGATGTTCTCGTTCGTGTACTCGTGGTTCACGAACATGACGGCGCGCTTGCCGTTGCTGCCCGGGATCTCCTGGATCTCCGTGTAGTCGTTGTTGTAGCCGAACTGGCGCTTCTGCGCCTCGGCGCTCTGGGCGTTCCAGTCGAAGTCGGGGGCGTCATCGAACAGCGGGTCGCCCCAGCGGATGATCGGGTGCCAGGCGTAGCCCTCGGGGACGGTGAACTCGTCGACCTCGAAGTCGACCGGCGCGATCGCCTCGAAGAGCAGCTTGGTGCCGTTCGGCGCCGGGACCCGCGAGCCGCCCTTGCCGTTGCCACTGCCGTTGCCCTGGCCCTTGCCGTTCCCGTTGCCGGGATCGGCGAGGGCGCCCTGGGTGCCGCCCAGCGCGATCGCGAGCGCGCCACCGGTGCCCCCGAGGACCGCACGACGGGTCAGCGCCGAGGAGGCGATGTCGCGGAACGTCGGGTTGTCCGAGTGGTTGCACGGCCCTGCTGCGCACTGGTTCGCGCACTTGAGGGCGCAGGTCACGGCCGAGCGCTTGCCGCGTGCCGCATCCTTCATGAGCAGGGGGATGTCGATCAGGGCCATGGGGTGATCCTTCGCAGTCGATCCGTCGCTCGGCCGGGGCACGAGCAGGGGCACGACGACAGTGCCCCTGCGAGGTGATCACGGGCCCACCCGAGGGCGACACCCCGGTGAACTCTGGGGTGCGAACACGTGACGGACCGGGTCGGCGTGCGTGGGCCCGTCACCGCGCCGACGTCCTCCCCGACGACGACGACGGCCCCTGGACCTGTTCCGCAGAACAGGCCCAGGGGCCGTCGTGGGGCCTCAGCGCCCGAGGTGGGTCCCGTGGGTCCCGTGGGTCAGAATCTCGTCGGCGGCACGAAGGTGTCCGGCTTGACCAGCACCACCGGGACAGGCGATTCGATCGCGACCCGCTGCGAGGTGGAGCCCAGCAGGATCTTGCCGATCGGGGTGCGGCGACGGATGCCGAGCACCACCAGGTCGATGGGGTCGGACTCGACGGCATCGAGGATGTCGTCGGCCGGATCGTCGCGCTTGGGCACGGTGCGCAGCTCGTGCTCGAGGCCGGTCTCCGCCAGACGCTCGGTCAGCGGCCGCTTGTCCGTCACGCCGCGGGCCTTGCGCGGATCGGGCGGGCGCTCGGAGGCGAGCACGAGGAGCTTCGCATCGCGGCGCGTCGCCTCCTCGATCGCGTACTTCAGGGCGGCCTCGCTGGTGGCGCTGGGGACGTAGGCCAGCAGGATGGTGGTCATGGCATCTCCCGGGAGTCTGGAGTCGTGGGACAGGTCGGTGTCTGGAGTATCCGGCGTCGCATCCGAGTCCGCGGGGTCACGGCTTGCCGAGGTCGTCGGGATGACGGAACCGCGTGCGTCGGGCCTTGACCGCGCTGTTGTAGAACCAGGTGATCACGTAGAGCACGAGACCCACGGCGAGCAGGCCGCCGGCGATGACGTAGTTCTGCGCCGGCTGGGCGAGCGGGGAGATCAGCGCGAACGAGGTGATCGCACCGATCACGGGCAGCACCGTCGGGGTGCGGAAGTGGTCCGAGTCGACCGTGTCCTTGCGCAGCACCAGCACCGAGATGTTGACCATCCCGAACACGGCCAGCAGCAGGAGCGCGGTGGTGCCGCCGAGCGCCTGGATGGTCTCCTCGGCGAGCACGAACTTGACCGTGAGCACGAGGGCGAAGGCCAGCACGGTGGAGAACACGATCCCGGCCCACGGGGTGCGGGTCGAGGCCATGACGCCCTTGAGGAAGCCCGGCAGCACGCCCTGCTTGGACATGCCGTAGAGCAGGCGCGAGGCCATCATCATGTTGATCAGCACCGTGTTGGCGACGGCGAAGATCGAGATGAACGCGAAGATCGTGTCGATCGGGATGCCGGGGGCACCGACCTTCACGACCTCGAGCAGCGGGGTGGTCGACTCGGTGAGCCGGCCGATCGGCACCACGGCGACCGCGAGGAGAGAGATCAGCACGTAGATCACGCCGGTGATCGACAGTCCCGCGATGAGCGCCTTGGGGAAGTTCTTGACCGGGTTCACGGTCTCCTCGGCCATGTTCACGGAGTCCTCGAAGCCGACCATCGAGAAGAACGCCAGGGCTGTCGCCCCGATGATCGCCATGAACATGCCCTTCTCGTCCTGCGTCTCGAAGAGGATCACGCGCGAGAAGTCGGCCTCGCCGCGGGCGACGGTGAAGAAGCCGACCACGATCACCAGCATCAGGCCGGTGAGCTCGATGCAGGTGAGCACCACGTTCGCCTTGACGGACTCGGAGACGCCACGCAGGTTGATCAGGGCGACGAGCACCAGGAAGATCAGCGCGATCCCGGTCGTGACCCCGCCGGCGGAGGCGCCGAGGGACTCCTCGAGACCGAACGCCTTCAGCACGTTCTCCGCGAGGAAGATCGCGCTGGTCGAGGCCGAGGTGATCCCGGAGGACAGCACCGCGAAGGTCACCATGAAGGTGAGGAAGTGGATGCCGAAGGCCTTGTGCACGTACAGCGCCGCGCCAGCGGCCTGCGGGTACTTGGTCACCATCTCCACATAGGAGAGCGCCGAGACCATGGCGACGGCGAAGGCGATGATGATCGGCACCCAGCCGGCGCCGCCGACCTCACCGGCGACCTTGCCGGTCAGCGAATAGACGCCGGTTCCGAGGATGTCGCCGACGATGAACAGCAGCAGGAGCTTGGGCGTGATCGCCTTCTTCAGCTCCGGCTGATCCGAAGAGGCGCTGCCCCCGGATGCGATGGGGGCGGCCTCGCGTGGCTCGCTCATGGGAATCCTCCCGGGACGGGGACACGATCTGACCGCTCAGGGCGGCAACGGGCTCGGACAGAGCACCATTGCCCAGGGAACCGAGGGCGGCTGTGCGGGAACTCTACTCTGTCAGGCCCTGGGTCCCGTCGGACGCTCCGCAGGTCCGGCCGTGGACTCGGCAGGTGCTGCCGGGTCGCCGTCCGCTGTCGCGTCATCGTGCGCCGCCGGGTCGCCGTCCGCCGCCGACTCCTCGGCGTCGGCGTCCTGCACCGACAGGCGCAGCGTCTGGACCCATTGGCGCGAGGCGTCCGAGCTGATCGCCAGCACCCCGAGCGCCGAGGCTCCCGCCCCCACCAGGAGCGAGTGCGCGACGTCGCCGGCCATCGACGTGGCCAGCGTGAGGCGCGCGATCGCGTCGGCCGCGAACAGTGCCATCAGGACGATCCGCGACCACCTGCTGCGACGCAGCACCCCGACCAGCAGCAGCACGAGCGCCACCGCGAAGGCGGAGGCGAGATAGACCCCGTCGGCCTCCGGGAAGATCGAGGACGCCTCGGCGAACAGGCTCTGGAAGTCCACGCCCAGCAGGCGGCCCACCCACTGCGCGATGACCACGCAGGACTGCAGCACCACCAGCGCCCCGGTGAAGACGACGGTGGGCGGAGGGAGGTGGTGGTCCGTCGCGCGGGTCACGATCTCGTGGAGGTCGTCGACCGTCCCCTGCCACTGCGCCGAGAGCTCGCCCCCGAGGTCTGCACGGCCGGAGCCGCTGCTGCGCAGACGGGCCGCGACCAGGGCCGACTGGGTGGCCGCGCGGGCCCGCGCCTTCATCACCGTGGTGCCCGTGGGCCGATGGCGCGGCAGCATCATCGCGCTGGCCCCGTCGGAGCGGGAGGCGGCGTCGGCGACATCGATCACCGGGAGATGGCCGTCGGTGCGGAAGCGGTCTCCCTGGCCGTTGCGGTGGTGGTACGCCGTGGAGAACTCGGCGATCACCTCGACCGGGATCTCGGGGTCCGCGAAGCGCACCGTGTCGATGAGGTAGTCGCGCTCGACATCGATGTTCTCGTCGATGCGGTGCGTGATCTGCAGGGTGAAGAAGGAGAAGCCGACGGCGCGGTCGTAGGTGCCGGCCGCGAGCCAGTCGGCGCGGTAGCCGCCGGGCAGCACGAAGTCCGTGGGCATCCGCCAGAAGCGCACGTGGTGCCGTTTGGTGGTGGTGCCGCCCACCTCCTGCTGGTACGTGAAGTCGTGGCGACGACCCATCAGGTACAGGTTCGAGACCGGGGCACCCGGGTACGAGCGCCTCAGGAGGGTGGAGCGCACCATCGACCAGGCCGAGGCCAGCGTGCGCTCCTCGGCGAGGGCCCAGCCGGCGCGGCGCATCGCCACGTGCAGATCCCGCTCGGGCCCGTCGAAGGCCAGATTGATCGGATCCGACAGCACCCCCTCGGTGGTGCGGGTGCGGCCGAAGAAGTAGTCCGGCAGATAGATCCAGGTCATCAGCTGATGCAGGCGCGGGAGCGTGATGTAGGTGAGCAGCAGCCAGAAGCCGACCAGGTACAGCAGTCGCACCGGCGTGAGGGAGAAGCCCTCGAACAGGTACAGCAGCGCCAGCCAGATCGAGACCACGACACCAATGACGATGAACAGGGTGTCCAGCAGTGCGTACACCTCGAACCGCTGCCTGCGCGGCGAATGGCCGCGGGAGTGGTCGTATTCGGGCGGCTCCGTGGGAAGCGGCCTCTCCAGCGGGACGACCGACGCGTCGCGCGCCGGCGTCACCGGCCAGGCCCTGCGGTCCGCGATCTCATGGGGCCATCGTAGGGGGCCGCCCTGCCTGCTCCCGGGGAGCTCCCGCTCCGGCGGCCGATGCCCTCCGACGCCTTTCGATGTCTCCGCCGTGCGCGAACGGCTGCGGTGGATCCACGCCGGCGGGCCTAGTCTTGCGCAGTCCCCATCGAAGGAGCACCACCTGATGACCAGCATCCCCGCTGTCCGTTTCCATGACGGCCACGAGATCCCCCAGCTCGGCTACGGCGTGTGGCAGGTCGAGAACGACGTCGCGGCCGACGTCGTCGAGCAGGCCCTGCGCGCCGGCTACCGACACCTCGACACCGCCGCGGTCTACGGCAACGAGGAGGGCGTGGGTCGTGGCATCCGCGCCTCCGGCGTGCCGCGCGAGGAGATCTTCGTGACCACCAAGCTGTGGAACGACTCCCACGGCCGTGACGACGCCCTCGCCGCGATCGACACCTCCCTGGAGAAGCTCGGCCTGGACCACGTGGACCTGTACCTGATCCACTGGGCCAAGCCCATCCAGGGCCAGTACGTCGAGGCCTGGAAGGCGCTCATCGAGATCCAGAAGAGCGGCAAGGCCGCCTCGATCGGCGTCTCGAACTTCCCGAAGGCGGAGCTCGAGGAGATCATCGAGGCCACCGGCGTGACCCCGGTGATCCACCAGGTCGAGACCCACCCGACCTTCCAGCAGACCGAGCTGCGCGAGGTCGAGGGCGCCCACGAGATCCTCCACCAGTCCTGGTCCCCGCTCGGCCAGGGCAGTGAGAGCAACGACCTCGGCGACCCCGTCATCACCGACATCGCCGAGGCGCACGGCGTGACCCCCGCGCAGGTCGTCCTCGCGTGGCACCTCGCCAAGGGCTTCGTCGTGATCCCCAAGTCGGTCACGCCCGAGCGGATCATCTCGAACTTCGCCTCCGCCGACGTCACGCTCACCGAGGGAGAGATCGCCCGGATCGACGCCCTGGACCAGGTCGACGGCCGCATCGGCGGCGACCCGCAGACCTGCAACTTCTGATCTGCGCCTGATCCACAGGTGATGGACGCCTGATACGCAGCTCGGCCCGGCCCCTGAGGGGTCGGGCCGAGCATCGTTCGGGGCCGGCATCGTGACGAGAGCTCGACGGTGAGGGCTCGAGGGTGAGGGCTCGAGGGTGAGGACCGACGGCGGGATCAGTCCCGGCGTGCGGCCCGGGCCACGGCCAGTGCGCCGATCAGGCCCAGCAGCAGGAATCCTGCCGACCCTGCCATCGCGATCCGCGATCCGTCGGTGAAGACGGTGCCCAGCTGGTCGAGCGTCCCGCTCCCGGCGCCCTGGGCGCGCAGCTGGGAGAGGATCGACCCGGCCGAGTCGGTCATGGCCTGCCCGTAGCGGGCGGCCTCCCCCGTCAGCGACCCGGTGCCGGCGGACAACCCGGCCGCGAGGAACGCGCCGGAGACGGCCGTTCCCAGCGCGGTGCCGAGCTGACGGACGGTGGACTGCGTGGCCGAGCCCTGCCCGGACTGCTCCGGCGGCACGGGGGCGAGCACGGTCGAGGTCAGCTGCGCGGAGGCGAGCCCCAGGCCCAGCCCGTAGACGACGAGGGTCACGACGAGGAGCGCGATCGGGGTGGACGGGCCGAGCAGCAGCGCGAGCACGCCGACGCCGAGCACCTCGAGCCCGAGGCCGACCAGCACGGTGCCGGGCGCCCCGATCGCCGCGGCGAGATGCCGGGCCAGGGTTCCCGAGAGGAATGCGCCGCCGGCCATCGCGGCGAGCACCAGGCCGGCCTGGAGCGTGCCCAGGGCCAGCACGTTCACCAGGTACAGGGGCAGCACGAACAGCAGGCCGAACTCGCCGATCGCCACGGTCCCGGCGGTGAGGTTGCCCCAGGCGAACGCCCGCAGACGGAACAGCGACAGGTCCAGCAGGACCTCGCGCCCGGCGGCGCCGCGGCTGCGTTCCCGGAACAGGAAGGCGATCAGCGCCAGGAGGCCGACGAGCAGCAGCACCGGCGTCAGGGACAGGCCGACGGGCCCGTGGATCGTGAGGCCGCCGATCTCCAGCGGCGCCTTCTGCGTCCACCAGCCCAGAGTCGTGGACTCGACGATCGCGAACACGAGGGATCCGAGCGCGAGGGCGCTGAGCAGCGCACCCATCGCATCGAGGTCCCGCCGCCCGCCCTGGGGGCGCGGTGCCTCCCGGGTCTCCCCCACCCAGGCGATGGTGCCGGCGATGACCAGCAGACCGATCGGCACATTGACCAGGAAGATCCACGGCCAGGAGAACGCGCTGGTCAGCCAGCCGCCGAGCAGCGGGCCCAGCGCTGCGGCGCCGGCCATCACGGCGCCCCACACCCCGAAGGCCGCTGCGCGCTCGGATCCGCGGAAGGTGGCATTCACGGTCGAGAGCGTCGAGGGCAGGATCAGTGCCCCGCCGACGCCCTGCAGCAGCCGGGCGGCGATCAGCGCGGCCGCTCCCCCGGCCATCGCCGCGAGCACGGAGGCGATCACGAACAGGGCCACGCCGGCGAGGAACAGCCGGCGCCGGCCCAGGCGATCGCCCATGCGCCCGGTGATCAGCAGCAGCGCGGAGAGGACCACGGCGTAGCTGGTGGAGACCCACTGCGCGTCGGTGAGGTCCAGGCCGAGGTCACCGATGATCGTGGGCAGCGAGACGGCGACGATCGACCCGTCGATGACGATCAGGGCGAGGCCGGCCGCCAGGACGCCCAGCGCCTTCCAGCGGCGCGGGTCGGTCGAGGGATCGGCGGGGGCGCCGGCGGGCCGGCGGCCAGCGGGCTCGGGGTCAGCTGGCGTGGCGTCAGCGGTCGATGCGTGGGGCGCGGTGGCGGCCGATGCGGTCGCCCCGGAACGGTGAGGGCGTGAGTTCGTCATGTCCCTAGATTATGACTCTGTGTCAGATCCGTCGATACATCGAACAGTTGATCCTCGCGCCATCCGCCGACGGCGCCCTATACCTCCATCGGCCCCGCCCGCTGAACCCTGCCGCAGCGGTCGCGCCCGACGGGCCGCTCGCATCCGGCTCGCCGGCCGGCCCAGGGGTCCTCGGTCGGCCGTGCCCCGTAGCCTGGAGCGGAACCCCCGAGAAGAGGAATCCCATGCCTGCAGCACATCCCGTCGTCCCGTCCCTCGAGCTGGCCGGCGGCCGCTCGATCCCCCAGCTCGGCTACGGCGTCTTCAAGGTCGAGGACGACGTCGCGGCCGACGTCACCCTCCAGGCGCTCGAGGCCGGATATCGCCACCTCGACACCGCGAAGGTCTACGGAAACGAAGAGGGCGTGGGCCGCGCGATCCGCGAGGCCGGCGTGCCGCGCGAGGAGCTGTTCGTGACCACGAAACTCTGGAACGACGCCCAGGGCTTCGACGACGCGATCGCCGCCTGCGAGGCCTCGCTCGAGCGCCTCGGCCTGGACTACGTGGACCTCTACCTCGTGCACTGGGCCGTGCCCTCGCAGGGGCAGTACGTCGAGGCGTGGAAGGCTCTGATCGAGCTGCAGAAGCGCGGGCTGGTGCGCACGATCGGCGTCTCGAACTACCCCGCACCCCAGCTCACGGAGATCATCGAGGCCACCGGTGTCGTGCCCGCGATCCACCAGATCGAGCTGCACCCCTACTTCCAGCAGCGTGAGCTGCGCGAGATCCACACGCAGCACGGGATCCTCACCGAGTCGTGGGGTCCGCTGGGCCAGGGCAAGTCCGACCTGCTGGAGAACACCGTGATCACCGGCATCGCCGCAGCGCATGAGGCGACGCCCGCGCAGGTGGTGCTGGCCTGGCACCTCGCGCACGGCATCGTGACGATCCCGAAGTCGGTCACGCCCTCGCGCATCGTGGAGAACCTCGCCGCCGCCGAGCTCGAGCTCACGGCCGACGAGATCTCGGCGATCGACGAGCTGGACCGTCCCGACGGCCGCGGCGGCGCGGACCCGGCGACGAAGACTGCCTGACCTACCTGAAAGGGGAACGCCGTGCCACAGCAGGAACTCGCCATTCTTCGCGCATACACCACCGCGTGCGCCGAAACAGACCACTTGGTGTGCCAGGACCCTTCAGCCTGCACACAAATGGCAATAGAACTCATGGAAACAGAACGCACCGAACTGTTGGCCTCTGCCTACGATGCCCGTCGCATCGCACTCGAATCTCGTGGACAACTTCCTGATCCAAATTGGCTAACTTCGGAGCTCATCGTTGGAATCGAAGACCTTTTACGATCACAGCCAAATATCGACGGGCCTTTTCGATCAATAGCCATCACTACGGGCCTCGCGCGCCTGGCGGAACGCGGACTCCCGCCCGACTGGCTGGTTCGCGAACAAATTGGACCAAGCCTAATTCGACGGATTATCTTGACCGCAACTTCCGTGTGGCATCGGATATTCACGGGCGAACTTGAACGCGAACAAGTTCCAGAGTTACATGGCTGGCTGTCGAGCATCGACGCTGACGCGCCGGACGACTACAGGGCGGAGCATGATCACACTCGGCTCATCGTGAAGAGTCTCGCAGGAAATACCTTCGAGCGGGGTTCAACTTGGATTAAAGAGGCAAGCCTCTCCGACATTGCTGCTTGGCGAGTCCATGGTTACACATGCTCCCCGCCCGAGATTGACGACATGGCTCTAGCTGGCGGCCGAGCCGCATCCCATTGGATATATGAACGATTTTCTCGCACCTACCACTCAGATTGGAGTCCAGAATCCTGGGCATGGGAGGCCTCCCTCATCGAGCACCCTTCCGCGACCTCAAATCGTGCCGGCATTCAGTTAGCGACTCTCCAGGAACGCGTGACAACGAATTCACAATTGACTCGAGCGGCGAGTGCGTTTGTGCTCGAAGACCTCGGTGAAGTACTTCCGGGAATATCGCGGAGTGAACTGGTGGAACTCGTTGCGCACCACCTCGACCGCGGTCAACACAGCGAGGCAAGAACTCTTTCTCTGGCGGCTTACAGTGAGAATCCAAAGGACAATGATATGCGCGCAATATACGCCTTCTCCTGGCTCCCCCTCGAACCGCGACGAAGTCGCGAGATAATTTCTGAAACCGGAAACACGAAAAACATGTCATCAGCCGTGCGAGATATCAACCTCGCAACGAGCTTCCTCATCGAGGGAAATCTCGATGGCGCTCGCTCAACGATCGCGGGAATATCGACAATTGCGGACGGCTCCGATGTGCCAGCTTGGCTCTGGGATCCCAAATCACTCACTTCGCATCCCCAGGTGGCCTTCATGAGCCCCACGACATGGATTGAATCTTCCCCGGTTAGCTCTGCAGCTGGTCAGCAATCGCTCGCATCGGAACTATGAGGTGCAGATCATCGACCGGGGATGGAAACGCATCCACAAGCCCAAGGTAGAAGCTGCGGGCGCTCTCATCGCGACAATGGATGAGCAAGGCTGCAGCTCCCATACCTTCGCTGACCGCCAGTGAACGCTGGATCGCATCCCTAAATAGGTTCGCCCCGACGCCACGTCCTTGGGCGCGCTCATCTACGGCGAGTCTTGCCAGGAGGACACAAGGAATGGGGTCCGGACGACGCTTAGAAAAGTCCGCACCGACACTCACATGGCTCACCCCGGCCGCAGCGATCGCATAGAAGCCAACCACTTCCCCGTCAAGCACAGACACGTAGGTCACAGCATTGTTGGCACGCTGGTTCTGCCATGCATATTCCTTGAGCCACGTATCCAGCTCGCCAGCTCCGCTCGCAAACGCCTTCTTGCCGTCCCGCTTCTCTAGCTTCCGTGGAGCTTCAAGAATCCCCGAAGCCATCAGTCCTCCAGAGTGAACGGCGCGTCGAACACCGACGGCCTGGCGAACAGTGCGGCCAGCTTCTCCGTCTTGACCGGCTGATCGAGGAGCTGGACAAATTCCTCAAACTGCTCCGGCGTGACCTCGAACCATCGGCGATCTGCGAGAACCTTCTCGGCTTGCTCTACGGCGCTGCCAAGGATGAACGTCGAGACAGTTACATCCTCAGCTTCCGCTGCACGTCGGAGCACGTGCTCCTGCTTCTCGGTCGCACGTAGATTGATACGTTCACTCTTCGTAGCACTCATGGCACTGCTCCCTACTCGAGGCATCACGCCTCTCTGGACGAGGCGTCTCGGCTCGTAGCATCAAGCACCTCGGCACTGATCGAGGCGTACAGACAATGTACACACACACCGCTACCGCAAGCAACACCGCTCCCGGCGACGATCCTCACGCTCTGACCCTCGGGACCCACGCCTCGATGTCCGAACCCTCACGCGCGCCTCCGCTTGTCACCGCGCGGCTCAGAAGTAGACCGCGAGCGGTCCCGTCGGCCCGTCGATGACCTGCACCGGGGTGTCGAACACGCGGGTGAGAACGTCGCCGTCCATGATCTCGGCGACGGGGCCGGCCTCGACCACGCCGCCGTTCTTCATGGCGACGATGTGGTCGGAGTAGTGGGCCGCGAAGTTGATGTCGTGCAGCACCACCACGATGGTGCGGCCCAGCTCGCGGGCGGCGTCGCGCAGGCGTCCCATCATCTGCACGCTGTGGCGCATGTCGAGGTTGTTCAACGGCTCGTCCAGCAGCACGTACTCGGTGTCCTGGGCAAGCACCATGGCCACATACGCGCGCTGGCGCTGCCCGCCGGAGAGCTCATCGAGGTAGCGGGACTCGAGCTCGTCGAGGTGCAGGAAGTCGATCGCCTCGGAGATCTTCTGCTCGTCCAGCGCGGTGAGCCTGCCCTTGGAGTAGGGGAAGCGGCCGAAGCCCACGAGCTGGCGCACCGTGAGGCGGGTGACGAAATGGTTCTCCTGGCGCAGCACCGAGAGGATCTTCGCGAGGTCCTTCGAGGCGGTCGAGGAGATGTCGTACCCGGCCACCTCGATCGCGCCCTCGTCGATCCCCAGCAGGCGCCCCGCCATGGTCAGCATCGTCGACTTGCCGGCCCCGTTCGGCCCCACCAGTGCGGTCACGCCGCCTGCGGGGATCTCCAGGGTGACCGGGCCGATCTCGACGGTCCCTGACGAGGAGGTATACGTCTTGCGCACCGCATCGATGCTGATCACAGGCGTCCCTTTCGCATGATGACGACGAGGAACACGGTCCCGCCGACGAGTTCGATGATGATGGAGACGACGCCCTGCGCGTAGAACACGTGGTTCATGAGGAAGTAGGCGCCGGCGAGCACGACGAAGCCCACCAGCACCCCCACCGGGAGCAGTCGCCGGTGATCGTGGGTGCCGGCGAGCTGGTGGGTCAGCGTCGCGACGAGGAAGCCGAAGAAGGTCATCGGGCCGATGAGGGCCGTGGAGACTGCCATCAGCACCGAGACCAGCACGAGCGTGTAGATCGTCTGGCGGCCGTGGTCGATGCCGACGTTGATGCACACGTCCCGGCCCAGCGAGATCACGTTGAGCGTGCGGGCGTTGAGCCAGATCAGCACGCCGGCCACGAGGCACAGCGGGATCGCGTACGGCAGATACTCGACGCTCGCGTTCGTGACCGAGCCGAACAGGCGCGCCGTGAGCACGTCGAACTCGCTCGGGGTGAGCAGGCGCTGCATGAAGCTCGAGACGGATCCCAGCCCGCCGCCGAGCACGATGCCGATCAGCAGCATCACCTGCAGGTTCGCGTACTTGCCGCGCAGCAGCCAGCCATAGAGCAGCACGGACATCACGACCATCAGGGCGACCTGCACCAGGAACTGCCCGGTGCCCTGCAGGGCCACCACCCCGGCCACGCCGAGGGTGTAGACGGCGGTGGTCTGGATCGCGGTGTACAGCGATTCGAAGCCCATGATCGACGGGGTGATGATGCGGTTGCCGGTGACCGTCTGGAAGGCGATCGTGGCCGTGGCCTGGCAGAACGCGGCCACCCCCATCACCACGAGCGAGGTCGCACGCAGCTCGGCGATCAGCCAGAAGCCGCGCGAGCCGATCGGCATGGGGTTGCCGATCGCGAGCAGGCCCAGGGCGAACGCCGCGGCGAGCACCACGAGCGTGACCAGCACGATCCAGTAGCGCCGTCGGGACCGGCCGTCGGCGAACGCTCCGGAGCTGCTGCGCAGCGGCCGCGGCACGCTCAGCGGCGCGATCTCCTCGGCGGTGTCGGTGGGAGCGGTGGAGATGTCGAGATGGTCGCTCCCGGTCGAGGTCACCAGGCGACGGGACGCGCTGGTCACGATCGTGCGGCGCTCATCCATGACGGCGCTGCTTCAGCAGGAGGGCGATGAACACGATCGCGCCGAGGATGCCGAGGATCAGGGAGACCGGCACCTCGAAGGGCATGATGATCGTGCGGCTGACCAGGTCGCACACGGTGACGATGGCGATGCCGAGCAGGCACACCCAGGGCAGGTTGCTGCGCAGGTCGTCCCCGCGCATCATCGACACCACGTTGGGGACGATGAGCCCGAGGAAGGGCAGGTTGCCGACCACCACGGTGACCACGCCGGTGGCGATCGCGACCAGGCCCGTGCCCAGCAGCAGCACCCGCTGGTAGTTCACGCCGACGTTGGTGGCGATGTCCTCGCCGAGCCCGGCCACGGTGAGCCGGTCCGCCACGAAGAAGACGGCGATGCCCACCAGGAGCACGATCCACAGCACCTCGTACTGTCCGCGCAGCACCGAGGTGAAGGACCCGGCGAACCACACGCCGAGGTTCTGCAGGGCGTCGAACTGGAGGGCCACGAAGGTGGAGACCGCGCCGACGACGGAGCCGAGCATGATGCCGATGATCGGCACGATCAGCGAGCTGCGCAGGGTCACCCGGCGCAGGAACGCGAAGAACACCATCGTGCCCACGAACGAGAACACGATCGCGACGGTCATGCGGGTCATGAGATCCGCCTGGGGGCTGACCACCATCACCAGGACCAGGCCCAGGCCCGCCCATTCGGTGGTGCCGGTGGTCGAGGGCTCCACGAAGCGGTTCTGGGTCATGAGCTGCATGATCAGCCCCGACATCGCCATCGCCGCGCCGGCCAGGACCAGCGCGATCGTGCGCGGCACGCGGGTGATCGCGAACATCTCGGCGCCGTCGTCGGCCCCGAGGACGTCGTAGACGCCCGTGCCGAGCGAGACGGCCAGCAGCAATGCCACGATCACGATGCCGATCACGAGCTTGCCGTCGAGGAGTCGCTCGCGGCCGCGGCGGGGCGCCGGGGGCGCCCCGAGGGAGCGAGCCGCGGGAGCGGAGGGAGCGGGCATCAGGTCACCTGGTCCTGGACGGGGCGGCGGTCACCAGCGGCGCACGCGGCTCAGGCCGAGCCTTCGAGGGCGTCGGCGAGGGACTCGAAGTACTCCGTGTAGGTCTGGATCGACTCGTTGGTGTACGTGTCGGCCGGCATGTACACGAGGTTGCCCTCGGCGATCGCGGTGACCCCGGCGAGCGCCTCGGAGTCCTCGAGCACCTGGGCGGCGGGCTGATAGGCGGGGTCGTCGGCGCTGATCGCCGCATCCCGGTCCATGACGAGGATCCAGTCGGGGTTCGAGCTCGCGATGGCCTCGACGGAGATGTCATCACCCTGGTGGTCGTCGCTCGCACCCTCGACCTCGAGCGCGGGGACGAGCCCGAAGGCGTCGAAGGTCCAGCCCAGCGTGCGGCCCGCACCGGGGGCGATGTAGCCGATCGCGCCGCCGGAGACGTTCACGGCCATCACGGTCGACGAGCCGTCGTAGGCAGCGGTGACCCGCTCCATGGCGGCATCCAGCGCGGCACCGAGGTCCGTCGCCTCGGCGTCCTTGTCGAAGATCTGGCCGAGGGTCGTGATCTGGCGCTTCAGCTCGTCGGCGAAGGGCTTGTCGTCGCGGGGGTCGAGCTCGAGGATGGTCGCGTCCGGCGCGTACTTCACGAAATCGTCGTGGTACTGCGCGAAGCGCTGGCCGTTGATGATCAGCGTGGGCTCGGCGGCGACGACCGCCTCGAGGTCGGGTTCGCTGTGGTTGCCGAGGTCGATGATCGACTCGTCGTCCTTGTAGGAGTTCGTGGTCGGCATGAGCGCGCGGGCCGCGGCGGTCAGCGTGACGCCCCAGCTCTCGAGCGTCTCGAAGGTGCGGTTGTCGGTCGCGACGACGGACGCCGGCGGGGTCTGCACGGTCTGCGCGCCGTTGTTGTCCTCGATCTCGACGGTTCCCGCCGGGTTCTCGCCGGCGGCCTCGGCCGCACCGCCGTCACCGGCTCCGGCGGACCCGCCACAGGCGGTGAGGACGAGACCGAGAGCGCCGGCTGCGGACACGGCGCCGAGGTGGCGACGGGAGAGCGTAGTCATGAGGGGAAGGCCTTCTGTCGGTGGTCGGGCGCCGGGAGCGCCACGGATCGCTGCCAAGGCTAGCCTCACCTGCTAGTTTTTCGCTACTTCAGACTTGCGTTATTTTCTTCGTGCACTGTGATCGTGCCGACAGCTGCCTTCTGGGAGCGGGAGGCGAGGACCTTCCGGCGGAGTGCGGCCGCCAGCATCGGGACCACCGAGATGGCGACCAGGAGCAGCACCGCGACCTCGAGGTGATCTCGGATCAGCGCCACCCCGCCGAGCGCGTAGCCCAGGAGGGTGATCAGCACGACCCAGCCCACGGCACCCACCCCGGACCACAGCAGGAAGATGCGACGCGGCATCCTGCCCACCCCTGCCACGACCGTCACGAAGGTCCGGACGATCGGCACGAAGCGCCCGATCACCAGGGCCCGTCGGCCGTAGTGGTCGAAGAACTCGATCGTGCGGTCGAAGTAGGCGCGCTTGAGGAAGCGGCCGTCACGCTCGTAGAGCTTCTCACCGAGAGCCCGACCGATCTCATAGCCCAGCACGTTGCCGGCGAACGCGGCGATGATGAGCGTCACCAGGGACAGCTGCAGCGGGGCGGCGATCGACCCCTCATGCGTGAACATGCCGATCGCGAAGAGGAGCGAGTCCCCCGGCAGGAACGGGAAGAACAGCCCGCATTCGACGAGAACGATCAGGTGGGCGAACCACCAGAACGCGTCGCCGAACTGCGCGAGAAGGCTCGCGGGGTCCATCAGCAGGTGGATCAGGTTCATGCGCGCGCCCTCGTCATCCTCGGATCCCCCGACGACACGGGGCCGGCAGGTCGGCACGGACCGGAGGCCTCCGGCCCCTGCCGAAGCAGGATCGCACAGCGACGCCGGAGCAGGGCCGCGCACGTGACGAGCAGATCAGCGGATCAGCCCGCCGGCGGCTCAGGCATTCCGGCTCCCTGCCCAGCCTCAGCCTCTGCCCATGCCCCTGCCCCTGCCCCTGCCCCTGCCCCTGCCGCCGAGCGAACCCGGAGATCCGGATGGAAGACATCCAGCAGCCGTGCAAGGAGGAGAGCGACCACGGGCACCAGCACCGCAGAGGCGAGCACGTCGGTGGGATGGTGCAGGCCGAGCGCGACGCGCGACCAGACCGTGGCCAGGACGATGAGGACACCGAGCCCGAGGGCGACGCGACGGAGCCGGACGGAGGACAACCGGCCGACGGACAGCGAGAGCAGGATCGCCACGCAGAGCGCTGCGGCGAACCCCGTATGTCCGCTGGGGTAGCTGAAGGAATCCGGTGGCGGGGCGAGCCGATGGACCAGCATCCCGGCGTCCGGGCGCGGCCGACGGACCACGATCTTGACCACCTCGACAGCGCCCCAGGGCACCGCGACCAGGACCGCGATCCGCAGACCGACCCATCGGCTGCGTCGGAGCAGCGCGCCACCCACCGCCGCGAGGACCGTCAGCGCGGCGGCCGCGAGCGGCCCGAAGAGGAGATCGATACCGAGCGCCAGTGACGAGGCGGGGCCAGCGGGCCCGCCGAGGGCATCGTTGACGATGCGGACCCCGGCACGATCCAGAGCGCCGACGGCGGGCAGCGCGCGGATCATCAGACCCAGCAGGATCGCCACGACAAGAACGCCGACGAGCGCGAGGCCGGGTCCGACCACTTGTCGGCGACGCCCCACAGAGCAGTCGGACGACGTCGCCGCAGGAGTGTTCACCCGACCCAGTGTGCCCCGCCCGCAGCAGCGGCGCGGGGCACAGGGCGACGTGGACGAGCCAGATCAGTCCTTGGCGGACTTCCTGCCCTCGGAGAGGATCAGGGCGGCCGCGATCGCGAGCAGCCAGCTGTCCTTCGCCACTGCGGTGCCCTCCTGGCTGGGACGCACGCCGTCGGCCTGCGTCATCCCGGGGGTCCGCAGGTACATCGCCACCATGGAGCCGGAGAAGCCGGCCAGGGCGAGGCCCGCGACCTTCCGGGGCACGAAGGGCAGCAGCAGCGAGGCGCCCACGGCGATCTCGCCGTAGCTGAGGAACTTCGCGAACTGCTCGGGGCTGAGCTTGCCCAGCGGCGGCACACCCTGAGCGGCCATGCCCTGCAGGCCCGCGGCCATCTCGGCGGGCATGCCGAGCTTGCCGATGCCGGAGTTGAGGATGAAGGCGCCGGGGACGGCGCGGAGGATCGCGGTGCTGAGTGCCATGGGAAAACTCCTACGTAGATGTGGTTACGTTTTCAACTATAAATCACCGGCGGCCCGCTGTCGACCCCCACGGGATACTGAGGTGATGGCCTCCAGCATTGCACCCCACCGCGCCCGCTCCGGGGCCCGATGAGCACCCTCGCCCTGGCCATGGTGCTCGTGGCGGCGCTCTGCCACGCGGTGTGGAACCTCGCGGCGAAGCGGGTCCAGGCCGACGGCTACGCCTTCGTCTGGCTCTACGACCTGGCGTCCGTCGTGCTGTGGGCCCCGCTCGCGATCATCACCCTGCCGCTCTCCGGGGCGGGGCTCTCCCCCGCCCTGCTGCTCGCGACCCTCGCCTCCGGGGTGCTCCACATCGCCTACCAGCTCACGCTCCAGACGGGCTACGCCCGGGCCGATCTGGGCGTCGTCTACCCGGTCGCGCGCGGGGTGGGGCCGGTGCTGAGCATGGGGGTCGCGATCCTCGTGCTCGGCGAGCGGCCCGGCTGGGTCGCCGCCCTGGGAGCGCTCGTGGTGGTGGGCGGCATCGTGGTGGTCGCCACCGGGCGCTCGGCCGCCGGTCGGCACGGGATGCGCGCCGGGGTCGCCTGGGGCGCCGCCACCGGCCTCGCCATCGCGGCGTACACGCTGTGGGACAGCTACTCGGTGACGACGCTGGGCCTGCCCCCGATGGCCTACTTCGTGACCAGCTGCCTCTGGCAGGCGGTGCTCATGACGCCCCAGCTGCTGCGCAGGCACCGGGCGGGCGTACGGCCTGTCCTGGAGCGGCATTGGCGGGACATCGCTGTGGTCGCGGTGCTCTCGCCTCTGGCCTATGTGCTGGTGCTGAGCGCCATGCAGACCGCCCCGGTCTCCCTCGTCGCCCCCGCCCGGGAATCGAGCATCGTGGTGGGCTCCCTGCTCGCCTGGTGGCTCTTCAAGGAGCCAGACCTGCTGCGACGCATGCTCGGCGCGGGGATCGTGC
This sequence comes from Brachybacterium sp. 107, assembly GCF_052379725.1. Lineage (NCBI taxonomy): Bacteria > Bacillati > Actinomycetota > Actinomycetes > Micrococcales > Dermabacteraceae > Brachybacterium > Brachybacterium sp. 107. The sequence continues at coordinate 216,057 of NZ_JBQSYW010000003.1, read as the reverse complement.
TGACCGGCATCGTGCTCATCGCGGTGTGAGGGCGGCGCCTCGGAATGCAGCGCCCCTGAACGCAGGGTCTCTGAACGCGGCACCCCTGAGCGTTGCCCCCGAGCGCTCCCGCGAACGCCGTCCCGAGCACTGTCGCCCAGCGCCGCCCTCAGCGACGGCCGCGCAGGCGGTCCATCTCCCTGGCCACCTTGTCCTCGCTCTCGCCCGGAGCGAACAGCGACCAGCCCTGCCAGAACAGGCCCAGCCCCCAGAACACCAGCACGAACAGCGGCCACGGGAAGCCGAATCCGTTGCTCGCCCATGACCAGAGCAGGAAGCCGTTGATCAGCACATACACGACCAGCTGGACCGCGAAGTTGCGGCGGGCGTGGAGATTCCCCACCGCCTGGCGGCGCAGCTCGTCCTCGTCCTCGAAGGAGTTCGCCATCGGGGCTGCGTTCTCCTGCGGGACCTCTGTGTTCTCGAATGACGACTGCATCTCGGATCCTCCGGTCAGTGCGGTCCCGCCGGCGGCGGTTCCTGCTCGCTGTCGACACTAGGTGCGCCGTGACCAGCGCACCCGTGACGCCTGTCATCGATCCGGCGGACGCTCGTCACCCCCGCAGCAGCGAGCCCGCTGCAGGACGGGATCGTTGCAGTATGGGGCCGACGCCTACGCCTCAGGCACGGGCGATGATCTCGCCGTAAAGCAGGGAGAACCAGCCGTCGGCGTCCTCGGCCCAGCGGTGGAAGTCCTGCGCATACGTCTCCCTGGCTTCGGCATCCGCCCAGCCCTCGCGCTCGAGCTGCTGCGCGAGCGGGCCCGTCGTGAGGCGGCCGGCGCAGGTCGCGGCCCAGCCGGCTCGGGCCTCGGGGGTCGCGTACAGCCAGGTGGATGCTCCCGCGGTGACGTCCTCGAATCCTGCCTCGTGCGCCCAGGCCAGCAGGCGTCGGCCGGCGTCGGGCGTGCCGCCGTTCGCGCGGGCGGCCCGCAGGTACAGCTCGAGCCAGTGCTCGATGCCCGGCACCTCGGGGAACCAGCGGAAGCCCTCGTAGTCGCTGTCACGCACGGCGACGATCCCGCCCGGGCAGGTGACGCGCCGGAACTCGGCGAGCGCGGCCACGGGCCGGGGCAGATGCTGCAGCACCTGGTGGGCGTGGACGACGTCGAAGGAGTCGTCGGCCAGATCCAGCGCCTGGGCGTCACCGACCAGCACCTGCGCGCCCTCGACGCCCTGACGCGCCAGCTCGGCGCGAGTGAGTGCGGCGGCCTCCTCGTTCACCTCGAGGGCGACCAGGTTCTGCGGGCCGACGATCCGCGCGAGGTCCACGGTGATCGTGCCGGCGCCGCTGCCCACATCGAGCAGCCGCTGCCCGGGCTCCAGGTGCGGCAGGAGGTGCGCGGCCGAGTTCTCCACGGTGCGGGTGCGGTGGTTGCCCAGCACCGCGGCGCCGTAGCCGTGGGTGTAGGCGGGCGATGCCGGGGAAGCGGGAGCAGTCGGAGGTGCGGGGAGGTCTGCCATGACCGCACGCTAGGCGACGCCCCCGCGGCCCGACCATCGCGGGTCAGCTGGCGGACGGCCCCATGGGCGCCTCCGGGGATGCGGCCGTCGCGCGCCGCGCCGCCCGGCGGTCCCACAGCGCGGCGACGATCACCACCGCGATGCCCACCACCGCGCCGATCGCGGTCTCCAGCACGCGGGCCTGGAGCGTCGGCCCGACCGGCTGGGGATGGGCGAGCTGCACCATGAGCAGGGCGAGCGGGGTGATGAACAGCAGCGCGAAGGCGTAATTGCGCATCACGTACATCTCGGCGAGGAACTGCAGCACCACGATCCACACCACCAGCTGCCAGGGCTCGGCGGGGAAGGAGAGCAGGAACGCCGTGGTGACGACGCCCAGGGAGGTGCCGAGGATGCGGTGCAGCCCGCGCTCGACCTGCAGGGTGCGGCCCGGGGCGGTCAGGGGTGCGATCGCGGCGATCTGCGCCCAATACGGGAAGGGCAGCCCGGAGGCGAGGCCCAGCACGCCCGCGATGGCGGCGGCGATCGCGAAACGGCTGAACTCGGCGCCCAGCTGGGCACAGGTCCACGACTCCGCACTGGGCCGGACGTCGGCCCCCGGATGGCGCTCCCCGGCCCAGTGGCCGAGCAGGCCCAGCACCACGCACAGGCTCGCGCTCGCCCCGGCCACCAGGAAGGCGACCCAGATCGGTGCGGCCGGCGGGGCGGCCCCCACCGCGGCCACCGCGAACAGCGGGAAGATCGCCCCACCCGGCTTCAGCCCGCGGGCGAGGACCACGGTCGCGGCGGCGCCGGCGACGAGGGCACCCACCAGGAGCAGCGTCCAGGACTCCACCGCCGGGCTCAGGGACTCCCCGAGATGGGACAGCGTCGCGCCGAGCGTCACGCAGAGGGTGAGCATCGCGCCGGCGAACGCTTGGCGCCGGAACCGCAGCCGGGTGGGCTCGTACCTCGAGTAGATGCCGGTGAACGCCCCGAAGCCCACGAACATCGCCCACGCCACGTGATCCGTCAGCAGCAGCACGACCACCGGGATCGCCAGGCCGAGGGAGATGCGGAACGCCGGGATGTGGTCCACGCGGCTGGGCCCGAGGCTCACCATGCGGGTGACCGTGGACCGGATTCGAGAGGGTGCCGACGGCACGAGGCTCCTTCCGGGACGACAGCGCGGCCGGGCCGCGGGCCGACCCTGCTGTGGTGACGGTGGGAGACGGACGGGCGGGCGGCGGGATCGCGGGGCGTCAGCGATGCGGGCCACCAGGGCATCCGGAGGGGGATGTGCACGAGACGCAACCCCACTCTCTTCGTGCCACTCTATTCCTGTCGGCGCGGCCGGTCACCCCCTGATCTGCTCACACCCGTGGGAGACTGCAGGTCATCCTGCTCCACCTCCGTCGGCCGGCATGCGTCGGCCCTCCTTCTTCGGAGTCGACATGACATCCCCCGACAGCGCTGCCTCCACAGGCGGCACGGCCTCCCCCGCATCCCCCGCCCCCGTCGGCGGCGCCGGCGTCATCGAGACCACCGGCATCGAGATCATCGCCGAGTCCGAGCGGACGGCGAAGCCCCGGGACCTCGTGTGGCCCTGGTTCGCCGCGAACGTCTCCGTGTTCGGCATGAGCTACGGCTCCTACCTGCTGGGCTTCTCCATCAGCTTCGTGCAGGCCACGATCGTCGCGGTGATCGGCATCATCGTCAGCTTCGCGCTGTGCGGGCTGATCGCGATCGCCGGCAAGCGCGGCAGCGCGCCCACGATGGTGCTCTCCCGCGCAGCGTTCGGCGTGCACGGCCAGAAGGTGCCCGGCATCGTCTCGTGGCTGACCTCGATCGGCTGGGAGACCTCGCTCGCGATCTCCGCCGTGCTCGCCACCGCGACCGTGTTCGACGTGCTGGGGCTGGCCTCCGGACAGGCCGTCACCGTGATCGCCGCGATCCTCATCGCCGCGCTGATCGTCACCGCGAGCGTGCTGGGCTATCACACGATCATGAAGCTGCAGTCGATCCTGACCTGGGCGACCGGCGCCATGACCATCCTGTTCATGATCCTCACGATCCCCCACATCGACCTCGCCGCCGTGCTCTCCACCCCGTCGGGCTCCCCGCAGGCGATGATCGGCGCGCTCGTGATGGTGATGACCGGCTTCGGGCTGGGCTGGATCAACATCGCCGCGGACTGGTCGCGGTACCAGAAGCGCACGGCGTCCGACGGGTCGATCGTGCTGTGGAACACCGTGGGCGGCGCGGCCGCCCCCGTGGTGCTCGTGATCTTCGGGCTGCTGCTCGCAGGGTCCGACAAGGGCCTCAGCGGCGCGATCGAGAACGACCCGATCGGCGCGCTCGTGACGATCCTGCCGCTGTGGGCGCTGATCCCCTTCTGGATCGTCGCCGTGCTGACCTTGGTCTCCGGCGCCGTGCTGGGCATCTACTCCTCGGGCCTGACTCTGATCAGCCTGGGGATCCGCATCCCCCGCCCTGCCGCCGCCGCGGTGGATGGCGTGATCCTCACCGCCGGCACCATCTGGGTCGCGTTCTTCGCGACCAGCTTCATCGGCCCGTTCCAGAGCTTCCTGATCACCCTCGGCGTGCCCATCGCCGCCTGGGCGGGCATCCTCATCGCCGACATCCTCAGCCGCCGCGCGGACTACGACGAGAAGGCCCTGTTCGACCCGGCCGGCCGCTACGGCGCCGTGGACTGGACCTCCGTGATCACGATGGTGGTCGCGTCCGTGCTCGGCTGGGGCCTGGTCGTGAACTCCTTCGCCGAGGCCGCGCCGTGGAACAACTGGCAGGGCTACCTGCTCGAGCCGCTGGGCCTGGGCACCTTCGTGGAGACGCCCGACGGCTCCTTCTGGGACGGCAACTGGGCGTACTCCAACATCGGTGTGCTCCTGGCGCTGGTGCTCGGCTTCGGGGTGACGTGGTTCGCGCGGCGCGGGAAGATCCGCCGCCAGGAGCAGCGCTGACCTGACTGTCAGGAGGGCTTCGTCCTCTCCGCGTGGGCACCTCTGTCGCGCCAGCCGTCGAGGGTCCAGGATGGACCGATGCGTCCTGCCCCTGCCCACCCGGCCCTGCCCTGGCTCGCCGCGCTCGGGGTGATGCTGATGTGGGCCTCGTCCTTCTTGGTCATCCGGGTCGCAGGGAACCACTTCTCCCCCGGCGCGATGGCGCTGCTGCGGATGGGCGCCGCGGCAGTCGCTCTGCTGCCCCTGCTGCTCCTGGGCCGGGTGCATCGGCCCCGCAGCGGGCGGCTGTGGGCGGCGGTGATCGGCTGGGGCGTGGCCTGGTTCGCGGCGTACATCGTGGTGCTCAACGCCGCTGAGCTGTTCCTGGACCCGGCCACCGCGGCGATGCTGGTCAACCTCGCCCCGCTCCTCGTCGCGGTCGCCTCCGGACTGCTGCTCGGGGAGGGAATCTCCGTGCGGCTGCTCGCCGGGGTGCTCGTCGCCTTCAGCGGGATCGTGCTGATCACGGTGGGCGCCTCCACCGGGGGCCTCTCCGGTCTCGGGGTGGTGCTGGGGCTGGCCGCCGCGCTGCTCTACGCGGGCAGCGTGCTCGCGCAGAAGCTGCTGCTCGCCCACGTCGACTCCACCTCGATGACGGTGATCGGGGTGCTGAGCGGCGCCCTCGCCTGCCTGCCCTTCACCCCGACCCTCATGACGGAGGTCGAGGCGGCGCCGGCCGGTGCGGTGCTCGGCGTCGTCTACCTCGGCATGTTCCCCACCGCGCTCGCCTTCCTGCTGTGGGGCTACGCCCTCACCCATACCGGGGCCGGGCTCCTCAGCTCCTCCTCGCTGCTGGTCCCCGCTCTCACCCTGGTGCTCGCCGGACTGCTGCTGGGAGAGGTGCCGCCTCCGCTCGCGGCAGTGGGCGGGGTGCTGTGCCTCGCCGGGGCCTCCTTCGCGGTGGCGCCGGCGGTGCTCGCCGCCCTGCGTCGGCAGTAGTTCGGCGACTGCCCTTTCGCACCGCGCACCGCGCACCGTGCACCGAGCCCCGTCGGCGGTGATCTGTCGGCTCGACCCTGCATCGTGTGTCGGTGAGGCGGCGCTCAACGACACACAGCGCGGGTTCGACCGCACCGGCCGCGCTGACAGAACTGTCCGGGAGGCAGGAGCTGGGAGGCGGGGGCTGGGAGGCGGGGGCCGGGAGCCGGGAACCGGGAACCGGGAACCGGGAACCGGGAAGCATCGTGAACGGAGGGTGATGTGGACGGCGGACGCCACGTCCCCTGCTCTCGTAGAGTCCCCCTATGGACAGCGCTCCCCTCCGCTCCGACCCCACCCTCCCTTCCGCTCCCGAGCCCGAGCCGTGGCTCCTGATCATCGACCCGCAGCGGATCTTCGCCGATCCCGCCTCGGAGTGGTGCTCGCCGTTCTTCCCCGCCGCGATGGAGAACATCGCACGCCTGGCGGAGTCCGTCGGCCCCGAACGCACCCTGATCACCCGCTGGCTGCCCACCGCGGACCGTGCCACCGCCTGGGGCGAGTACTTCCGCGACTGGCCCTTCGCAGACGTCCCGGCGGAGGATTCCCGGTACGAGCTGGTCGACGCCGCCCAGGGGCTGAGCGCTCATCCCACGATCGACGAGCCGACATTCGGGAAGTGGGGTCGGCAGCTGGCTGAGCGCGTGGGATGGGCCGCGAACCCGGCCACGCACCTGCTGGTCACGGGCGTGACCACGGACTGCTGCGTGATCTCGACGGTGCTCCCCGCGGCCGACGCCGGGGTGCGGCTCAGCGTGGTCACCGACGCCGTCGCGCACTCGGCGGCGGAGAACGGCGCCGCCGCCCTGCACACGATGAGCCTGTTCCCGCCGCAGGTCGACCTGCGCAGCACCGACGAGATCCTGGCGAACGGAACGATCCAGCGCGATCCCGGACGCTCGAACGCTCAGGCTCGGACGGAGTCTGACGACGACCCACGAGAGGACCGCTGATGGCAGCCAGGGAACAGGTCACCGCGAGCGCGGCGGGGAAGTACGTGCTCTGCGGGCACTGCGGCGGCGGGTGGTACTGGTGGCGGAAAGTCGTGCTCAGCTCCGCGACGGCCTCGTTCTTCGACGTCGAGGTGTTCAGCCCCGAGGCGATCGTGCTGTCCTGCTCGGCCTGCGGGAAGATCCAGCTCTTCGAGAACGGGACCCTGGAGCTCCGCACCCAGCAGCAGCAACAGCAACAGCAACAGCAACAGCAACAACAGCAACAACAGGGCTGACAGCCTTCTGCACGTCGACAGGCCAGGTGCCATCCTGGAGGTATGGCCCCTTCACTGCTCACCGTCGGTCACGGCACGCTCTCGCGCCAGGAGCTCGCCGACCTGCTCCGCGACGCCGGGATCGAGCAGCTCGTGGACGTGCGCCGCTTCCCCGGCTCCCGGGCGAACGACGCCGCCGCCCGCGGAGCCGTCGAGGAGATCTGTGGTGAGGCCGGCATCTCCTACCGCTGGGACGAGCGCCTGGGAGGACGGCGCCGGCTCACCAAGGACGAGGACGCGCAGTCCCCGGACACCTGGTGGCGGGTGAAGCAGTTCCGCGCCTACGCCGGATGGACCCGCAGCGAGGACTTCCGCGCCGGGATCACCGACCTGCTGGCAGACGTGGCCCGCACCCGGACCGCGGTGATGTGCTCCGAGGCCGTCTGGTGGCGCTGCCACCGCCGCCTCATCGCCGACGTGATGCTCCTGGAGCACGAGATCGACGTCGCAGACCTCATGCACACAGGGAAGGAGCGCCCCCACGAACCGAGCGAGGGGGCACGGCTCGACGAGGACGGCCACGTGGTCTGGGACCTGCCCGACAGCGAGAAGTCCTGAGCGCACCCGGAAATCCGGTGGCCGTCACGGCGCTCAGCCCTTAGCGTCGGCCCCATGCACTCTTCCCCCTCGCACACCGCCTCAGCACTGCCCCGCACCGCCCTGATCACGGGCGTGGGTCGTCGGCGCGGGATCGGCGCCGCGATCGCCCGCGGGCTCGCGGCCGACGGCTACGACCTGGCCCTGAACTACCACGATCCCTACGATCGCCGGGTGCTCGGGGAGGAGGCCGACGTGGACCTGCTCGCGCAGGAGCTGCGGGCCGACGGTCACCGCGTCGAGCTGATCCCCGGCGACCTCGAGGACCCCGAGGTCCCGCCGCAGCTCGTGGCCACGGCCCGCGAGGCCCTCGGCCCGCTCGGCGTGCTCGTGACCTGCCACTGCGAGTCGGTGGACTCCTCGATCCTGGATACCACCGTGGAGAGCTTCGACCGCCACTACGCGGTCAACGTGCGCGCCACCTGGCTGCTGCTGAAGGCCTTCGCGGAGCAGGTCGAGCCCGGCCGGGACACACCCGGCGGGGCGATGATCGCGCTGACCAGCGACCACACGGTGCACAACCTGCCCTACGGGGCCACGAAGGGGGCGCTGGACCGGCTGGTGCTGGCCGGCACCCATGAGCTCGCCGACCGCGACGTGCGCACCAACGTCATCAACCCCGGCCCGATCGACACCGGCTGGATGGACGACGCGATCCGTACCTCCGGCGCCGCCGCGACCCCTGCAGGACATCTCGGCGAGCCGGGGACCGTGTCCGACCTGGTGCGCTTCCTCGTCTCCGAGCAGGGGGCGTGGATGCGCGGCCAGCTGCTCTACTCCAACGGGGGCTTCGCCACGCCTGCCCTGTGAGGGCGCCGGGCGTCGAACCTCAATCGCCGGGCGTCAGTCGTCGAGCGCCAAACGCCGAGCCTCAATCGCCGGGCACCCGTCGTCGAGCATCCGTCGTCGAGCATCCGTCGTCGAGCGTCAGTCGCCGAGCATCCGTCGTCGAGCATCCGTCGTCGAGCGTCAGTCGCCGAGCATCCGTCGTCGAGCATCCGTCGTCGAGCGTCAGTAGCCGTCCAGGTCGGTCGGCGGTGCGACGGGATCCGTCGGCCCCGCACCGGGACTCGTCGGCCCCGCACCGGGATCCGTCGGCCGCACGGCCCCGCAGCGCCAGCAGGGCACGCTCGGATCGCGCGCACCGTCGCCCTCGGGCATGGCGCCGCACTCCGGACACAGCAGACCGATCCAGCACACCGCCTCCCCGGCGGCATCCTCCTGATCGGACGACTCGTCCATCGCGGGCTCCTCCCGTCGGGCCTCAGTGCTCCGCGGGGGTGCTGTCTCCGCCGTCGGACTTCTCGGCGGTCCTGGGCGGGAACAGCAGGGAGGCGGCGACCGCGGCGCCCATGGCGACCACGATGACGGTCAGCGAGAGCCAGATCGGCACCTCGGGGATCTTCTCCAGCGCGGAGAAGCCGGGGATGAAGTCCAGCGGGGCCTCGTGGATCGCGTGGATCATCAGCTTGACGCCGATGAAGCCGAGGATCGCGGCGATGCCGTAGTGCAGGTAGGCCAGGCGCTCCAGGAGACCACCGAGCAGGAAGTACAGCTGGCGCAGACCCATCAGGGCGAACAGGTTGGCCGTGAACACCAGGAACGGGCTCTGGGTGACGGCGAAGATCGCCGGGATCGAGTCCAGCGCGAACATGACGTCGGTGAGGCCGATGGTGATGAACACCAGCAGCATCGGAGTGAACAGCTTCTTGCCGTTCACGATGGTGCGCAGGTTGTTGCCGTCGTAGCTGTCCGAGACGGGGAACAGCTTCCGGACCCCGCGCATGATGAACGAGTCGCCGCTGTCGTCGTCCTCCTCCTGGGTCTGCTTCCAGGCGGTCCACAGCAGGAAGAGGCCGAAGATGTAGAAGATCCACGCGAAGTTGTTGATGAGCACCGAGCCGGCCACGATGAACAGCGCCCGGGCGATCAGCGCGATGATGATGCCCACCATCAGCACTTCCTGCTGGTACTTCTTCGGGACCGCGAACTTCCCCATGATCACGATGAACACGAAAAGGTTGTCGACGCTCAGCGAGTACTCCAGCAGCCAGCCGGTGACGAACTCGGAGGCCGGGGCGATGCCGCCCACGAAGAACAGCACCACGGCGAAGATGAGCGCGAGGCTGACGTAGAACCCGATCCACGCCGCGCACTCCTTCATGGAGGGCAGATGGGGGCGCTTGACGACCAGCAGGAGGTCGACGAGCAGGATGGCCACGAGGACGACCAGTGCCGCGATCTCGAAGCCGAGGTGGAGCTCTCCCATGTGCATTCCTTCGGGTGGTGCGGGCGTTCTTCCCGAGGGGACGGGAGCGGGCTGCTCGAGCAACCACCGGGCCAGAGTACTAGGGCGCTCGCCCGAGATCCTCAGGAGTGAGGACCCTCTCTCCACGCTCTCAGCTCATCCTCGTTCTCAGCCGCGGGCGTCCGATCCCCGCTGCGGGCGATCCATGTGACGGTCCTCGTTCCTCACGGCGGGTTCCTCGACATGGCCGCCGAGGTTCCGTTCGGTCCGACGCTTCTGGGCGCGCACCGACGGCAGGAGATGGCCGCGCCGGGCGGCGAGCACGAGCATCACGATCCCCGCGGCGAATCCCAGGAGCACCGTGACGAGGGACCCTTCGATTCCCATCGATCCACCGGTCAGCCAGTCCGGTCCGTGCGCCTCGGCGAGGAGCAGTCCGCTCTGGTCACCCGTGCCGGACACGGCGGAGGAGAACACGCCTCCCTGCACGGTGTTCCACGCGATGTGGACACCGATCACCAGCCACAGCCGCCGGGTCAGGAGGTAGGCGGCGCCCAGCAGCACTCCCGCCTCGATCACTAGGCCGAGCGCGGTCCAGACCGACGCCCCGGGGTTCATCAGGTGGATCAACCCGAACAGGAGCGAGGTGATCGCGAGAGCCGCCCAGCTTCCCAGCCAGGAATCGAACACGCGCAGCAGCACTCCGCGGAACAGGATCTCCTCGATGAATCCGGCGCCGATGCCGATCGCCAGCGGCACCAGCAGCTGCGGCGAGGGCGAGATCCCGGTGACGCGGTAGCCGCCCAGCAGCGCGATCAGTCCGACGGCGAGGGTCATCAGGCCGGTGCCGAGCACCAGACCGACGGCCAGTTCGACGAGCTTTCCCCGCCCGCGCAGCCCGAGGCCGGGGCTGCCGCCGAGAGGACCGACGATCAGCAGGTAGCCGCCGACCGCGATCGCGGCTCCCACGCACGCGCCGAGCAGCATCGCCCACGGGGCCGTCCCGTTCGAGTAGTCCCCACCTGCCGCGATGGTGCCGAGCGCGCCGAGCAGGCCCATCACCACCTCAGCGACGATGAACAGGACGATGCCGAGGGGCACCTGGAGTCCGCGGCGGCGGTCGCTGCGGTCGACGGTGGCTGCGCGGTCGATGCGCTCGAGGGGGAGGGCGCCTTCGGCACGGGTGGCGGGGGCTGTGGGGGCTGTGGGGGCTGTGGAGCTGGTGCGATGCACCTCAGGGGTGTTCATGGGCACGATCATCACCCTCGCCGGGCACGCTGTCACGGGGGCCGGCCGGATCGGCCCGCCTGCCCGACGGCGGCGGTAGTGCCAGCCCGACCTCGTCGGGCTCTTCGCAGGTGCCGAGCTCCCCGGGGCGTTGACCTCGGGTGCGGGAGCGGGGTGTTTCATGGACCCCATGAGCACCGACGACTGGTTCCTCAGCACCGAGGAGCGCGGCAACCCGTTCACCCGTCTCGCCCACCGGCGCGGCGGGCGCTCCTACTCGGAGGGCAACCGGGCCGAGCTGCACGTGCACGGGGCCGCCTACTTCCCCCGTCTGCGGGAGCTGGTCGAGGCGCAGGGCCCCGGTGACCTGCTGCTGTTCACCGACTGGCGCGGCGATCCCGACGAGAGGATCGGCGAGGACGGGCTGAGCATCGTCGAGCTGATGAGCGCGGCCGCCCACCGCGGCGTCATCGTCAAGGCGCTGTTCTGGCGCTCGCACCTCGACTCCCTCCAGTACTCGGAGGCGGAGAACCGGAGCCTGGCCGACACCGTCCGCGCCGCCGGCGGCGAGGTGATCCTCGATCAACGAGTGCTGCCGCTGGGTTCGCATCACCAGAAGCTCGTAGTGCTGCGCCACCCGAGCCGTCCCGAGCGCGACGCCGCGTTCTGCGGCGGCATCGACCTGTGCCACACCCGCCGGGACGATTCCCGCCACCTCGGGGACCCGCAGCCGGTGTCCATGGGCGCCGTGTGGGGGCCGACCCCCGCCTGGCACGACATGATGGTCGAGGTCACCGGGCCCGCCGTCGGCGATATCGAGGCGAGCTTCCGCGAGCGCTGGGAGGATCCCACGCCGCCGACGCTGGATCCGCTCTCGCGCCTGAGCTCCTTCCTGCATCACGACGACGACCATCCCGATCCCCTGCCTCCGCAGGCCGAGGACCCCGAGCCGTGCGGAGAGGTCGACGTGCAGGTGCTGCGCACCTACCCGCGCAAGTGCCCCCGCTTCCCCTTCGCACCCGACGGCGAGCGCAGCATCGCCCGCGCCTACGGCAAGGCGATCCCGCGCGCCGAGCATCTGATCTACCTCGAGGACCAGTTCGTCTGGTCGCCCGAGGTGATGGCCGGCTTCGCCGAGGCCCTGCGGGCGCATCCCGAGCTGCACATCATCGTGGTGCTCTCGACGTACACGCCGGCGGACACGACGATCGCGAACGCCGGGGCGATGGGCTCCCGCAACGCGGCGCTGGACGTGCTGCACCGGGCCGGCGGAGACCGCGTGCACGTGTACGGGCTCGAGAACCCTCAGGGCGTCCCCGTGTACGTGCACTCCAAGCTGTGCCTGGTCGACGACGTGTGGATGCTCGTCGGCTCCGACAACATGAACCTGCGCTCGTGGACCTTCGACTCGGAGCTCTCGTGCGCGCTCGTCGACCAGCGGACCGACCCCCGGGAGCCGACGGTGCTGCGCGCGGACGGGGACGGTGCCCGCGTGCTGCCCCGGCAGGTGCGGCTCGACCTGGCCCGCGAGCATCTCGACCGGACCGACGCCCAGGACGACGACCTCGTCGATCCCCTCGGGATGGTCACCGCGTTCGCGGAATCCGCCGCGCGCCTGGACGCCTGGCACGACGGCGGGACGCGGGGCCCCCGCCCCGCGGGACGGCTGCGCAGCTACACCCCGCAGCGGATCCCCTTCCACCAGCGCGCCGTCGGCCGTCTGACCCACCGTGTGGCCGAGGATCCCGATGCCCGACCGCGGGCCATGCGGGGCACCGCCCGCTTCTGAGCGGTCGCATCTGAGCGGTCGCTTCTGAGGATCGCCTCTGAAGATCACTGCTGACCTCCGTTGCTGACCCGCGGCCGACCTCGTAGGCCTCACGGATGACCGAACCCGACGCGCCCTCGTCCCAATGGCCACCCGGACCCGATACCCCGGTCTGACGCCGATCACGTCGCAGCCGCCTACGCTCGACATCCTTCGGAGCCATATCCGGTCCCGCGTGCACGGACGACCTGTGCTCGACAGGACCGGTACCGGGAGAGCGAGCGTGCGTCGACGTCCGTTCGACGTGACTCCGCGCATCGACGGCAGAACTCGAGAAGGAGTGCATCATCGTGGTCAGATTCTCTCGACGAGGACTCATCGCCTACGGCATCGGAACCGCCGCCGGCGTCACCGCTGCAGGTTCGGCCCCGGCCCTCGCGAAAGGTGGGGCGACGAGCGTTCCACGGTCCACCTGGACGAGCTTCGCCCGAACCCTCGACGGCCCGGTCTGGCTCCCGGGGACCCGCCAGTACACCAGCGCCAAGAAGCTGTTCAATCCCACGTTCGACACCAGGGAGCCCGCCGCCGTGGTGCGCGTGCGCAGGCGCCGTGACGTGGAACGGGCGGTCGTGTTCGCGGCGGAGCACGACCTGAAGATCTCCGTCCGCGGCGGCGGTCATTCGTACGTGGGCGCCTCGGCGCTGCGCGGGACGATGCAGCTGGACCTGCGCGACTACGCGAAGGTCTCCTACACCTCCTCGACGAAGCGCGTGACCGTCCAGGCCGGCGCCGGCCTGCGCTCGGTCCACGTGGCGCTGAGCCCCCACGGCAGGAGCATCCCCACCGGCTCGTGCCCCACGGTGGGGACTGCGGGACTCACGGTGGGCGGCGGGATCGGGATCGATTCGAGGCGCTACGGCCTCACGTGCGACGTGCTGGTCGCGGCCACGGTGGTGCTGCCCGGCGGCGACGTGGTGACTGCCTCCCGGACCTCCCACCCGGATCTCTTCTGGGCCCTGCAGGGCGGTGGCGGCGGGCTGAACGGCGTGGTCACGGACCTCACCTACACCACCCATCCCGTCGGCTCGCGCGCCACCTTCTCCCTCGCGTACCCGGCCTCGGCGGCCGTGAAGGTCATGACCGGGTGGGCGAGGTGGCTGAAATCCGCGGATCGCCATCGCTGGGCGAACGTCCACATCGGCACCGACGGTCGCGGCAGCATCACCGTGAGGGTCGTGGGCGTCACCGATGCCGGGGACGAGCACGACGCCGCCGCATCGCTGTCCTCCCACATCGGTGTGCACTCCTCGACGTCCTCGTACCGGCGGCGCTCCCCCATGGAGCTCGTGGACTACCTCGGGGGCGGAGCCACATCGGCCCGCGAGTCGTTCAGCGCCGGCACGGACGTGCTGGCCGCGCTCGACACCAGCACCGCGACCGCGATCCTCGCCACGGTGAAGGAGCGTGCGCACTCGACGCAGAAGAGCGCGGCCGTCCTGGACCCGCTGGACGGCGCGATCCGCAGCAGGAAGAGCACTGACAGCGTCTTCCCGTGGCGCTCCGAGCTGGTGTCCGTCCAGTGGTACACCAACGTCAGCGGTGCGGACGGCCGCACAGCCGGACGCGAGTGGGTCCAGCACGGGCACGCGGCGGTGAAGACGGCGAGCCGCGGCGGCTTCGTGAACTATCTCGAGAGTGGCGATCCCGCCTCGAGGTACTTCGCCGACAACGCCTCCCGGCTCGCGAAGATCCGGCGTCACTACGATCCGGAGAAGCTGATCCAGAGCGGGCTGAGCGTGTAGGCGCGTCCGTCGGCGCGCCGGCACACTCCTCCTCTCCGGAGGGGTCTCGTCGGGGTCATGCCTCCGCAGCCGGCTCCCCGGCCGGAGTCACCGCAGCCGCCCCAGGACCCCCTCCACCGCCGCGAGCACCGAGCCGTCGTCCAGCCCCTGCTCGGCTGCGGCGATGTCCGGGGCGAGGAAGCGGTCCGGGCCGGGGCCCTCGACGGTGCGGCGCAGCACGGCGACCGCCGCAGCGCTCGCGGCCGACGGGGTCAGCGGCGCGCGCAGGTCGATCGCCCGGGACGCGGTGAGCAGCTCGATGGCGAGCACGCGCCGCAGGTTCTCCACGCTCGTGCGCAGCTTGCGGGCGGCGTGCCAGCCCATCGAGACGTGGTCCTCCTGCATCGCGGAGGACGGGATGGAGTCCACGCTCGCCGGGACCGCGAGCCGCTTCATCTCCGAGACCAGGGCGGCCTGGGTGTACTGGGCGATCATGAAGCCGGAGTCCACACCCGGGTCATCGGCCAGGAACGGCGGCAACCCGTGGGAGCGGGACTTATCCAGCATGCGGTCGGTACGGCGCTCGGCGATCGACGCGAGATCCGCGGAGACGATCGCGAGGAAGTCGAGCACGTAGGCGACCGGGGCGCCGTGGAAGTTGCCGTTGGAGGTGACGGTGCCGTCCTCGAGCACGACAGGGTTGTCGATCGCGGCGGCGAGCTCGCGCTCGGCGACCGTGCGGGCGTGGTCGATGGTGTCGCGCACGCCGCCGGCGACCTGCGGGGCGCAGCGCAGCGAGTAGGCGTCCTGCACGCGGGAGCCCTCCGCGGCGACGTCGGCGATGATCGGCGACCCCTCGAGCAGGGCGAAGATGTTCGCGGCCGACGCCGCCTGGCCCGGGTGCGGGCGCAGCGGCGCGTGCAGCTCGGGACGGAACACGGAGTCCCGGCCCCGCAGGCCCTGCACGGTCAGCGCCGTGGTGAGATCCGCGGTGCGCACCAGCTCGTCGAGGTCGGCGATCGCCAGGAGCAGCATGCCGAGCATGCCGTCGGTGCCGTTGATCAGCGCGAGGCCCTCCTTCTCCTCGAGCAGCACGGGCTCGATGCCGGCTTCCGCGAGCAGCTCGGGCACGGGGCGCTCCACGCCGTCGCGATCGCGGGCGCGCCCCTCCCCCATCAGCACGATCGCGCAGTGGGACAGCGGGGCGAGGTCGCCCGAGCAGCCCAGCGAGCCGTACTCGTGCACGATCGGGGTGATCTGCGCGTTGAGCAGCGCGAGGATCGTCTCGACCACGGCAGGGCGCACGCCGGTGCGGCCGGAGGCGAGGGTGCGGGCGCGCAGCAGCATCAGGGCGCGCACCACCTCGGTCTCCACCTCGGGGCCGGCGCCGGCGGCGTGGGAGCGGATCAGGGAGCGCTGCAGGGCGTGGCGCATGGACGGCTCGATCGCCGTGTCCGCGAGGGCGCCGAATCCGGTGGAGACCCCGTAGACCGGGGCGTGGCCGGGGGCGGCGAGGGCGTCGATGTGCTCGCGGACGGAGGCGACGTGCTCACGGGCTGCGGGGTCCAGCTCGACGGGGGCGAGGCGGCGGGCGACGGCGAGGACGTCGGCCGCGGTGAGGCCGGAGCTGGAGAGCGTGACGGTGCGGTCGTCGGTGGAGCGGGCGGTGGTGCTGGTCATGGGGTGCCTTTCGGTCGACGGACGGGCTGGCTGCGGAGAGGGCTGGCTGCGGAGAGGGCTGGCTGAGGGACTGGCTGCGGGGGCTGGCTGCGGGGGCTGGCCAAGAGATCTGGCCGAGGGCGCTGGCTGAGGCTCTGGCGCGGGTTCCGGCGGGAGTGCCGGCGCGGTCGCGCGCCGGTCAGAGCAGCAGGTGGGCGAGGGGTGCGGTGATGAGGATCGTGAGGATGACGCGCTCGAGCCACAGGATCACGAGGCGCCCCACGTTCACGGGGATCGAGGTGGCCAGGATCGAGGGGACCAGCGCCGAGAAGAACACGATCTGGGAGACGGCGGTGACGCCCACGGTGAAGCGGAGCACGTCGGACTCGTGCCCGGCGACGACGGTGGCCGGCAGGAACATCTCGGCGATGCCCACGGCGACGGCCTTCCCGGCGAGCGCCGGCTCCGGCAGGCCCACGAGCGCCGCGACGGGCACGAAGATCCAGCCCAGCAGGTCGAACACCGGGGTGTAGGTGGCCAGCAGCAGGCCCGCGAGACCGATCGACAGGATCGAGGGGACGATCGCGGAGCTCATCAGCACGCCGTCCTTGAAGGTCGACCAGGTGCCGCGCACGAGTCCCGGGGCGCCGGCGAGGGCCCGCATCGCCTCGTCCCAGGCGTGGGCGACGCGGTTGCCCGTCGGCTGCGGCTCCGGGGCGTGCTCGACGCCCTCGAAGGGCTCGTCGGGCACCCCGCGCAGCGGCGGGATCCGCACCGTGATCGCCGTGACCGCGAAGGTCACCACGAGCGTGAGGAAGAAGTAGAGCGTCCAGTGGTGCATGAGGTCCAGCGTGCTGGCCACGATCACCATGAACGTCGCCGAGACCGTCGAGAATCCGGTCGCGATGATCGCCGCCTCCCGGCCGGTGTAGCGGCCCTCGCGGTACACCTTGTCGGTGATCAGCAGGGCGAGGGAGTAGGAGCCGACGAAGGAGGCGACCGCGTCGACCGCGGCGCGGCCGGGGACCTTCCAGATCGGGCGCATGATCGGCTGGACCAGCACGCCCACGAACTCCATCAGCCCGTAGTTGATCAGCAGGGCGAGGAACACGGCGCCGACGGGCACGATCAGGCCCACGGGGATCGCGAGCTTCTCCCACAGGAACGGGCCGATGTCGGGGTTCGCGAGCGGGCCCGGGTAGTAGCCGGCCGCCGCACAGACCGCGACGACCAGGCCCACGACGTTCGCGAACGCGAAGACGGTGCGCAGCATCCCCTTGCGCCAGGAGCCGGTGACGAAGGGGCGGACGGTCCCGAAGGCCACGAGCGCGACCACCACCCAGGGCACCGCGGCGCCGAGCACCCACTGCACGAAGGTCAGCACGTGGTCGACGAGGATCGTGGACTTCCCGCCGATCTCGATCGACACGAAGAACATCGCCAGACCGATCGCGCTGTAGAGCAGGAAGCGCCAGCGGTGCGGCGGGATCTCGCGCTCGGTGCCGTCGACCGCGATCACGGAGCCGGCGCGGGCGGTGGCGGAGCCGGTGAAGTACTCCTCCCCGGCGCCCCGTCGGGCCCTCTCGGGGCCGGGCTGGGGAGTGCTGAGAGCATCTGACGTCGTCATCGACGGTCTCCTCGGGTGGGTGGGATCAGGCCTGCGCGACCCCGGCCCGCCACACCCGGTGGGTGAGCGGCATGCCGGGACGGTAGGCGAGGTGGATGGCGGCGGGGGCGTCGAGCACGTGCAGGTCGGCGCGGGCGCCGACGGCGAGATGGCCGACGTCGCTGCGGCGCAGGGCGAGAGCTCCGCCGCGGGTGGCGGCGCGGACAGCCTCGGCGAGCGAGAGGTGCATCTGCAGGACGGCGATGGCCACGCAGAAGCTCATCGAGCTGGTGTAGCTGGTGCCGGGGTTGCAGTTGCTCGCGATCGCGATCGCGGCACCGGCGTCGAGCAGCTCCCGGGCCGGGGCGAGCGGGGCACGGGTGGAGAGGTCGCAGGCCGGGAGCACGGTCGCGACCGTCGGCCCGGCATCGACCGCGAGGCGGCCCGGTGCGGGGTCGGCGGGGTCGGTGCTGCTGCCGGCGGCAGGGTACGAGGCGGTGCGGGTGGGGCGCGAGGCGGTCGCGGCGAGCGCCTCGATGTCGTCGGCCGCGAGGTGGTTGACGTGGTCCACGCTCGCCGCGCCCAGCTCGGCGGCCAGCGCCACGCCGCCGGAGCGGCCCAGCTGGTTGCCGTGGACGCGCAGGCCCAGCCCCGCCGCGGCGCCGGCACGCAGGACGCGCTCGGACTGCTCGGGATCGAAGGCGCCCTCCTCGCAGAAGACGTCGATCCAGCGCACGTGCGGGGCGACGGCGGCGAGCATCTCGCCGCTGACCAGGTCCACGTACCCCTCGGCGCCGGGCCGGCCCTCCCGGCCGTCGAACTCCGCGGGCACGAGGTGCGCCCCGAGGAAAGTGGCCTCGTCGAGCTCGCCGGACTCCACGAGGGAGGAGGCCAGGCGCGCGGAGCGCAGCTCGTGCTCGAGGGTGAGGCCGTAGCCGGTCTTGGTCTCGAGCGTCGTGGTGCCGCCGGCGACCGCCTCGGCGATCCGACCCTGCACGAGGCCGCGCAGGCGCTCGTCAGAGGCGGAGCGGGTGGCACCCGTGGTCACGCCGATGCCGCCGGCGGCGTAGGACTCCCCCGCCATGCGCGCCTCGAACTCGGCGGCGCGGTCGCCGTCGAAGATGAGGTGGGAGTGCGAATCAACCCAGCCGGGGAGCACCGCGCGGCCACCCACATCGACCCGGTCATCGGCCGACGGGGCGTGCGCAGCCGGGCCGGTCCAGGCGACCACGCCGTCCTCGATCACGAGGGCGGCGTCGTGCAGGACCTGGGAGTCCGCGACGCCGTGCAGGGCCGAGGGATCGTCGAGCGCGGGATCGATGGTCCACAACTCGCTGATGCCGGTGATCACGGTGCTGGCCATGACGGTGCCTCCTGCGGGTGGGGGTGGGGGTGGGGGTGGGGAGAGCATGCCCCGGGGCTGGTCCGGAGGAGCGGACCGGCCCCGGGGACGGGTGCGGGCGGGGTCAGTCGCGGCGGGTGGGGGTCATCGGGACGCGCACGCCGCGCTCGTGGGCGACGTCGTCGGCCCGGGAGTAGCCGGCGTCGACGTGGCGGAGCACACCCATCGCGGGGTCGTTGGTGAGCAGGCGCTCGAGCTTGCGGCCGGCGAGCTCGGTGCCGTCGGCGACGCCCACCTGCCCGGCGTGGATCGAGCGGCCGATGCCCACGCCGCCGCCGTGGTGGATGGACACCCAGGTCGCTCCGGAGGACGCAGCGGTCAGGGCGTTCAGCAGCGGCCAGTCGGCGATCGCGTCGGACCCGTCGAGCATCGACTCGGTTTCCCGGTACGGGGAGGCGACGGAACCGGCGTCGAGGTGATCGCGGCCGATGACGAGGGGGGCCTTGACCTTGCCGTCGCGCACGAGGTCGTTGAAGAGCATCCCGGCGCGGTGGCGGTCGCCGTAGCCGAGCCAGCAGATGCGGGCGGGCAGGCCCTCGAACTCGACGAACTCGTTCGCCGCGTCGAGCCAGCGGTGCAGGTGCTCGTTCTCGGGGAAGAGCTCCTTGAGCGCGGCGTCGGTGACCGCGATGTCCTCGGGGTCACCGGAGAGGGCGACCCAGCGGAACGGGCCGAGGCCCTCGCAGAACAGGGGACGGATGTAGGCGGGGACGAAGCCGGGGAACTCGAAGGCGCGGTCGTAGCCCGCGTGGCGGGCCTCGTCGCGGATCGAGTTGCCGTAGTCGAACACCTCGGCGCCGGCGTCCTGGAACTCGACCATCGCGTGCACCTGGCGGGCCATCGACTCGCGGGACTTCTTGGTGAAGCCCTCCTCGTCGGCCTCGGACTCGCGCTGCCAGTCCTCGACGGAGACCTCGAGGGGCAGGTAGCTCAGCGGGTCGTGGGCGCTGGTCTGGTCGGTGACGATGTCGATCTCGATGTCGCCCGCCTGATGGCGCTCGAGCAGGGCCGGGAAGATCTCCGCGGCGTTGCCGACGATGCCGATCGAGAGGCCGCGCTTCTCGGCCTTCGCGGCGTTGGCGCGGGCGATCGCGTCGTCGAGGTCGTCGGCGATCTCGTGGCAGTAGCGCTTGGCGACGCGGCGCTCGAGGCGGGTGCGGTCCACGTCGGCGATCAGGCACACGCCATCGTTCAGGGTGACGGCCAGCGGCTGCGCGCCACCCATGCCGCCGCAGCCGCCGGTCAGCGTGATCGTGCCGGCGAGCGTGCCGCCGAAGCGCTTCTGCCCGATCGCGGCGAAGGTCTCGTAGGTGCCCTGGAGGATGCCCTGGGTGGCGATGTAGATCCAGGAGCCGGCGGTCATCTGGCCGTACATGGTCAGGCCCTCGGCCTCGAGCCGGCGGAACTCGGGCCAGGTCGCCCAGTCGCCCACGAGGTTGGAGTTGGCGAGCAGCACGCGCGGGGCCCATTCGTTGGTGCGCAGCACGCCGACGGGCTTGCCGGACTGCACCAGCAGCGTCTCGTCGTCCTCGAGGTCCTCGAGGGTGCGGACGATCGCGTCGAACGCCTCCCAGGAGCGGGCCGCGCGGCCGGTGCCGCCGTAGACGACGAGGTCATCCGGGCGCTCGGCGACCTCGGGGTCGAGGTTGTTCATGAGCATCCGCAGCGGGGCCTCCGTCTGCCAGGACTTCGCGCTGAGGGTGGTGCCGCGGGCTGCGCGGACGGGGCGGGCTCCGGGGAGGGTCATCATCGGCTCCTGGTGTCGGGGACTGCTCGGGAGGTTCCGAGGGGTCGGGGATCGCTCGGGTGGTCCGAGGGGTCGGGGATCGCTCGGGTGGTCCGAGGGGTCGGGGATCGCTCGGGTGGTCCGAGGGGTCGGGGATCGCTCGGGTGGTCCGAGGGGTCGGGGTGTTCCCACCAGGACACCACCGTCGACGGGGCGGGTCGAGGGGCGCGCGAGCGGTTATGTCCGGGATACCGGACGGAGGTGCGGCCAAGCTCTATTTTCCCGCCATCCCCAAGGCAACCCGACGATTACCGCAGGGTTAGACGATTACCGCAGGGTTATGAGCGCGTGACTTCCATATATGGAAGGGACACGCTCATAACCCGTTGGTAGGTTCCCGAGGACCGCCCGGGGCGCTCGCTGGGGCACGTCGGCGCTCGACCTCCTTGGGGTGCCGCGACGATGTGGGTTGCCGCGTCGCTACTGCCCCTGCGTCGCACGCAGCGCTTCCCGCTCCTCGCGCACCAGCTCCCAGGTGCGCACAAGACGCGGCAGCGTGAGCATCAGCAGTCCGCCGGCCATGTTCAGCGGGATCACCCAGGCGAACCAGACGAGCCAGGACAGGTAGGAGATGTCGGCCCCGGCGTGCATGGCCCCGAAGATCACCGCGGAGCTCAGGGCACCGTGGAGCATGCCGAGACCTACCACGAGGAGGCCGCTGATCAAGGAGTTCGCGATCGTGGCGATGCCCTCTTTGGAGCCCTGCGCCATCCGGGTCACGAGGGTGATGGTGAAGCCCGCCAGCAGCGCGAGCGCGGCCGTCTCGAGGGTCAGTCCCTTGTCCATGTATCCGGTGGCCGCCTCGATGAGCACGTCGTCGAAGGCAGGGAAGGCCGCCACGACGACCCAGGCGAACGCCCAGCCGCCCACGAGGTTCGTCACCAGCGTCACGGCCCACAGCCGCACCAGCTGCCCCCAGGTGCCATGACCGGCGACGATCGCGTTGATCGGCACCAGGAAGTCCTCGGTGAACAGCTCGGAATGGGCCAGACGCAGGGCGTACAGCCCGATGCCGAAGGCGAGCCCGCCGAGCAGCTTCGACCCGGTCGCGTCCAGCACCGCGAGCATCGCCAGAAGACCGATGCCCACGTCGATCCCGCCGAACAGCCCGGTGATGACCAGCGCGCGCCAGGTGCGGTTCAGGCGGTTCGCGCCCTCCTCGACGGTGCTGCGGAACTCCTCGACGAGCTTGTCCTCGACCGGCTCGTCGGACTCGCCGAGATGCTCGCGCTCGTCGTGCTGGCTCCGCGTGTTCGGCGCGGGCTGCTTCGCCCGGGCGCGCTGCTTGTCGTGCCCATGGGCCTGCCCACGCTGAGCATCCCACCCGGCCCGCCCGGTCTGCCCATCCAGACCGCGCTGTTCACCGCGCCCTGTCTGCCTGTCCCGCTTGCCCTGCTCGCTGTCAGCGGCCACGCTCGGCACCTTCTCTCCGGAGTTGCGGTGGAGTTGCAGTGCGCCGCACGGTATCAGCGGGAGCGGGGACTCTTCCTCAGTCGCCGGGCGATCATCCCCTGCTGGACGCGGCTGAGCCGGACCACCAGCGGAGCGAGGCGCACGGTGAGCCCGGGGAGCAGGTCGAACGCTCTCACCTGCACCCCTCGCCAGGCGGGCACCACGGTGACCGGCCTCGGGCGCTCCACGACCTTCAGCACGACCTCGGCGATCGCCTCGGGGCGCAGCAGCTGCCCCGAGAAGGACATCGACGCTCCGGGATCGTCCAGCTTGTCGAAGAGCATCGGGGTCCACATGCCGTCCGGGCAGATGCAGCTGATGCGCACGTCCTTCACCCCGGCCAGGCGCAGATCCGTCAGGGCCGACGTGCTGAACCCGAGCACCGCATGCTTGGACGCGGCATAAGCGGCCTCACCCGGCACCGAGACCAGCCCCGCGAGCGACGCGATGTTGAGGACGTGACCGTGGCCGGCCGGCCGCATGACCTCGAGCGCCGCCACCGTGCCGTGCATCGTGCCCAGTGCGTTGACCTCGAGGATGAGGCGGCGCTGAGCGTCGGTCTGCTCCCAGAACGGCCCGGAGGCCAGCACCCCGGCATTGTTGACCCACACGGTGAGGCCGCTGCTGGGTTGTGCGTCGGCCGCTGCGGGCTCTGCAAGCACTGAGGGCTCTGCTGGCTCTGCTGGCTCTGCAAGCACTGCGGCCTCGCCGGCGAGGCTCTGCGCCAGCGCACGGCAGGCCTCCTGGTCGCGCACGTCCAGGACATGGCCTCGGGCAGCGATCGCAGGGCCGGTGGCGGTGATCTGTGCGGCGGTCGCCTCGGCGAGGGCGCCGTCGAGGTCGGTGACGTGCACGGCGAACCCGGCGCGGGCCAGGCGCACGGCGATCTCCCGTCCCAGGCCTCCCCCGGCGCCGGTGACGACGGCGTGGCCGCGCCGCGCACTGGTCCTGGTCGTCCGGCCCGTGGCGCTCATGGCCTCTCCCCTGCCTGCGCCGCGCGCCGTCGGCCGCGCCGGCGTTCACGGGTGAGGTCGACCAGGTACTGATCGAAGTCGACCTCCATGGTGTGGCGCGGGGAGGCGTAGAAACGGCGTCGGCTGCGCTCGTGCATCGCCGCCATGCGGGAGCGCACCTCCTCCTGGGACGGGAAGGCGGAGCGCCCGGTGAGGATCTCGGTGATCCACTGTGCCTGCGCCTCCGCGAGCGGCATCACGGCGCCGATCGGCTGGAGCAGGCCGAGGAAGAACAGGCCGGGCAGGTCGGGGTGGACGGCGCGGTGGAACAGCGGCAGGTCGTTGTCCGGCGCCGCGAGCAGCTCGGGATCCAGGAACGGGAAGGTGACCTTGTAGCCCGTGGCCCACACGATCAGGTCGGCCCGAGCACGCGTGCCGTCGGTGAACAGAACCGTGTCCCCCGCCAGGCGCCGGATGCCCGGCCGCGGGGCCACCCGGCCCGAGCGCAGCGCGTCACGGATCTGCTCGGACTGCACCGGATGCGACTGTCCCGGGGCGTGGTGCGGCGCCGGCAGCCCGTAGCGCGCCACGCTCGGCGCGGTGGAGGCGGCGATCCGCAGTCGGGCCCGCGTGAACGCCCAGGGTGCCCACCCGGGCACGGCGATCTCGTCGGAGGGGATCCCGAGGGTGAACTTCGGCAGCACCCACTGCCCGCGTCGCTGCGAGAGGTTCGCGGTGGCGGCGACCTCGGCCGCCACCGAGGCGATGTCCAGGGCAGAGTTGCCGGAGCCCACGACCACCACGTCGCGGCCGCTCAGCTGCTCGGCGCCGCGGTAGTCGTGCGCATGGATCTGCTCGCCGTCGAAGCTGCCGGGGTAGGCCGGCTCCGGCCAGCGCGGGTCCCAGTGGTGACCGTTGGCCACGAGCACCGCGGAGTACTCACGGGTCTCGGCGCCGCCCGGCCCCTGGATGGAGACCTGCCAGCCCGGGGTCCCCGCGGGTGTCGGGTCCGCGAGGTCGGCAGGGGCGACGGCGGCTCGTTCGACGGTGGTGACCTCCGTGTCGAAGGAGATCGTGTGCCGGAACCCGAAGTGCTCCACGTACGCCTCGAAGTACGCGGCGACCTGGTCATGCCGCGCATACGCCGGGTAGTCCGGAGGCATCGGGAAGTCGGAGAAGGCCATGCGCCGCGTGGACGTGTTGATCTCGAGGGTCTCGTAGCAGGCGGACTGCCCGTTGGGATTGTCGAGCACCCAGTTCCCGCCCACGCGCGTGCCCTTCTCGAAGCAGTCGAAGGGCACACCGGCGAGGTAGAGGGTCTTGGCTGCTGCCAGGCCGCTGGACCCGGCGCCGATGATGCACACGCGCGGCAACGTGGGGTCCGGCTCGATCCGTCCGGTGACGGCGGGGGCACGGTGTCGCTGGGTGACGAGGTACGGCATGCGGCTCGTCCTGCCATCGGAATTACTGCTGGGTAGCCGGTTCGGTGGAGGTGCGCCCCGAGCGCCGGCCCAGCAGGCGGCGGGTGATCTCGTCGGCCGCGACCCGCACTGCGACGTCGAGCCGTTCGCGCAGCTCGTCGTCCACCCGCGCCTCGACGAAGGTCAGCGCGACGGCCGCCGCCGGCCAGCCGGTGTGGTCGCGCACCACGGCGGCCACGGAGCCCAGCTCGTCGGTGACCTCCCCGGATTCGTGCGCGATGCCGTCCGCCCGCACGCCGGCCAGCAGCTCGCGCAGAGCGCGCGGCGTCTCGGGGCCGGGGGCGGCGGTGCGGGAGGTGAAGTCGCCCTGATGCCCGAACAGGGCGCGCAGCTGCGCCGGCGGCAGCTCGGCGAGGATCGCGCGGCCGCTCGCCGTGAGGTGCGCGGACAGCCGCACGCCGACGTCGGTCACCAGGCTGGGCCGGTTCCGGGCGCGCTCCTCGACGACATAGAGCACATCGCGTCCGTGCAGGACCGCGAGGTGACCGGACTCCCCGATCTCGTCGACCATCGCCTCGATGACCCGTCGGCCGATGCGCGCGAGCGGCTCCTGGCGCAGGTAGGCGCCGGAGAGCTCGTGGGCGGCGGGGCCCAGCCCGTACAGCCGCTCCTCCCCCAGGTGCATGACATAACCGTGCTCGACGAGCGTGGCCAGCAGGTCGTAGGTGCGCGAGCGCGGCAGGTCCAGCTCCTCGGCGAGGCGCACGGCGGCGACCGGGGAGCGGCGCGAGGCGAGGAAGGTCAGCAGGCGCAGCGTCGCGTCGGCCGCCGGGACTTTCGGGGGTGTCATGATCGGCAAGGATGCCACCTGCGGTGTCCGGTGGGCCGGACGGTGGCTCTCGACGCGCCGTTCCGCGCGGCGCGGCGGGTGCCATGATGGAACGATCGCACGCCCTGATCCGCCGACGAGGAGCCCGATGACGACCTCTCCGCACCACGAGAACCTCTGGACCGGACGGCACGACGGCGACGGCCCCGAGCATGCCCGCTGGCACCAGATGGTGCAGGTCGTGGCGCCGGGGACGGCCGACGCGGATCCGGCGGCGCCGCACGTCGCGCTGCTCGGCTTCCGCTCCGACGAGGGGGTGCGCCGCAATCGAGGCCGGGTCGGAGCCGCCGACGGTCCTGCCGCCCTGCGCAAGGCCCTCGCCCCGCTCGCCCTGCACGGGCCGCTCGCCCGCGGCGAGGTCGGCCTGCACGATCTGGGCGATGCGGAGACCGTGGGCGAGGACCTCGAGGGCGGTCAGGCCGACGCCGCCGCGCTCACCGCGCACGCCCTGGACCGCGCGGGCTCACGCCTCGCCGTGGTGCTGGGCGGCGGGCACGAGACCGCCTGGTCCTCGTACAGCGGGCTGATGGCCTCCGGCCTCGGGCCGCGCGCGGGGCAGCGCTGGGGAGTGCTGAACCTCGACGCCCACTTCGACCTGCGCGAGGAGCCCCTCCCCACCTCCGGCACGCCCTTCGCCCAGATGGCCGCCGCCGAGCGTGCCGCCGGGCGGGACCTGCGCTATGCCGTGCTCGGGATCGCCGAGCCGTCCAACACCGGCGCCCTCTTCGCGACGGCCCGAGAGCTGGGCGTGCAGTGGTGGACCGATGAGCAGTGCCTCGCCGCGGGGGCCGACGGGATCCGCGAGTTCGTCGCAGACTTCGCCGCTGACCTGGACATCCTGTACCTGACCATCGACCTGGACGTGCTCCCGGCGGCCACCGCCCCCGGTGTCTCGGCGCCGGCGGCCTACGGGGTGCCGCTGCCGCTGATCGCAGCGGCCGTGCAGGCTGCGGCCGGCAGCGGGAAGCTCGCCCTGCTCGACGTCGTGGAGCTGAACCCCTCGCTCGACATCGACGGCCGGACGGCGCGTGCCGCGGCCCGCCTGATCGACGACGCGGTGCGCGGGGTCGTCAGCGGCGCCTGAGCGGCCACGCCGGAGCGCTTGAGAGGCCACCCCGAGTCGCCGGAGCGGTCACGCCGTGGCGCGGAGCCACTCCTCGAGATCCATGTCGTCGACCTCCGCGTCGGCGGGGATCAGGCCACCGCCCGCGATGGCCGAGCCCAGATACGGGAGCTCGGCGACCAGGCGCGGGGACCTGCCGTCGATGTCTCCGCGACGCGCCAGGATGCGTCGCACGAGCTGCGCGGAGGTGAGCTCCTTGGGGCCGCGCAGCGCGAAGGAGCGGTCGGTGGAGTCCTCGTCGGCCTCGACCTCGCGGGCGATCCGTGCCGCGAGCCTGTCCGCGGCGACGGGGGCCATCCGCATGGTGGGCAGCACAGCGACGGGACCGAAGCTCGCCTGGGACAGCAGCAGGCCCGCGATCTCGAACCACTGCGCCGAGCGCACGAGCGTGACCGGGAGGGCCGCGTCCAGATAGGTGGCCTCCTGGGCGGCCTTGCCCCGGTAATAGGCAAAGTACCTGTGCGCATCAGGGTCCGCTGCGCCGGCGATGGAGACGCACAGGACGCGGCGCGCTCCGCCCTGCTCGGCGGCGCGGGCGATGTTCCCGGCGGCTCGCGTGTGGGTCGCGACGGCGCGGCGTGAGCTGAGGGAGGGGGTGCTGATCGCGTCGATCACGAGGTCGGTGCCCTGCAGTGCCTCCGCGAGGCCGTCGCCGGTCACGGCGTCCACCCCGGTGCGTCGGCCGAGGGCGCGCACGGTGTGCCCCGCGGCCCCGAGATGGGTGACGAGATGGTGGCCGAGGGTTCCGGCTGCTCCGAGCACGGCGATGTCCATGACGGTCACTGTAGACGCACGAAAGAGCGCAGCTCCGGATCGTGGTCGTGGGCCTCGATGAATCCGAGCGACTCGTAGAAGGCGCGCTGGCCGGGCTCGGCGTCGGTGAGCAGCACCTGCTGGCGCACCGTGGCGAAGGGGGCGAAGGCCGCGTCGACCAGGCGTCGGCCGATGCCGGCCCGATGCGCGTCGGGCCGCACGAGCACGTCCTGCAGGTAGGCGATGGTGGCGCCGTCGCCGACCGCTCGGGCCAGGCCCAGCAGTTCGCCGTCGCGGCGTGCGGTGACGACGTGGGCGCTTCCGGCGAGCGCTCGCAGCAGCGTCGACGGCGACTCGGTGTACGCGCCCCAGCCCACCGCGTCGTAGAGGTCCAGGACCTCCTGCAGCGCCGGCACCTCCGGGCCCACGACGAGCTCCCCGGTCGGCGGGGCCGACGACGGATCCGTCGGCCGCCATCGCGAGTCGACCAGCTGGAACAGGCGGCAGTCCGCCCACTCCCCGCCGAGCCGCAGGTAGGAGGGTGCCAGGCCGTACTCGGCGAAGCCGCAGTGCTCGAGCACGCGCGCCGAGGCGTCGTTGCCGACCTGCACCTCGGCCTGGATCCGGTGCAGGCCGAGGCCGCCGAAAGCCACCGCGATCGCGCTGCGCACCGCCGCGGTCGCGATGCCCCGCCCGGTGACGTCGTGGTCGACCCAGTAGCCCAGCGAGGCGGAGTCGAACGCGCCGCGGATGATGCCCGAGAGGTTGAGCCGGCCGACGATCCGTGTCGCGCCCTTCTCCTCGAGCCGGATGGCGAGCGGCAGGCTGCGGCCTGCTTCCCGGTCGGCGAGAGCATGGGCGATCGCGGTGCGCTGCCCGGCCTCGGTGAACCAGCTCTCCGACCGGGCGGGTGCGCCGACCATCAGCTGCTCGCGATTGCGGGTCTCGAGCTCCGTGAGCGCCGGGGCATCATCGACCGTGAGGAGGGTCAGCGTGACCTGATGGGTCAGGACGGGAGCTCGCGGCGCGGAGATGTCGGGCATGCCGTCCAGTATCCGGCACGAGCCCCGCACCTGCGATGACGTCCCCTCCGCCTCGCACCTCACTATCCGTTCCTCAGTACCCGGTGCCGCCGTCGATCGCCTCGCGCAGCAGGTCGAGATGGCCCAGGTGGCGGGCGTACTCCTCGATCAGGTGGGTGAGGATCCACCGCAGGTTCACCTGCTCGCCGTGGCGCAGCCCGAGCACGGGGCCGTCGAGGTCGCTCCAGCTCGCCTGTGCGGCGCGGGTGGCCTCGAGCTCCACGCGGTAGGCCTCGACATCGGCGAGTGCGGTCACGGGGTCGACGTCGTCGAAGTCCCCGTCGGGGTTGTCGTCGGTGCAGTGCGGGTCGGGCTGCTCGTCGTCGAGCAGCACCTCGCGCAGCCAGTAGGCCTCGACGTCGGTGAGGTGGCGGACGATCCCGATCGGGCTCAGGACCGACGGCGGCACGGAGCGACGGCACAGCTGCTCCGCGTCGAGTCCGTCGATCTTCCGCAGCAGGGTCTCGCGGTAGAACTCGACCCAACGGTCGAGGGATTCGCGCTCCCCGGCCATCGGTGGCGGGTCGACGCGGGTGTCGACCTCGGGGGTGGCTGGGGGCGTGGTGGACGGGGCAGAGGACGGATCAGGTGTGCTCATGGCTGCACACTTCCACGGCACCGGGCTGACCACGAGCGATTTTGCGGCCCGGGAGAACCCCGCCCGCCCCCGGGACGTGGGATACGCAGGACCCCATACGGTGCCGTGCGTCGGTATCGCCCACCCATTCCGACGCACCAGGCCACATGGGGGCGGGAGGAGCTGCGTGCGGGGGCAGCATGCGGTGGTCAGCGTGCGGGGCAGCATGCGGTGAGGTGCGTGCAAGGGCAGCATGCGGTGAGGTGCGTGCAAGGGCAGCATGCGGTGAGCTACGTGCGGGTGCAGCGCCTGCGGTGTCAGCCCAGCAGGGTCTGGGCCAGCGTCACGGCGGCCACTCCGCCCAGCAGCACCGAGAACAGCAGCGTGAGCGTCGAGGGGCGCGCCTTCGTGGACAGCGGTCCGCCGAGGATGCCGCCCACCGCGGAGCCGGCGGCGAAGATCAGCGTGATCGTCCAGTCCACGTGCACGTCGGTGCCCAGGCGCGCCAGCAGGCTGGTGGCGGTCGCGATCACCATGACCAGCAGGCTCGTCCCCGAGGCGCGACGCATCGCCAGGCCCAGGGCGATCACCAGCATCGGCACGACGATGAAGCCTCCGCCCACGCCGAAGAACCCGGTGAGGAAGCCGGTGAGGGTCGCCGCGGCGATGACGAGCGGCAGGCGCGGGGACGCCGACGCGGCCGGGGTCGTGGGCAGCTCGGGTTCGCCGTGGTGGCGCTGGATCCCGTCGGCCGCTTCGACGGTGTCGGGGCCGGGCAGGTCCAGCACCGGATCGTCGTGCACGGCGACCGGCTCCTCTGCCTCGAGCTCCGCGGGGGTTCCGTGCGCGATCGCTTCGGCCCGCTCGTCCCGGCGTGAGCGCAGGGCCCGGCGCAGCATCGCGATCGCCACGCCCACGAGCATCACGCCGAACAGGGTGAGCAGCACGGGCGCCGGCACCAGGGCGCTCAGGCGCGAGCCGACGACGGCGCCGACCACCGAGACGCCCGCGAAGACCAGGCCGTTCTTCCACTCCACGTTCCCGTGCCGGGCGTGGTGCGGGAGGCTGACCAGGGCGGTGATCAGCACGATGATCAGACTCGATGCCGTCGCGGAATGCGTGGGCATGCCGAGCAGGAACACGAGCACGGGGACCGCGAGGATGCCGCCGCCCGCTCCGAGGGCTCCGACCACGATCCCGACTCCGAGGCCGACGCCGATCGCGAGCAGGGCGAGCTCCATGGAGGGACTCCTCAGGGTGAGGGGCCGAGGAGTCGTAGGCCCCGGCGACGATCAGATCGCCTCTACCGTACGTGCCGGTCGCCGGCCGTCAGCCCTCCTCGTGGCGAAGGAAACTCCCCGAATCCTGCCCACGTAGGATCGAAGGCCCCGCTTCCCAGGAGTCGACATGGTCCCCTCTGTGGTCCCCGCTGCGCCCGATCACCCCACGGCCCTGCTGGATCCTGCATCGCCCGCGATGGGGCAGCGGCTGGTCGAGGCGTGGCGCACCGGCGCGCTGATCATGCCGCTGGACACGGACTCCTCCCCCGTGCATCTGCCCGGCCTGCACCGCTCCGTGCTGCCCGCCTCGCTGTCCGGTACCGCCCGCGTCTCGCTCGCGGGGGTGGGCGAGCGCTTCGCCGCCTGGCGTGTGACGCCTCAGGAGAACGCCCCGCTCATCGTGCGGATCCCCCATGTCCCGCCGGATGAGCTGCACCAGGACCTCTCCCAGGAGATCGCGGCGCTGACCTTGATCCCCACCGGGGTGGGGCCCGCACCGATCGCCGTCCACGACGATCCCGTGACCAGCCCGATCGGGCACGCCTATGTCGTCGCGTCCGACGTGCCCGGCACCGCGGCGGCCCCCGAAGCCTGGACCGACCAGGGCCTGGCCGCGCACGCGCGGGTGCTCGCCCGCCTCCACGGCGTCCCTGCCCCGGGCCGTGGCCCGGTGGTGCTCGGCGCGGACCCGTGGGCGGCGGTGCCTCGCGGCGTCCCGTCCCTGCTCAACGAGGTGGAGGAGGAGGTCGCGGCCTGGCGTGGCGCGCATGGTCCCGTGATCGAAGAGCACGCCCTGGAGCCCTTCCTCGAGGCGGCGCTCGCGCGGGTCGCGGCGGTCGAGGGGGAGATCGCCGGGCTGGACGGCTTCGTGCTGTCCCACGGCGACCTGTGCGCCACGAACATCCTGTGGGAGCACGCCCCAGCGGACCCTCACCGTACCGACAGGGCCGTCGGGTCAGACGGATTCGCCTGGTCAGACGGAGCCGCCGGGGCAGACGGGTCAGACGGGTCCGACGACGCCCCGGTGGTGCGATACATCGACTTCGAATGGGCGCAGGGCGACGACCCTGCCCGCGACCTCGCGATCATCGGCGGCGCTGTGCACGGCGGGCCCTGGTACGTGCCTCTGGACGAGGAGCAGGTCACGGCCTTCGTCGACGCTTATGTGCAGGCACGCAGCGAGGATGGCGAACTGCCCGCCTCGATCGCCGACACCGCCTCGCTCCGCGACCGGATGCGGGCGTGGACCGCGTACGAGCGCACCGCGATGCTCGTGCACGTCGCCTCGCGCGCCTCCACCCGGTCCTCGCATCGTCGGGTGCTCCCGATCCTGCGCGGCACCCTCGCCCGAGAGCTCGGGCTCCCCGACTGACCTCCGGGCCGGGCAGACGGGCAGACGGGCAGACGGGCAGACGGGCAGACGGGCAGACGGGCAGACGGGCGCATCCTGCGTGCTGTGCCACGCTCAGGCCGGGCACGGTTGCCCTCCGGGGCGATCTGCGTACGGTGGGGCCATGAGCGACTTCGTGAAGAACGGTCCGAACGCCCCCAAGGGGTACTTTGCCGCGGAGGCCGCCGGCCTCGAGTGGCTGGCAGAGCCGACGGCGGTGCCGGTGGTCCCGGTGCTCGAGGTGGGCAAGGGCGAGCTGCGTCTGGAGCGGCTCGAGGAGATCGCCCCGTCGGCCGACGCCGCCCGCGCCTTCGGCGCGCAGCTGGCCCGCCTGCACGACGCCGGGGCGCCCGGCTTCGGCTGGACCCCGGGTGAGGGCGCCTGGTTCGGCCCTCTCGAGAGCCCCTTCGACGTCCCGGCCGTCGAGCACGAGGACTTCCCCGACTTCTGGGCCGACGACCGTCTGCGCCCCCTGGCCGATCGCATCACCCGCACCCTCGGCGCCGACGGGCACGACACCGTCGACGAGGCGATCGACGTGATCGCCGACGGCGCCTTCGACGGCATCAGCGGCCAGGGCACCGAGAAGCCCTCGCGGGTCCACGGCGACCTGTGGTCGGGGAACCTGATGTGGACCGCGGAGGGCGTCACCCTCATCGACCCGTCGGCCCATGGCGGCCACCGCCTCGAGGACCTCGCGATGCTGTCCCTGTTCGACGCGCCCTTCCTCGACGAGATCTTCGAGGGCTACGAGAGCGAGCACCCGATGCCGGGTGACTGGCAGCAGGACCTGCCCGCCCACCTGTTCTTCGGCCTGCTCGCGCACGTGCACCTGTTCGGCGAGGCCTATGTCGACCAGGCCATCGCCACCGCCGAGTCGATCATCGCCCGGGCGGACGCGCTGGGGGTCTGACCCCCGCAGACTCCCCACCACGCCCCCGGGCACCGACCGGCCACCCGCGCCGAAGCTCGCGCGACGGGCGCAGGACGAGCGCCGGAGGAGTTCAGGACGCCTCCGGAGGCCCTGCACGACGCGATTGTGCGCTGTGCTTCCACGGAGGGAAGTGCAGCGCACAATCGCGTTCTGGAGGGATGGTGGGGACTGGAAGGTCACGGTGCCGACCGGGGTCGGGCGTCCGGCGTCAGGCCGTGACCAGAGCGAGGGTCCGCGGAAGGGGTCGTGCCCGGGTCCCGGTCAGTGGTCGTGGTCTTCGTGCTCCGCGTCGCCCTCGTGCTCCTCGTGGCCGCCGGCGTCACTCGCCTCCGACTCGTCGTGGTCGTCGTGCTCACTCGCCTCGGCATCGTCGTGCTCGTCGGCGCCCGGCGCGATCTCGTACTCGCCCGACGCGGTCCCGGTGGTCACCTGGACCTCGTGCGGCACCACGGGCAGGTCCAGCTCGCGGTAGATCTCGCCGCTGGCGACGTCGACCATCGTGAGCTTCTGCGCCGCGGGGTCGACGACGAAGGCGGTGCCGTCGGCCACGGACATCATGGGGCCGGCCTCCTGCCAGTTGTCCGGCTCGGTCCACTCCCCCGTCACGGGGACCTCGTGGAGAATCTCGCCGCTCTCGGGGTCCAGGATGTTCAGCTCGCCGTCGGCGGTGAGCACCAGGGCCTCACCGTTCGGACCGCGGTCCAGGGAGCGGAACCAGTACTCCGAGCCCAGGTCCACGATCTGCTGGGTGTTGTCGCTGGTGTCGATCAGGGCGATCTCGGTGGGGTGCTCGGCACCGCCCTCGGGATCGGCCTCGACCTTGTGGTCGGCCAGCACGATCGACGAGTCCTCGTGACCCTTCTGGTTGCCGGAGCGCTGGAAGTCGCCGTCGATCGCGACCTTGTGGAACTCGCCGTCGCGGTAGATCACGGAGCCGTTCTCGCAGCCCAGGCTGATCACGTCGCCGGATTCCGTGGGCTTCGCAGCGGCTTCGCCGTGCACGCCGGGGCAGTCGTCGGTCTCGGCGGTGACGTTCCCGTCGGCGTCGAGCGCCTGCACGGTGTGGCGCTCGTCCTCGGTGCCCTGGGTGACGAGCAGGCCCCCGTCGGAGAGCGGTATCGCGACGCCGTGGTGGGGGGCCTCGGTGCTGGTCTCCTCGAGGATCCCGAGGTCGCCGTCGACCAGCGCGGTGGGGTCGATCAGGGTGATGTCGCCGGTGCCGTCGGCGAACAGGGCGGTGCGGTCCCCGTGGGGGACGACGTGGCCGGGCATCGGCGCCGGGACGGACAGATCGGTGAGGGCGGGGTCCTGCACGTAGTAGTGGAAGTGGTCGCCGTGGCCCTGGGCGAGCAGGCCGGTGTCGTACATCGTGATCTCGTCGGAGGCGCCCACGGCGACGTGGCGGCCGTCCCCGGCCGGGTTCAGCCGCACATAACCGGCGACATCGGAGCTGCCGACGGTGCTGCCGTCGGAGGAGTCCAGCGTGGTCACGCCGCCCTCGTGGGCGAGCACGATGCGCGGCGAGAGGGCGGCCACCTCGGTGCGGTCCGTCTCGGGGGCCGCCCCTTCGCCGGCCGTACCGCCGTCGGAGGCTCCGTCGGACCCGCCTGAACCGCCTCCGGCCGGCCCGCCGCAGGCGGACAGCGCGAGCACGCCGACACCGAGGAGCGCGACAGCACGCCGCTTCATGACAATGGTTCTCATCTGAATCATGATCAGAACAGTAGCAGTTCCTGAGAACTGTTCTCAGCAACGAAAGGGTGCCCCGGGTCACACCTGGCGGGTACCCTGAGCGAGGCGACGGGGGTCGCCTGCTGGGGGAACAGCTCAACATGCTCAGGGGGAGCCGACATGAGACGACGTCATGCGACGACACGGCCGGAACGATCCGGGGACCGCAGCGATCGACGACGCCGACGACCTGACCGCACGCGGCATCTGCGCCTGGGGTCCGCTGCCGTCGCGGTCCTGACGCTGACCAGCTGCTATCTGCTGGATCCGGACCTGCTGCCCGAGGGCACGGACGAGGTGTCGATCGAGGTCGGCGAGACGGCCCAGGTGGATCTCGGCGAGTGGTCGCCGAGCATCGGGGACCGCTGGGGTGCGGTCCCCCTGCAGGAGGGCGACGCCGCCGAGTACGCCGCCGTGGACGACGGCGTCGTCACCGCCCACGTGATCCAGGGCGCCGAGGTGTTCGGGGTGCGTGCACGCCGGGACGGCCCCGAAGCGGGCGGCACCACCCCTCACGCCATCGAGCTCTCCGGCGTCGCGCCCGGCACCTCGACGGTGCGGATCGTGCACTGCTACCGCACTGAGATCGCGGAGGGCTGCGACCAGGGGCCTCGCGACATCGATCCGATCGAGCTCACCGTGACGGTCGCCTGACGCGGTCGTCCGCACTGCCCGACCCCTCACGCCGGTTCCGCACCGCCGAGCAGCCCGCGCCCGCACCCTCGTGGTGAACGCGATCGTGCGCCGCGCTTCCGACAGGGGAAGCACGGCGCACGATGGCGTCTCGCGCCGGGTCGGACCCGGCCGGATCGGCTCAGGGCCGGCTCAGCTCAGGGCCGGCTCAGATCACGCCGAAGGCGATCATGGCGTCGGCGACCTTGCGGAAGCCGGCCACGTTCGCGCCCACCACGTAGTCGCCGGGGCGGCCGAACTCGTCGGCCGTCTCCAGGCAGGTGGTGTGGATGTTCTTCATGATCTGCGTGAGTCGCCCCTCGGTGTGCTCGAAGCTCCACGCGTCGCGGCTGGCGTTCTGCTGCATCTCCAGGGCGCTCGTCGCGACGCCGCCGGCGTTCGCGGCCTTGCCCGGGCCGAAGGCGACGTCGGCGGCACGGAGCACGCCCACGGCCTCGGGGGTGCAGGGCATGTTCGCGCCCTCGGACACGGCGAGGACGCCGTTCTTGACCAGGGTGCGGGCCGCGTCGACGTCGAGCTCGTTCTGGGTGGCGCTGGGCAGGGCGATGTCCACCGGGACGTCCCAGACGCTGCCGCCGGCGACGAACCGCGCGCCGTTGCCGCGACGCTCCGCGTACTCGGTGATGCGGCCCCGCTCGACCTCCTTGATCTGCTGGAGCAGCTTGAAGTCGATGCCGTTCTCGTCGACCACGTAGCCGGAGGAGTCAGAGGCGGTGATCGGGATGCCGCCGAGCTGCTTGGCCTTCTCGATCGCGTAGATCGCGACGTTGCCGGAGCCGGAGACGGCGACCCGGCGACCCTCGAACGAGTCGCCGCGGGACTTGAGCATCTCGTCAGCGAAGATGGCCGCGCCGTAGCCGGTGGCCTCCTTGCGCACGAGGGAGCCGCCCCAGTCCAGGCCCTTGCCGGTGAGCACGCCGGCCTCATAGCGGTTGGTCAGGCGCTTGTACTGGCCGAAGAGGTAGCCGATCTCGCGGGCGCCCACGCCGATGTCACCGGCGGGGACGTCGGTGTACTCGCCCATGTGGCGGTGCAGCTCGGTCATGAAGGACTGGCAGAAGCGCATGACCTCGCCATCGCTGCGGCCGTGCGGATCGAAGTCGGAACCGCCCTTGCCGCCGCCGATGGGCAGACCGGTCAGGGAGTTCTTGAAGATCTGCTCGAAGCCGAGGAACTTCACGATGCCGAGGTTCACGCTGGGGTGGAACCGCAGGCCGCCCTTGTACGGGCCGAGCGCGGAGTTGTACTCGACGCGGAAGCCGCGGTTGATCTGCACGACGTTCTGGTCGTCGACCCACGGGACGCGGAAGATGATCTGACGCTCCGGCTCGCACAGGCGCATGAGGATGCCCTGATCGTTGTACTCCGGGTGACGGCCCTGGATGTACTCGAGCGACTCGAAGACCTCGCGCACTGCCTGGTGGAACTCGGGTTCACCGGGGTTGCGGTGCAGCACCTGGTCATACGTGTTCTGGAGCATCGAATCGATCATCGCGGTCCTTTCAGGGTCTCCTGGAGGGGAGAGTCGGCGGTGACAGCGGGCACGGGGGCCCACGGCGACCTACGGTCAGAGCCGTTCCAGAGTACGTAGTCATCCCAGATGTTGGAACACCGCGTCCGAGCAGTGGGCCTCCACCCGGCGCAGTTCTGGTCAGAATCAGCAGAAGTCCCTGCTCGGCCCGGATTTCTGCCGGTCGGGCGCCTCCGCGGTGCAGCGAGGCGAGGATCACTGTCGACAGCACATGACCCCACTACGTACGATCGTACGCATGCCTTCTCCCCTCCCCGAGGTGCGCCGAGCCCGTGGCGCCGTCGCCGCGATGTTCCTGACCAACGGCGCCCTGCTCGCGAACCTCCTGCCCCGCTATCCCGAGATCAAGGGAGAGCTGGGGCTGGCGAACTCCACCTACGGCCTGGTGCTCGCCGCGTTCCCCGCCGGCGCCATCCTCGCCGGGCTGGGAGCCGGTGCGCTGATCCGCCGCTTCGGCTCCGCGCCGCTGGCGGTGGCCGGCACGATCCTCACGGCACTGGGCCTGTTCGCCGCGTCCTGGGCGCCCGTCGCCGGCGTCCTGGCGCTCGCGCTCCTCGTCGCCGGTGCGTGCGACGCGATCACCGATGTCGCCCAGAACGCGCACGGCCTGCGCGTGCAGCGCCGCTACGGACGCTCGATCATCAACTCCTTCCACGCTGTGTGGTCCATCGGGGCGGTGCTCGGCGGCTCGATGGCCGCCCTCGCGATCGCGCTGGACGTGCCGCTGCGCGTGCATCTGAGCGTCTCCGGCGCCCTGTTCGCCGTGATCTCCCTGGTGGCGCTCCGATTCGCCCTCCCGGGAAAGGACCCGGAAAGCCCCACCGGTGGGGCCGACGAGGGCACCGCGGCGGTGGACACCACGGAGGCGGCAGCCGCGGCCGGCACGACGGGCGCTCCCCCGCCGGCCGCCCTGCGCCCGACCCGAGGACGCACCGCGCTGCTGCTGGGAGCCCTCGTCGTGATCGCCATCGGCGGCACGCTCGTCGAGGACGCCGGGAACTCCTGGGCGACCCTCTACCTCGCCCGCGACCTCGGCGCCCCGGCGGCGATCGCCGCCACCGGGTACATCGCCCTGGTGGGTGCGCAGTTCGTGGGGCGCCTGGCCGGCGACTCCCTGGTGGACCGCTTCGGGCAGCGCGCCGTGGCCCGCGCCGGCGGCCTGGTCATCGCCGTGGGCATGGCCACCGCGCTGGCATTCCCGACCGTGCCCGGCACGATCGTCGGCTTCGCCCTGGCGGGCCTGGGCAGCGCGACCCTCGTACCCGCCGCGATGCAGGAGGCCGACGACCTGCCCGGGCTGCGCCACGGCACCGGTCTCACGGTCGTGTCCTGGCTGATGCGGCTGGGGTTCCTCGCCTCACCTCCGCTGGTGGGCCTGGTGGCCGACACCGCCGGGCTCCGCTACGGCCTGCTCGTGGTCCCGATCGCCGGAGCGCTGGTGATCGCGCTGGCCGGTGTGCTCAGCGGCCGACGCGCGCCACGGGTCACCGAGCCCGGGAACGCCTCCGCAACGCTCTGACCGGCGCAAAACAGCCTGACATCTCCCTGACCGGACCCGCGGTGCGCCTCTCAGCCCGACAGAGCCGTCCGCGCCATCTCCACGATCAGTCCGGTCGGGCCAGGCGCCCCAGCGCGCCGCGGATCAGCGCGGCGGCCGACGGATCGGTGTGCAGCGCACGATGCAGGGCGAGGCCCTCGTTCAGGGCGTCCAGCATGACCGCGGTGTCGGCGTCGACGAAGGGGGCCAGCGTGGCCCGGGTGCGCGCCATCCAGCCGCTGGTGATGTCCCGGAACTCCGGCCGGCGGGCCGCCAGGGTGTAGAGCTCCTGGCTGATCACCAGGTCGCGCTGGGTCACGAAGACGTCCTCGTCGATGTTCGCGGCGAAGGCGTCGAGCGCCTCGTCGAGAGTCGTGGCCGACGCCATCCGGCGCTCCACCAGGGCCGCGCCCCGGTCCGCATAGCGGAGGAAGGCCTCACGCAGCAGATCGTCCATCCCGTCGAAGTGATAGGTCATCGACCCCAGCGGGACGTCCGCGGCCGCCGCGACCCGGCGGTGCGACGTGCCGGCGACGCCGTGCTCCGCGATCACGTCGAGGCAGGCATCGATGATGCGGTCGCGGCGCTGCGGGTCGTGGCGGCGGGTACGGGCGGAGTCGGGCACAGACCCGACCCTAGCGGGGCCGGGCGGATCGGTGGCAGTCGCTCGCGGGACCCGGCTCGGGCCCGCTCTCACAGCCGACGGATCGAGGTCACTCGGCATGACCGTCGATGATCGTCCGGTCACCGACGGGCTGCTCGGTCTCGACGAGAGTCGTGTACTCGAGCAGAGGGGCGTCACATCCCCCGATGTGACGTGGGAGGCCACCGGTGGAGACCGAGATCGTGATCGAGCTGGCCGTCTCCTCGACGTCGACGTCATGGCCGTAGCAGTCGTCGACGCCGCCCAGGAAGGTCACACGGATGTGGGTGTCGTCGACGATCTCGGTGCTCTCCCAGGCGGTGGGCAGAGCGTCCACCAGGTCGGATTGCGGCAGCTGGTCCCCCGCGTCGCTGTAGCTGGTGGTCGCCGAGCAGCCGGCGAGGAGGAGCAGGGCGGCTCCCAGTGCGGTCAGCCGCGACCTGGTGTGCAGCAGCCTGCTCATATCCGACCGTCCTCGTGGGCGATGCCCAGTGCGGGGGTGACGCGGCAGATGGCCTTCATCGTCGGAGCCGTCACTCGTCGGACGTCGTGGTGGTGTCGAACGGCAACGAACCATCGTCGGGCACAGGAGCGCCCGAGCACGACGACGCGGTCAGAGCCACCATGGCACCGAGAACCACGACGCGTGCACGACAGGTGTTCATGGCACCCAGTATGTCGGGCGTGAGGGCCCCCGTCCCTTGATACGTTGACGCGATGGATTTCACCGAGTGGGACACACGCGTGAGCGCCTATGCCGTGATCACCGATGGCCACGGACACATCCTGCTGACCTGGTTCAACGGCTCCACTCCGTGGTGGACGCTCCCGGGTGGCGGGGTCGAGTTCGAGGAGTCCCTCGACGCGGCTGTGGTGCGCGAGGTCTTCGAGGAGACCGGGTTCCATGTGGCCGTCGGACGCCCCCTGTTCAGCAGCACCTCGACGGCCGACGCGGGCACCAGCTCACCGCGGCCGTTCAAAGCCGTGCGCGTCATCTTCGAGGCCACCATCATCGGCGGAGAGCTCGGAACCACCGAGATCGGCGGGACGACGGACGAAGCACGCTGGATGCCGCTGGCAGGGCTCCCGGACCACGAGCCCCGAGCGGGCATCGTCGACCAGGCCTACGAGAGCCTCCAGAACGCGACCGACGGATGAGACCTATCGGGACAGCGTCCTCTCGGCGGCGAAGGCCGGGAACAGCGGTGCGGGAGGGTCGGTGGCATCCGGCCACCGGGCGATCATCGCGTCCTGCAGGGCGCTGAGCCAGTCACGGAAGGCAGCCAGCCCGTCGGCCCGCTCCGCGAGCTGCAGGAAGGTCCGGATCTGCTGCACCGTCTGCCCGCGGCGGCGCCAGCTGTCCTGCGGCGCCTGGTCCGGCCGGGAGACCAGGCGCAACCGGCTGATCCGTCCGATCAGGACGATGGCCGCCCCGTCCGCGAGCACCTGGTCGAAGAGGTCGAGCACCTGGTGCGCGCCGCCGTCGGCGAGGGCTGTGCGGTAGGCCGCATCGACGGACTCGATGACGCCGCCTGGCAGCAGCCCCCACGGAGTGCTGTGGTGCGGGAACGGGTAGTACAGGAAGCAGGCGTCGATCCCGAGGTGCCCGAAGCCGCTTCCCTCGAAGTCGACCAGGCGGGCTCCGTCGTCGGTGAGCAGCACGTTCGTCGGATTCAGGTCCCGATGGGTGAGCGCGGAGGAGGGGCCGGGGCGGGTGGATCGTGCCAGGAGGCGCGTCACGTCGTCGCGCGCCCTCCTCGCGGGCGGAAGACCGAGCTCGGTGCACGCCTGCTCGATCTCGTCCCAGTGCTCCCTGCCGAATGCGTACATCTGGCCGGTCTCCACATCTGCGGAGAAGGCGGCGAGGTGTTTCTGGTGCTCAGCGCGCCGGTCGATCGTGCTGGCGTGCAATCGCCCGACGGCAGCGGCCATCTCGACCATGCCCCGGGCGGCAGCTTCCGGATCCGCACCGAGCAGGATGTCCTGCAGGGTGGGCCAGTCGCCCAGGTCGGTCTGGAGCATCACGCCCGCGTCGTCGTCGACATGGATCGTCCGGGCGGTGACCCCGCTGGGCGCGGCAGTTCGCAGTGCCGCGGCCTCGCGGCGCAGGAACGCCGGGCCACCATGCCCCTCCCCTTCGACCCGGCGGGTCTTGGCCACGACCGTCGCACCGATCCCGGGAACGTCCCGATCCAGGCCCAAGCGGGTGACGGGCGCCCAGTCGTGGCCGACATGCTGCTCGGAGGTCAGTCTCACGGGGCGATCGGCGAGCTGGGACAGCGCAGAGCAGATCTGGTCGCGCCGTGCGGCGGTCAGCGGGTAGGCGGGCATGAGCCTCAGAGTAAGCGGGCTGCCGGGGCGCGGCATCACCGCACCCCGGCGACGCGCCCCGGCACCGCGCCCCGGCTCCGCGCCTCAGGCGGCCGGCGGGGTCTCCCCCACGCCGAACTCGCGGATCTGCACCCACTGACCGGTGGGGTTCTTCGCGGTCACGCGGAGGCGGCAGAAGCGGGCGTCGAACGGCTCGTCCAGCGACGCCGTGGCCACGGCGGAGCCGTCGGTCGTGCCGATCTCGGTCCACGCCTCCCCGTCGGCCGAGAGCTCGAGGACGCCCTGGTAGACCTGGTCACCGGGGGTCGAGTCGCTCTTGGCCATCTGGACCTGCACGTAGCGGATCGGGTGGCTCTCCTCGAGCTCGACCTGCACCACGTCGTCGACCTTCGGGGCCTTGCTGGACCAGAACATGGTCGCGAGGTCCCCGTCGACGATCCGCTCGATCGCGTAGTCCTTGTAGGTGCCCAGCGTGGTCGTCGCGGTGCCCGGCAGGCCGCGGAAGGGCAGGGACGGGTCCTCCGGCAGCACGTCGCGCAGCTCTTCCCAGGCGCGGGCGATGAAGCCCTCGAACACGCCGTCGCCCACGCTCGGGACGATCTGGTTCTCCTTGTAGACCCCGTCCCCGCGCTGGTCGGGGACCGTGGCCGCGCCGGCGGCGGCGACGTGCTCCGCCACCCCGGCCGCTGCGGCGGAGGCGTCCTCGAGCCGGTCCTCGGTGATCGCGAGGAGCATCTCGTGCTGGGCGAGCAGCGCCTCGGCCCAGTGGCCGGCGGCGACCATCCACGGCCGCGTGTCCTCGTAGAACCCGGCCGACGCCATGGACTCGAGGCTCGTGGCGAGCTCGGTGATGGCGGTCAGCCGGCCCTCGAGAGTCTTGCCCTCGGCGTCCCCGGACTCATAGGCGGCCCAGAACTCCTCGATGTCCGCGGAGAGCGCCGGCGCCGTCGGGGATCCGCTCCGGTAGGGCCAGTTCTGGTTGAGGTCGGCGAACACTCGCAGGTCCTCACGGACGGACGCGGCCGGGCCGGCGAGCTCGTCGACCGCCGCCTCCCAGGAGTCCTCGGCGTCATAGGCGGGCGGGTTCCAGCAGTAGTCGGCGTAGTTCGCGAGCGAGATCAGCGAGGCGTAGGGCTCGATCATCGGGTTCGCCGTGAATCCGGCGAGATGCTTGTGCAGGGTCGGCGCACGCCCTTCGAGCGGGTTGAGGAAGAGCCGGTCGCGTCGGCCGTCGTTGACGGGGAAGTTGTCCCAGATGTACAGGTGCTCGGTGTGGTACGACGCCACCGCCGTGACCACGGACTTCTCGGTGATCGATGGGGAGAAGACCCCTTCGCCGGTCCACTGGATGCGGATCTCCGGGTGGGCGCCCTCCCCGAAGTCCGTCTTGTACTCGCTGGACCCGGAGCCCGAGTAGTGGGTGGGGACCGTCTGCAGCGGGGCGAGGTCGTGGGCCTCGACGTAGTCCGTCTGCACGCGGTTGAGGTAGTGGACCTGCGCCTCGGCGAGGGAGCTGAACTGTTCGGCGTCCTCCTCGCCGAGCTCGGTGGGGATGTCGTCCAGTGCGATGTAGAAGCTGGTCACGCCCAGCTCCCGCAGCTGCTCGAACTTCGTGACCGT
Organism: Brachybacterium sp. 107; assembly: GCF_052379725.1. NCBI lineage: Bacteria > Bacillati > Actinomycetota > Actinomycetes > Micrococcales > Dermabacteraceae > Brachybacterium > Brachybacterium sp. 107. The sequence goes on along the minus strand of NZ_JBQSYW010000003.1, from coordinate 173,294 downwards.
CGCCTCGAAGTCCTCGTCGCTGCCGTAGACGATGTCGTTGCCGGGTGACAGGGCGAAGGTGAAGCTCACGTGGTGCGCGTTCGCGGTCTCGACCAGCTCGGCGAGGTTCTCGAGCTCGTCACCCGCGTAGAGCTCGCGCCACTTCGAGCGCAGCAGCAGGTCGTCCTTGGGCGTGTAGATGTAGGTGTTCAGCTTGTGGTCGCCGTAGAAGGCGAAGTGGTCCAGGCGTGCCTGGTGGGACCACGGGATCCCGTAGAAGCCCTCGATCGCGCCGCGGATCTCCATGAGCGGTTCGTCGCGCACCTGCACGGCGGGGAACCGCGTGCTCCCGGCGAGCAGCTGGCGCAGGGTCTGCACGGCGTAGAACGTGCCGCGGGCGTCGTGCCCGGCGACCCCCATCACGGCGCCGTGGTCGCGGGCGGCGGCGAGCACGTACCCGTCGGCCGCGAGGTCCTCGGGACCCTCGACGCCGACGGCCTCCAGCGCGGCGGCGAGCGTCGGGCTGTCCTCGGGGGTGCCCAGGTGGATGCGGGTTCCGCTCGTGGGGGCCTCGCCGCCGACCTGCACCTCGGGGGTGCAGCCGACGCTCTCGAGCAGCTCGGTCAGCGCGTTCTGGGCCACGGGGTCCGTGTCCTCGCCGACGAGGACGGTCGCCGAGCGGCCCAGCACCACCTCGCGAGCGGAGGTCTCGAGCCCCTGGGGCGCGGGCCGCACGGTCGGGGTGCGTCCGGAGCCTCCGCCGTCGGCGAGCGCGCCGGTCGCCGGGAGCGCCAGGGCGCCGCCGGCGGCCAGGCCGAGTCCGAGCGCCGTCCGCCGGGAGAGCGCAGCCAGCCCGCGCCGGTCGGAGCTGGGCGTGGCGTTCGAGGTCGAGGTCGAGCGTGCCGGGGTCGAGGGAGTCGCGGATGCCGAGGTGGGGGTGGATCGATTCACAATGGTCGCCTTCCAGGTCCGCGCCAAGAGGCGCGGGAGGGGTGGGGACATGGGAGGGGGCGCATCACGCTCTGTGATGCGCCCCACAGGATCGCCTCCAACGTACCAGGACGGTCGACGTCAGACGGCCCCTTCGGCAACCTCGACCCCGTCGGCCCCCTCCGGACCCTCGGGCTGGAAGATCTCCTCGATCGGCGCCCCGAAGAGGGCGGAGATCCGGAAGGCCAGCGGGAGGGACGGGTCGTACTTGTCGTTCTCCAGAGCGATGACCGTCTGCCGGGAAACTCCGAGCGCCTTGCCGAGCTCGGCCTGCGACCAGCGCAGCTCCGTGCGACGGGCTCTGATCTCGTTGCGCATGACTGCCCCTCTCAGCGGTAGCGGACGGCGGAGACGATGGTGCCCACGATCCACGAGACCATGAGGATCGTGAAGGCGAAGATCCAGTTGACCTCCGGCAGCACCGAGAACTGCAGCACGCCGACCGCGAGGATCAGCGGCGTCGCGATGAGGAAGGCCAGCAGGATCGCCTCGGCGATCTTGCGACGTTCGAACTCATCGCCACTGCGGTACATCTCGATGTTCGCCCAGGCGATGAAGCCGATGCCGGGAAGGATCAGGAGCACGGGGAGCCAGGCGAGGACACCGGACGTGCTGACGACATCGGCGAGCAGGAGGCCCAGGACGTAGAGCGCGATGCCGATCACGAAGCGGGCGACGAAGGCGCGGTTGGCGCGGGCGCGGGGCGTGGTGGTCATGATGACTCCTTCGAGAGATACGGGCGAGGGCCGCGGGACAGCGGCAGGTCAGAGCAGGGCGAGCGCGAGGGTGGGCAGGCCCAGGAACAGCAGGTCCAGGCCCCAGTGCGCGAGCACAAGCGGGAGGAGGCGACGGAACCAGAGCCAGAGCCCGCCCAGGATCAGCCCGGCGAAGAACGTGGTGAGGACCTTCGAGGCGACCTCCGGACCGGAGGTGAGGGCGAAGCCCACGTGCTGGAGGCCGAAGACGGCGGCGACCGCGATGAGGGCGCCGATGCGACCGATCCGCTGCTGCAGCCTGGGCTGGGCGTATCCGCGGTAGACCGCCTCCTCGGACAGCGCGATGGTCAGCGGCGCGATGAGGACGGCCACGAGACCAACCCACAGCGGCACTGCAGGCGCGGCGCCGGTCGGCACGGGCGGGGCACCGCCGTAGACGATCAGGTTCGCCGCGACGTTCGAGGCGAGGAAGCCGACGACGAGGATCAGCAGGAGCAGGGCACCCCAGGCCAGATCCAGCCAGCGCAGAGGGCGGAAGAGGTCCCACAGCCGGCGGCCCTCGGCGCGCATCGCGAGGCCCACGAGCCCGAGAGCGACGACGTCGACGACCACGACGAGCGCGTTGGCATAGACGAGGGACGTGTTCGCGGCCAGCAGGCCAATGCCGAGCAGGAGGATCAGCAGCGGGCGGGCGGCGAGGACGCCGAGGAGGCGCGGGAGCGGTGTCGTCGGGGCGACGGGATCTGCGCCGACAGTGTCATGACCAGCGGTGACGGGAGAGGCTGCGGAGTGGATGGCCGGGGTGGGTACCGATGTGCTCATACCAAGAATGTAAGGCCTCCTTGACATGCGAGTCAAGGGTCCTTGACCACAAATGTCAAAGTCGCTTGACAGTGCAGGTCAGGCGCACACCCACGGCGCGGCCGGCACTCCCGCGGCGCGGCCGGCACTCCCGCGGCGCGACCGGCACACCCGCGGCGCGGCCGGCACTCCCGCGGCGCGACCGGCACTCCCGCGGCGCGACCGCGCAGCTCAGATCCCGCGCACGTCCAGTTCGTGCTGCACCCAGGCCGGATCATCGGTGGTCAGGGAGTCGACGCCACAGGCGAGGCCGATCGCGAGCTGCTCGGCACTGTTCACCGTCCACGGGTTCACCTGCAGGCCCGCATCCCGGGCGGCGCGTGCGGCCCGCAGCGACAGGCCGTCGATCGCGGGCCCGATCCCGGCGGCGCCGATCTCCTGCGCCGTCGCCAGCGCCTCCTCGTCGATCACGGAGACCAGATAGGACACGGCGGTGTCCGTGCTGCGTCGGATCTCGGTGAGGGCGTCGGCGTGGAACGAGATGACGGTCGACGCCGCGGCGGGCGACCCGGCCGCGAGGCCCTGCAGCTGCTCGGCCACGGCGCGGGCGGCCGCGGCGACCTTGACCTCGATGAAGATCGGCACGGTGGTCATCGCCAGCAGTTCCTCGAGGGAGGGGACCTTCTCCCCGTCCGCGAGCAGCACGGTGTCCAGCTCGGCGCGGGTGAGATCGCCGATCGCGCCGGTGCGCAGAGGGGAGTCAGGCGCGGCGGTGCGGTCGATGGTCTCGTCGTGCATGACGACGACGTGGCCGTCCGCGCTGAGGTGGACGTCGCATTCGAGCACCTGTGCGCCGTCCTCGATGCCGCGCCGGAAGGCGGCGAGGGTGTTCTCGGGGGCGTGCGCGGAGGCGCCTCGGTGGCCCACGATCGCGGGACGCTGCAGGGACGGGGCGGACTGGTCGGACATTGTTCTCCTGGACTGCTTCGGAGCCGGCCCGACGGCCGGCGCTGGTGACGGACAGCTGAACGCACCCGATCGAGCGCGAGGACTGCTGCGCGCGAGCGGGACTCCGTTCGCGCAGGAAGGATCCTTGGACCCTACCGGCGGCCCGTATCCCCGGGGCTCAGTCCCGGGAAGCGAGGTGCTGCTCGACCACACGTCGTGCGTGGGCCGGGTCGTCGGCCCCGATCTCGGGGACCCCGAGATCCACGGCGCGACGGATCTCGTCGTCCGTGCGGGCGGCCCAGGCCGACGGGATCAGGCCCACGCCACGGATCCGGTCGAAGTCGCCGTCGCGCACGTCGGACAGGCGCACGCCCAGGATCTCGGCCTTCGTCGCCATCGCGTCGTCGAGCGCCTGCTCGCTGAGAGCCCGGACCAGCAGCCCGCGGGGCACGTCCGGTGCCACCTCGAGCGCGATCCGCAGCGCCTCCGTGTGGAAGGAGATGATCCGCGCCGGGGCAGGGCCCTCCCCCGACCAGACGGAGCCGGGGAAGGTGTCCTGAAGGATCTGACCGGCCAGGGCGGCCGCCGCCGGGGCCTTGATCTCCACGAGCACGGGAAGTCGCGTGCCGTCCTCCCGCACCGCGGCGTCGAGCACCTCGATGAGGGTGGGGATGCGCTCGCCCTCCCCCACCAGGACCTCGTCGAGCTCGGCTCGGGTGAGGTCCGCGACCGTGCCGGTGCGCCGGGGCGAATCGCCCTGGGCCGTGCGGTCGATGGTGGCGTCGTGGATGATCACGTCGCGCCGGTCCCGGCTCAGGTGCACATCGCACTCGAGCTGATCGGCGCCGTCGGCCACCCCGCGGCGGAAGGCGGCCACGGTGTTCTCCGGGGCCACAGCCGCCGCTCCGCGGTGACCGGTGATCCGGGGGACGGACGTGCGTCGGCTCATGCGGTCACCAGCTCCTCCATCAGGGTGGTCGCCCAGGCGGGGTCGTCCACGGTGATCGTGTCGCAGCCCAGCTCGAGAGCGCGGGCCAGCTCCTCCTCGGAGCGGGCGGTCCACAGGTTCAGCTCCACCCCGAGCTCGCGGGCCCGGAGCACGTCGGCCTGGCGGGCGTCGGCGATCCGCACCCCCACTTGGGCGACCCCGAGCTCCTGGGCGGTCTCGAAGAACTCCGGCGAGGTCGCCGTGGTGGTCAGCAGCAGCGGCAGCCGGGCATCGGCCTCCTTCACGGCGCGCAGTGCCTCGGCGTGGAAGGAGATCACCAGCGCCGGTGGCGTCGGCCCGTCCCAGGCCTCTCCCGGGAAGTAGGCGGTGAGGATCTCGACCACCCGTCGGGCCGCGGCGGGGGCCTTGATCTCCACCAGCACCGGCACCCGAGCACCGTCCTCCCGGACAGCGGCGTCGAGCACCTGCTCGAGGGTCGGGATGTGCTCGCCGCCGCCCACCAGCACCCGGTCCAGCTGGGCCCGGGTGAGATCGGCGACCGCCCCGGTGTGCAGGGGCGAGTCGTCCTGCGCGGTGCGGTCGATCGTGGCGTCGTGGATGATCGCGTCGGCCCCGTCGCTGCTCAGGTGCACATCGCACTCCAGCAGCTGGGCTCCCTCGGCGATGCCGCGACGGAACGAGAGCACGGTGTTCTCAGGCTCCACCGCAGCGGCTCCGCGGTGGCCCACCAGGGCGGGCAGCCGGGTGCCGGGGAGGGGCTGCCCGGCAGGGTCCGCCGGAGGAACGGACGCGGGAACAGTCGCGGGAGCGGCCGCGGGGGCGACCGCGGGGGCGACCGCGGGGGCGACCGCGCGGGCTGCGGCGGTCATCACTTCCACCCCTGGAAGTCGACGGCCTCGTAGCCCTCGCGCTTGTCGTCGAGCGTGTCCTGCAGCTCGGCGGCGAGGGCGTCCAGGACCTTCTGGGGAGCGGCGCCGTCGCCGTAGACCTGGCCCTGCGAGGCACCGATCTCGGTGACCATGCCGGAGTCCCAGTTGGTGTAGTCCGCGGTGCGGGCGTTCGCCAGCTGGTTTAGCGCCACCAGGTAGTTCGGGTTCTTCGCGACGAGATCCTTGACCGACTGGGTCTCGGCGGCCGCCTGCACGATCGGCACATAGCCCGTGCCGACGTGCCAGGCGGCGGACTGCTCGGCCCCGGCGAGGAAGCGGAACAGCTCGGCGCAGGCGTCCTGACGCTCCTGGGACTCGGAACGCACTATCGAGAGGCCGGAGCCGCCGGTGGGGACCTGCTTCTCCTCGCCCTCCTTGGAGAGCATGAAGGCGACGCCCACGTCGAACTTGTCGCCCGCGGCCTCCGTCTGGCCGGTCAGCGAGGCCGTCGAGCCGCGCCACCCGGCGGTCACGCCGGCCTGGAAATCGGTCCCGGCATCCTTGGCGAGGTAGCCGAAGCCGTCGTCGTGGATGAACTTCCGCTGCCACTCGAGCCACTCGGCGCCGGCCTCGTCGTTGATCGTGACCTCGAAGTCCTCGTTCGCATTCGCGCCGCCGAAGCCCCAGATGTCGGCCTGACCCGTCCAGGCGTCGGCCGAGAACGCCATCGCGGACAGCGGGCGGCCCTCGACCTCGATCTTCGCCAGCTCGGGGGCGAACTCCGCGAGGTCCTCCCAGGTCTCAGGGCCCTCCTCGGGAAGGCCCGCGTCGCGGTAGATCGAGCGGTTGAAGTAGAACAGCGGCGTGGAACGGGCGAAGGGCACCACGAAGGTCTCTCCGGCGGCGATCCCCTCGTTCACGTAGTTGGGGATGTAGATGTCCGTGTTCCACTCGTCGTCGAAGTACCCGTCCAGCGGGGCGAGGGCGTCGGAGGCATGGAACTGCAGCCACTGCATCTCGGGGAAGCAGACGATGTCGGGCACGGCGCGGGCCTGCAGGGCCGCGGTGAACTTCTGCGTCAGATCGGCGTAGCCGCCCACGGACTCCGCGATCGCGACGATCTCGTCCTGCGACTCGTTGAACTCGGTGAACAGCGTCATGAGAGTCTCGAAGAGCTCTCCGGTCCAGGGGGCCCAGAACAGGATCGCGGTGCGGCCCTCGTAGCCGGCGGGCACGGTGAGGTCCGCCTGCGAGAAGCCGTCGCGGATGTTGCTCTCGGCGTTGTCGCCGCCGCCGTTCGGGGAACCGCAGGCGGCGAGGCCGGCGGCGCCGGCACCGAGTCCCAGGGCGGCGAGCAGGCTGCGACGGGACGGGCTGGAGAGGTGACGGGACATGTGCGGTGCTCCTTGGAGAGTGGTCCGGCTCGGGGTGGATCGACGGGTCGTCATCGGGTCAGGGTCGGGAGGCCCGAAGGCCGAGGGCCTTCAGCGGGCTGAGAGGGGTCAGGGGGCGGAGGGAGGAGTGCGGGCCGACGAGGAGATCGGGGCCGGCCATGGCCGGCGCTCACTTCAGGGCTCCTGCGGCGAGGCCGCCGATGATGCGCTTCTGGGCCAGGAAGAAGAGGATCAGCATCGGGAGGGAGACGAACACGGCGCCGGCCATGATCACGCCCCAGTTGCTGTAGCCCTCCTGGCTGCGCAGGAACAGCAGGCCGATGGGGAGCGTGCGCATGTCCGCGGTGGAGGTGACGATCAGCGGCCACACGTACTCGTTCCACTTGCCCACCATCACGATCAGCGTGGCGGTGAGGATCATCGGGCTGGACAGCGGCACCACGATCAGCACCATCCGGCGCAGATGCCCGGCGCCGTCGATCTCCGCGGCCTGCAGGATGTCCTTGTCGATCGTGCGCATGAACTGGTACAGCAGGAACATCGCGAAGGCGCTGGCGATGCCGGGCAGGATGATGCCGGCGTAGGAGTTCAGCCAGCCGAGGTTCGCCACGGTGATGTAGTTGACGATCAGCGTGACGTGGCCCGGCAGCATCATCGAGGCGATGATCAGCGCGAACGCGATCTTCTTGAAGCGGAAGTCCACGAACACGAAGGCGTAGGCGCACAGGATCGCGAGCGAGAGCTCGAGGAAGGTGCCCACCGCGGTGGTGATGATCGAGTTGAGGAAGAACCGGTCGAAGGGCGCCGAGTTCCACGCCTCGGTGAAGTTCTCCAGCGTCAGCGAGGTGGGGATCCACTGCAGCGGCCAGGAATAGATCTCGCCGTGCGGCTTCAGCGACGAGGAGAACAGCCAGTACAGCGGGACCAGGAACATCCCGATGGTGCCGAGCACGGCGAGGATCAGCAGGACGCGGAGCCACAGGGGGCGGCGCGGTCCGCGCCGTCGGCCGCGGTTCGCACTTGTGCCGCCGTTCGCACCGGGGCCGTCGTTCGCGCGGGACGGTTCTGCGCCGCGGCCGGCGTCGGAGAGCTTCTGGTTCTCGAGGGTCAGAGCGCTCATGAGGAGTAGTTCACCTTCTTCTCGCCGACGCGGACCTGCAGGTAGGTGATGACCAGCAGGATCGCGAGCAGCACGGTGGCCGCCGCGGACGCGGAGCCGATGTCGAACTTCTGGAAGGCCTCCTCGTAGACCAGCCAGCTGAGCGTGCTGGAGGAGACCCCGGGGCCGCCGCTGGTCATGATCGAGATGATGTCGAAGGCCTGGGCGGCGGAGATGATCCCCGTGATCGAGAGGAAGAACGTGATCGGGCTCAGCAGCGGCAGCGTGAGGCTGCGGAACAGCTTCCAGCCGTGCGCGCCGTCCAGCGCCGCGGCCTCGTAGAGGTCCTTCGGCAGGTCGAGGATCGCGGTGTAGCAGATGACGGTGACGAAGCCGAGGCGCTGCCAGGTGTACGCGATGGTGATCGCCCACAGCGACCAGTCCGAGGTGGTGGTCCAGTCCGGCGAATCAGCACCGAACAGGGAGAACACCCAGCGCGAGAGCCCGTAGTTGGGGTCGAACATGAACAGCCACAGGATGCCCACGGCCGCGCCGGGCAGCATGTGCGGCGCGAAGGCCATGGTCTGCGCGAAGCCGGTCAGCGGGACCTTGGTGGCCAGCAGGCTTCCCAGCAGCAGGCCGCCGATGATCGATCCGACCACGCTGACGCCGGTGAAGATCAGCGTGTTCATCATGACCTGGCCGAAGTCCGGATCGGTGAACAGGTCCGTGTAGTTCTCCAGGCCCACGAACTCCGGGCTCGGCGCCACGAAGTCCCACTCCATGAAGCTCAGGCCGATGTTGTAGATCGCCGGGTAGTAGGAGAAGACGATGATCGCGATCAGGTTCGGGGCGATCAGCGCACCGAACAGGAGGGCATCGCGGCGGCGCCGGCGACGGCGCTGGGGCGAGGGCGGGCGTCGCTCGAACGTCGGCCGGGCGGCGTCCGTCGGACCGGAGGGATCCGCGGGATCCGTCGGTCCGCCGTTCTGGTCGCCCCGGGATCGGGCCCGGGGGTCCGCATCGCGGTGCGGTCGGACTGCGAGTGTCATGGGAGCGCTCCCAGCTTCCTGGTCGGAGGGACGGTCCGCGGGGCGGACTGCCAAGTAGATGGCCGGGTCGAGGCCACGTCGAGGGCCGGGTCGAGGGCCGGGGGCCAGCGGGCGGATCAGGCCTGACGGGAGCGGGCCGCGGCTCTGCACGTGCAGGTCCGCTGTCGCTCCGAGGGCCGACGTCCCACACCGTAGGAAGGGCTCGACGTACCGCGCCAGCGCTCCCGGCGACCCGGTGAACCACACGTGAACGACCGTCATCACTGCAGGTCAATCAGGTAATCGTCGAGGCGGCGAGAGCGCATTGGACGCGGAGCAGGCATCCTCGGGGTGGCGGTCCATCGACTGTTCATCCGCCGCTCCGGAAGTGTTCGCCGTGGCTCCGTGCTCGCTGGTCGCGCCCGCACCGAGGCTTCACCTGGAGGTCACCTGTACGCCCTGGTGGCTGTGGAGGGCTGCGCTACCCTGCGCTGACCATGCCCCCAGGAGATGCGTCCGTGAGCCGCAGACCCACCCCTGACCTCGCACGCAACCGCAGGCAAGGCAAGGCTCTCCAAGGCTGACAGCGCACGACAAGGGGTCTATCGTCGGCTCCATGAAGATGAGCAATGACCTTGAGAAGAAGTTCCAGGACCAGATCACCCTCGAGTTCGCGGCGTCGATGACCTACCGGCAGCTCGCGATCGAGGCCGACGAGCAGGACCTCCCCGGCATCGCGGTATGGCTGCGCCACCAGGCGGACGAGGAGATCGTCCACGCCAACAAGTTCATCCAGCACGTCTCGGACCGCGACAACCACTCCGCGATCAGCACCATCGAGGCTCCCGGGGTGAAGCCCGGCCTCTCGGTGCTGGAGATCTTCGAGGCCGCGCTCGCCCACGAGCAGAAGGTCTCCGAGGCGATCCGTGAGCTGTACCGCAGCGCCGACAAGGAAGGCGACTACGACTCCCGGCCCATCCTGAACTGGTTCATGGATGAGCAGATCGAGGAGGAGTCCACCGTCTCCGAGATCATCGGCCGCGTGAAGATGATCGGCGACGACGGCTCCGGCCTGCTGCGCCTCGATTCCGAGCTGGGCGCTCGCCCCACCGAGACCACCGAGGCCGACGCCGGCTGATCCCCTCGGAAGCCGCGAGCTCCTCGAGAGTTGCGAGCTCCTCGAGAGCAGGGAGCTCCTCGGGAGCAGGGAGCTCCTCGAGAGTTGCGAGCTCCTCGGGAGCAGGGAGCTCCTCACCTCTGCCGAACGGGCCGATCCGCAGACGACGCGGACCGGCCCGTTCGCTGTTCGCCCCCGGAGGGGACGGATCCCGCAGGTATCAATTCCCGCAGGCATCGGACCCCGCGCGTGCCGAATCCCGCACGTATCGAATCCCGCAGGTATCGGGTCTCGCGCGTATCGGATCCCGTCCGTATCGGATCTCGCGCGTCGAGCCTGCACCACGTGTCGTTGAGGCTCCTCTCACCGACACACAGCGCAGGCTGGACGGTGGCCAGCGCGGTGCGGGGCCCAGCCACGGCGCGGCACGGAGCGCGGCGACGCGGGGCGAGGCGCGGCGGCGCGAGGCGGCGCGGGCCGAGGCGCGGCCGCGGAATGGGACGTCCCCCGTCGGCCCCGCGGCTCAGCTCGCGCTGAGGCGGGACTCCTCGTCGGTCCGGCGTTCGCGGCTTCGGACCAGCGGGTCGCGGCGCAGCATCATCACCAGCGAGACCGCGAGCGCGAGGATCACGAAGATGAACGGCGCCGCGGAGAGCATCACCGCCGTCTGCAGTGCCTCCAGGCCTCCCGCGTAGAGCAGCACGGCGGCGGTCGCACCGGTGAGCAGGCCCCACATGCCCATGAGCGGACGGCTGGGGTTCAGCCGGCCGTCGGAGGAGATCACGGCGAGCACATAGGTATTCGAGTCCGCGCTGGTCACGAAGTACATGATCACCAGGACCACGGCGACCACCGAGGTGAGGCCCGTCAGCGGCAGCTCATCGAGCAGGGCGAAGAAGGCGGTGTTGACATTCTCGGTCGCGGCCTCGCCGATCCCGGTGCCGCGCTCGAGGTCCATGAACATCGCCGAGCCGCCGAACACCGTGAACCAGGCGGAGAAGATCAGGCTCGGCACACCGAGCACGACCAGCACGAACTGACGGATGGTGCGGCCGCGGGAGATGCGGGCCAGGAAGATGCCCACGAAGGCGCCCCAGGAGATCCACCACGCCATCATGAAGTAGGTCCAGGACTGCATCCATTCCACGTCGGCGCCGTCCGTGGGCAGCATCAGGCTGATCTCCACGAAACCCCCGACATAGCCGCCGAGCGAGCGGAGGAAGAGGTTGATCAGCCAGCTGGTGGGACCGGTGGCGAGGACGAACAGCAGCAGCGCTGCTGCCACCACCATCGTGGTCTGGCTCAGGTAGCGGATCCCGCGCCCGATGCCGCTCATCGCCGACGCGGTGAACAGCACGGTGACCAGCGCGACGATGAGGAGCTGCACTCCGGTCGTGGTGAGGTCGAGGCCGGTCAGGCGGCTCATGCCCTGGCTGATCTGGGCGGCTCCGAGCCCCAGCGAGGTCGTGGTGCCGAACAGGGTGGACAGGATGACCAGCACATCGATCGCCTTGCCGACCGGGCCGTCGGCGTGACGGCCGATCAGCGGGCGCAGGATCGGCGAGACCAGCCCCTTGTTCCCGAGGCGGTGGGTGGAGTAGCCGATCGCCAGGCCGAAGGTGGCGAACACGGCCCAGGCGTGCAGCCCCCAGTCCAGGAACGTGAAGCGCAGGGAATCGACCACGGCCTCCCGGCTGCCGGGCTGGGCGAGGCCATGCGGCGGGGTGACCAGGTGGGAGACCGGTTCGGCGACGCCGTAGGTGACCATTCCGATGCCCATCACGGCGCCCAGCAGCATCGCGATCCACGCGAAGGTGGGGTATTCGGGGCGGGAGTCGTCCGGGCCCAGACGGATGTCGCCGAAGCGGGTGCAGGCGAGCACGAGCAGCAGCACGATCAGGCACAGCGGGATCAGCAGCAGCGACCAGCCGCCGGTGGTGGTCACCCACTGCATCGCCACGCCCGCGGCGGCGTTCAGCTGCGCAGGCCAGAAGCCGGCGGCGACGAGGAGGGCGACGATCAGCGCCACGGCCACCCACACCACGGCGCCGCCGCTGCTGCCGGGGACATGCGGGGCGCGGGGGAAGCGATCGACGTCGCGCCGGGAGCGGCGTGGTCCGGAGGCGTCGCGCCGGGCGCGGTGAGGAGCGTCGTCGGAATCGGCAGGGTGCGGGTCGACGGGGAGGGGGTCAGCAGAGGGGTCCAGCGACATGGCGCGGTCCGTTCTGTGAGGGCGCTGCCGTGCCGGGACTGCAGGAGGGCAGAAGGGCTGGCGACGAAGAGAGAGGAGGTCTGCAACGGCCGACGAGCCGACGGGAGTGCGGCGGGGGTCCGGTTGCGAAGCGCCCTACCCTACGCGGACGACCGCCCTGCACCGGGTGCTCCCGCGGAAAGGTGGGGCACAGGTCTCGTCCGCACATCGCAGGCCGTCGCCGCGGGAACACGTGCCAAGGGTGGTGCGGGACGTGCCAGACTGCGCGGACGCGGGCGGTGAGGACGCCGCCCCGCCTCGACCCGGGAGGACGCCATGACCGCACCGCAGAACTCTCCGTACATCAGCTTCCCGAACAACGCCGCGGAGGTCCTCGCGCACTGGCACGAGCTGTTCGGCGGCTCGCTCGACGTCACCCTCTACGACGACCTCCCGGACCTCTCCGACTTCCCGTTCACACCGCCACCCGGCACGGTCGCGCACGGCACCCTCACCGGCGGGCTCCTGACCGTGGCGGGCGGGGACGGCATCGGCGAGCCGGGCCAGGAGCTGCCACCGCTCGCATCGGAGGTCTACTCCTTCCTCGTCGGCCTCGACGAGGTCGAGCAGGCGCACACGCTCATCGAAACGGTCACGGCGGCGGGGGGCCGCGTCGCGATGCCCTTCACCCTCGCCCCGTGGGGCGATCACTACGGACAGGTGGTGGACCGCTACGGCGTGATGTTCGCACTGGTCGTGGGCGGAGACGCCGAGAACGCCTGACCTGCCCGAGCCCGAGAAGGGCCGCCGACGCGACGCCTCTAGGGCCGGTTGACGCGGGCGGACCCGGCCACCGCACCGCACTCTTGTTGAAAACTGAATGACTGGATAGGGTGACCCCATGCGAGCTTTCGGATTCCTCAGTTTCGGCCACTACGGCGGCAGCCCCGCGCAGGGCGGTCTCAGCGCCCGCCAGATGCTGCACGACGCGATCGACATCTCCGTCGGCGCGGACGAGCTGGGCGTCAACGGCGCCTACTTCCGCGTCCACCACTACGCGAAGCAGGCCGCCTCGCCGATGCCGCTGCTCGCGGCGGTCGCCGCGCGCACACAGCGCATCGAAGTGGGCACCGGCGTGATCGACATGCGCTACGAGAACCCGCTCTACCTCGCCGAGGAGGCCGCCGCCCTGGACCTGATCGCCGACGGCCGCGTGGCGCTCGGCATCTCCCGCGGGGCCCCCGAAGCGGCGGACCGCGGCTGGGAGTCCTTCGGCTACACCGGCTCCACGGAACCGCGCGGGGCGGACATCGCCCAGTCGAAGTTCGAGGCGTTCCTGCAGGCCATCCAGGGGCAGCCGATGGCCCGAGCAGCTGCGCAGCCCTACATGTCCGACGCCGCACCCCACGCCCCGCTGCGCATCGAGCCGCAGTCCCCGGACCTCTTCCAGCACATCTGGTGGGGCGCCGGGTCCCGCGGAACCGCCGAGCGCACCGGCGCCCAGGGGCTGAACCTCATGAGCTCGACGCTGCTCACCGAAGCCACCGGCGCCTCGTTCGGTGATCTCCAGGCCGAGCAGATCGACGTCTTCCGCGAGGCGTTCCGCGAGGCCGGGCACGAGCACACGCCGCGCGTCTCCGTCTCCCGCAGCGTCTTCCCGATCGTCACCGAGCAGGATCGCCGGATGTTCGGCATGCGGCCGGGCGAGGACTCGGACCAGATCGGCATCATCGACAACACCCGCTCGACGTTCGGCCGGTCCTACACGGGCGAGCCGGATCAGCTCATCGAGCAGCTGAAGGCCGACGCCGCGGTGCAGTCCGCCGACACCCTCATGCTCACCATCCCCTCGCAGGCCGGCGTCGAGCTGAACCTGCACATCCTGGAGTCCTTCGCCGAGCACGTCGCGCCGGCGCTCGGGTGGAAGCCCAACACGGAGGGGCCGGTGCAGGGAGACCCGATCAACTGACCAGCACGTAGCCTCGGGGGATGCTCCGCATCGCGACCGCCAACATCAACGGGATCCGTGCCACGCATCGTCGAGGGTTCGGCGACTGGCTGACCGAGCGGGGCTGCGACGTCGTCGCGCTCCAGGAGGTGCGGGCGCAGGCGGACAAGATCCCCGACGGTGCCTTCGGCGACTTCCACGTCGCCCTCGACACGGGCACGTTGCCCGGCCGCAACGGCGTCGCGGTGCTGACCCGTCGGCCGCCGGCGGCGGTGCGGACCTGGAGCGGGTCCGCGCTGGTGGGTGGCCCGGCGGAGGCTGCGGGATCGCGGCCTGCTCTGGAGCTCGTCGCCTCCCCCGACCATGTCCCGCTCTCCCGCGGGCTCGGCCCCTTCGCCACCCACGGCCGCTATCTCGAGGTCGACCTGACGGACGCCCCGGTCACGATCGCCTGCCTCTACCTGCCCAAGGGCGGCCTCCCCGCCGAGCTGCAGCGCCCCGAGCGGATGCGCGAGGCGCCCGACGGCGGGGCACGCTATGCCCGGAAGATGGGTTTCATGGCCGCATTCTCGCGGTATCTGACCAGCACCCGACGGGCGGCCGCCGCCGCGGGTCGAGAGTTCCTCCTCCTGGGCGACCTCAACATCGCGCATACCCGGCAGGATCTCGCCGCGTGGCGACGGAATCAGCAGAACGACGGGTTCCTCCCCGAGGAGCGGGAGTGGTTCGGCCAGCAGCTCTCCCCGCGCACGCTCGTCGACGTGGTGCGGAGCCTGCATCCGGGCGAGGACGGCCCGTACTCGTGGTGGTCGTGGCTGGGGCAGTCGTTCGCGAAGGATGCGGGGTGGCGTCTGGACTACCACCTGGCCACGCCGCGCCTGGCCCGCAGCGCCGTCCGCGCCGAGGTCGACCGCGAGTTCCGCGGCGTGCGACTCTCGGATCACTCCCCGGTGATCGTCGACGACGACTGGAGCTGACCGGTCTCCGCCTCTACAGCCAGCCGTTCTCCTCGGCGATGCGGGCGGCGTCGGCCCGGTTGCGGCCCCCTGTCTTCCCGATCGCGCTGGAGAGGTGATTGCGCACGGTCCCCTCGGACAGGTGCAGCATGCGGGCGAGGTCGGCGACCGAGCCACCGGTGCGCGCGGCCTGCAGCAGGTCGGTCTCGCGCTCGGTGAGCGGCGAATCGCCCTGGGTCAGGGATTCCGCGGCGAGCGCCGGGTCCACGACCCGCAGCCCCTGGGCGACGCGGCGCACGGCGTCGGCCAGCTGCGCCGACGGGGTGTCCTTCACGACGAAGCCGCTCGCCCCGGCCTGGAGCGCCCGTTTGAGGTAGCCGGGCCGGCCGAAGGTCGTCACGATCAGCACCCGGCAGCCGACCCCGGCCTCGCGCAGCTGCGCGGCGGCGGAGATCCCGTCGAGCCCGGGCATCTCGATGTCGAGCAGGGCGACGTCCGGATGGGTCTCGCGCACCGCGTCGAGCACCTCGTCGCCGCGTCCCACCTGGGCGACCACCTCGATATCGGGTTCCAGGCCGAGCAGCGCGGCGAGCGCGCCGCGCACCAGGCCCTGGTCGTCGGCGATGAGCAGTCGGATGGTCATGGTCGTCCTTCCTCGCCGCTCACAGCAGAGTCACCGTGAGGCGGAATCCGCCCAGGTCGCTGCGCCCGACGGACAGGCGCCCGCCGGCGGATCCGACGCGCTCGCGCAGCCCGGTCAGCCCGGTCGAGGAGCCTGTCGACGCAGCCCCCGTCGGCCCCACGCCGTCGTCGGCGATCTCGATCCGGTCGGCGTCCAGCCGCACCCGGCAGACGCACGCCCCGGCATGCCGGATCACATTGGTGACCCCCTCGCGCAGCACCCAGCCGGCCAGTTCGCGCTGGTCCGCAGGGATGGCATCCCCGGTCGAGGGGAGATCCGCCCGGACGTCCGCGGCGTCGAGGGCGCTGCGGGCGGCGGCGAGCTCCCCGCTGATGCTCATCCGTCGGGCCCCGGCGACCGTGGCGCGCACATCGGCGAGGGCGCCGCGGGTGGGCTCCTGGATCTCGCCCAGCTCGGCCTTCGCCCGTTCGGGGTCGAGGTCTACGAGGCGGCCGGCGAGATCGGCCTTGACGGTCACGACGGTCAGGGAGTGGCCGAGGATGTCGTGGAGGTCGCGGGACATGCGGCTGCGCTCACGGTCCGCGGCGAGCTGCTCGACCTCGCGCTGGGTGGCGCGCAGCTCGCGCATCGTGTCCCGGACCTTGCCGAACGCCGCCATCATCATCGAGATCGAGACGATGATCGCGGCCATCTGCAGAGCGTCGTCGCCCCATCCGGAGGCGGAGCCCTCGACGAGATAGGCGACCGCTCCGAGGGCCATCACCAGCGGCCAGGTGTACCGCCACTTCAGGGCCGCCATTCCCACGCTCACCCCGACGTAGGTCCACAAGGAGGGCACCGACGCCCCGAACCAGGGCAGCAGGCACAGCGACAGGAGCAGCAGGAGGGCGGGGAACACGAGTCTCCGCGCGGGGGGCATCCTCTGCTGAAGGGGGTTGCTGATCAGGAACACCAGCGCGAAGAGGATCAGCAGGGCGAAGCCGAGACCCGCGGGCAGGGTGGTGGCGGCAGAGTCGACGACCAGCGCGAGCGGACTGAGCAGCCAGATCAGCGCGATCCCTGCTCCGAGGTACCAGCCGGCCGCCCGGCCGGAGCGCAGCGGGTCGAGCAGGCGGCCGAGCCGCCCGGCGGGGGCAGTGGGATCGGCCGGTCGAGGAGCGGCCGAAGCTCCGGCGGCGGCAGGTTCGTCCGGGTCCGGGCCGACGGCGGCCAGGTCCTTCGACGGCGACGTGCTCATCGGCTCTCCTCGCGCCCCGGTCGCGGGCTCTGGTGAGCCCGCGACCGACATTCTGCTCCTCCGGCGCCGTTCCCGCGCGGCCCGCTCACCCGCGCTTCGTGTCGCGTCGGAAGGCGAGCACGGTGCCGGCGAGCAGGATCGCGAGCCACACCAGGGCGTTCACGAGTGCCCACGGCTCGAAGGCGCTGCCGGTCAGCGGGGAGCGGGCGAGCTCGCCGATGCCGTAGACCGGGGTCAGCTTGGCGATGGCCTGCAGGACGTCGGGCATGGAGGTCACCGGGTAGAACAGTCCGCCGAGGAAGGACAGCAGCACGGTCGCGAGGCTCGTGATCTGGGCGGAGTTCTCCCCGGGCGTCAGATAGCCGACCATCAGGCCGAGGGTGGTGAACACGGCGCCGGCGAGCAGCCAGCCGGAAAGTCCCGTCACGATCCACTGGAACGCGCTGAGGTCGATCCCGCTGACGGCTCCTGCGATATAGGTGCTGACCACGGCGAACAGTCCCAGCAGCATTCCGGCGATCATCTTGATGACGATGTTGACCAGCGGGTTCAGCGGGGTGAGCAGCAGCTGCCGGCTCCATCCCTGGGCACGTTCGATGCCGACGGAGGCGCCGGTCTGGACGGACGACATCATGACCCCGTACATCGCCATCGACACCATGATGTACGCGGCGACGGAGGGTCCGCCCGCGGCGAGCGGAGTGTCGGTCAGGGCCTCCTCGCGCAGCGGGAGGCCGATGATGCAGAACATGACCACGGGGAACGCGATCGTGAAGATCAGGGTGCGGCGGTTGCGGAGCTTCCGTTTCAGTTCGATGCCGAGGTAGGTGAGGGTGAATCCGCCCAGCGGCGGGACGCGCCGGTCCAGGCGCACACGATCGAGGGCGGGGGTCGCGGTGGTCATGAGCGGGCTCCTTCGAGAGCGGCGGCGGGCTGGGCAGCACGCCTGTCGGTGGGCTGGTCGTCTGCGGGCTGGTCGGCGGTGAGGGCGAGGAAGACGCGCTCGAGGTTCTGCGCCGTGATCTCCAGATCGCGGGCATCGGTGGTGGTCAGCAGGTGGCGGGCCACGGCGTCGGAGTCCTTCGTGCGCACTGCGATGCGGTCACCGCCGAGCTCGACGTCCTCCACGCCCGGGAGGGCGGCGAGGGCGACGGGGTCCGCGCCGGGGAGGGTCGCGTGGACCACCCGGCCCGACGCCAGGTTCTTGATCTCGCTCGCGGTGCCGTCGGCGACGATGCGTCCGCGGGCCATGAGCACGATGCGATCGGCGTACTCGTCGGCCTCATCGAGGTAGTGGGTCGCGAACAGGACGGTGCGGCCGCGGTCGGCGTCGGCGCGGATCGCGCTCCAGAAGGCCCGACGGCCCTCGACGTCCATGCCCGTGGTCGGCTCGTCGAGGATGAGCAGGCCGGGGTCCGAGAGCAGGGCCATCGCGAAGCGGAGCCGCTGCTGCTGGCCTCCCGAGCACAGCCCCACCCGGCGCTCGGCGATCTCCGTGATCCCGGCTCGCTCGAGCACCTCGGCGACCGGGCGGGCCTCGGCGAACACGCTCGCGGTCAGCCGCAGGGTCGCGCGCACCGTGAGGTCCTTGAGCAGACCACCCGTCTGCAGCACCGCGGAGACGAGGCCGTGGGCGATGGCGCCGCGCGGGGTGTCCCCGAAGACGCTCACGTGCCCGGAGTCCGGCTTCCCCAGTCCGAGCACCATGTCGATCGTGGTGGTCTTGCCGGCGCCGTTCGGGCCCAGGAAGGCGACGATCTCGCCGAGTGCGACCTGCAGCGACACCCCGTCGACGGCCCGCACCGCGCCGAAGCTGCGCGTGATGTCGCGGGCGTCGATGGCAAGCGGTGTGCCTGGAGCACCGCCGCGGGCCGGAGCAGGGAGAACGCGGTTCGCGGCGTCCGGGGCCGTGGGGGTGGTGGAGGCAGTGGGCGTGGCGGCGGGTGTCGGACCGCCCGGGGTGGAGCGCTCGGATCGGGCCGGGCCGGGGATCTGCGATGTCGTGGTCATGGGACAACCCTCCGGCCGCCGCGACGACGCGCCCTCACACGGCCGTCACCCGCCCCGGATGACATCCGTCATGGGCTGCCCTGGCCTGCAGCCCCCGGACCCGCGCCCTCGCCGCCTCGCAGACAAGCGGACGGGCAGACGGGCAGACGGGCAGACAGGCAGACCATGGCGCGTTCGTGAACGGCCGCGGCTGCGGCGATGGCCAGTCGATGACGATCATGTCGGCTCCGCCCAGAACCGTCTGTCCGGGGCATCGGAGGTGGTCAGGATGAGATTCCCGTGCCATTCCAGAACAGGAACCCCATGAGCGATCTCTCCGGCGGCCTCCTCGGCCAGGAGCCCCAGCAGCCCACCCGATTCATCGCGCCGGACCGTCGGGCGAACCTCGCCCGGCAGCGTCGGATGAGCCGCCGGATCTTCACCGGCGCCTCCCTGACCACGCTCGCCACGGCCGGGATGCTCGGCATGCAGCCGGCCAGCGCCGAGGGGACCTGGCGCGAGAAGGATCCGTTCACGCTGGGCATCGCCTCCGGGGACCCCACCAGCAGCTCGGTGGTGCTGTGGACGCGGCTCGCCGTGGACCCGCACGTGCTCGACGGCCGCGGCGGCATGCCGAGCCTCCCGATCGACGTGCGTTGGGAGCTCGCGAGCGACGAGCGCTTCCGGTCGATCGTGCGCCGCGGCACCGAGACCGCCCGTCCCGAGGAGGCGCACAGCCTCCACGTGGAGCTCGAGGACCTCCCCGCCGATTCCGAGTTCTTCTACCGGTTCCGCACCGGGCGCCACGTCTCCCCCGTGGGCCGCACGCTGACCACCCCGGCCAGCGGCAGCACCCGGAACCTGCGGATGGTGCACCTGTCCTGCTCCCACTGGGAGGGCGGCTGGTTCACCGCGTACCGGCGCGCCGCCGAGGATCGCCCTGACCTGGTGTTCGGGCTCGGCGACTACATCTACGAGGGCGGGCCCGGCACCGGGAAGATCCGTACGCACCCGAACAAGCTGTGCACCACGCTCGAGGACTACCGGCTTCGGTACGCGACCTACAAGACGGACCCCGACCTGCAGCTGCTGCACGCCACTGCGCCGTGGATCGTCACCTGGGACGACCATGAGATCCAGGACAACTGGGCCGGTGAGTACCCCAAGGACGGCGTGCCCACCGACGCGTGGGTGGCCCGCAAGATCGCCGCCGAGCAGGCCTACTACGAGAACATGCCGCTGCGACGCTCGAGCGCCCCGACGGGCTCGTCGATCCAGCTGTTCCGTCGGCTGAGCTGGGGCGATCTGGCCACCTTCCATGTGCTCGACACCCGGCAGTACCGAGACCTGCAGGCCTGCCACGACGGCGGGAAGACCTGGTGGTTCACCGACTGCGAGGAGCAGGCCGATCCCTCCCGCACGATGCTCGGCGACACCCAGGAGCAGTGGCTGCTGGACGGCATGACGGACTCGAGCGCGACCTGGCAGCTGCTCGCCCAGTCCGTCTTCTTCGCCAAGCGCGACAACGCCGCCGGGCCCACCACCACGGTCTCCTCGGACGGCTGGGACGGCTACCGGCCCAGCCGCAACACCCTCGTGGACGCGTTCTCCGAGCGTGGCGTCGCCAATCCCGTGGTGCTCACCGGGGATGTGCACGTCCACTTCGCCAACGAGCTGAAGGCCGACTTCCAGGATCCCGATTCCGCGACCGTGGGCGTGGAGCTCGTGTCCACGTCGATCACCTCGGGTGGCGACGGCAGCGACGTCGTGAACGGCGAGGAGGTCGTCCTCGCCGAGAACCCGCACATCAAGTACATCCGCGGGCGCCGTGGCTACGTGCTCTCGGAGTACTCGACCGACGAGCTCCGCGTGGACTTCAAGACGATCCCCGCAGTCACCCGACCGGACGCGGAGGTGAGCATCGACCGCACCTACCTGGTGCCCGCCGGGGAGCCCGCCCTTCACGAGGCGTGACCCTCTCGGGACGCCCCTGACCTGCACGGCCGACGGGGCCGGGTCCGGCAGCCGACGGGGCTGGGTCCCGCAGCCGACGGGCGCGCGGGCCCGTCGGCCAGCGCGGGCCGATCGCCGTCGGCCCGGCGCGGGCCGGTCGCCGTCGGACCTGCGGGGATCACAGCGCGAGGCCTGTGCCGGCACCGGTTCCTCCCGTAAGGTGGGGAGTTGCGAGCGCCGGTCGGAGCACTCGCCCCTCACCGTCCACGGAGGATCGCGATGCCCTCGCCGCAGCTCGCCGCCGCACCGGCCGCGCCCGCTGCACCCCTCCCGGCCGCTCCCGCCTCCTCGGCCACCGGCACCGAGGCTTCCCGGCGTCTGCTGCAGCCCGAGCCCGACTCGCGCCCGATGACGCTCTGGGGGTCCTCCTCGATGAGCTCCGAGGGCGGCGCCGAGGCGACCCCGCTGCCCGTGCGGATCCACGAGCACCTGGCCCTCTCGGCCTCCCCCACCCCGGTGCGGGCGTTCGGCGTCGGCGCCACCCGTTCCGCCCACACCCTGCTGCTGCGCGGGCTGGACACCCCGCGGCTGAACGCCGTCGGCGACTCGGAGGCGGACTCGACGTCCGCTCCTGCCCGGCTCGAGGTCACGCTGGATTCCGGCCTCGCGCCGAGCGGTCCGATCCAGGTCCCCGGCACGGTCGGCGGGCTCGCGGGGACGCTCGACGGCAGCAGCGGGACCTGGTATTTCACGCCCGACGATCCGGTCGGGATCGGGGCAGACGACCTCTCCACGGCGGTGTCGGGCGGCGTCTTCACGTCGTCCCTCGCCGAGGTCGGGGCCTCGGCGCGTCAGGTGCTCTGGATGGGCAAGAACAACATCCTCGACACCTCCGGGGTGCTGCGGGACGTGCAGCGCATGTGGGATGCGGCAGAGACTCCGGAGGCGGACTCGCTGGTCCTCGGCCACTGGTGCACCGAGCACGACCCGCACGGCTCCGCGACCGGGGACGCGGTCGCCGCCGTCAACGCGGAGCAGGCCCGCCGGTACGGCGACCATTTCCTGGACCTCCAGCAGCTGCTCACCAGCGAGGAGGGCCTGCACTGCTCCCCGCTCGCGCCGCTGCAGCTGCTCGCGCAGGGCGCAACGCAGGATGCTCTGGATCGCGGCGTGGTGCCGCCGCTGCTCATCGCCTCGGACGGCATCCACCTCAACGGCTGGGGCAACCTCGCCGTGAGCTGGGCGATCGTGCGCCGGATGAGGGAGCTGCAGTGGCTGTGAGACGACCAGCCCCGCCCCGGCTGCGGGTGGGCCGGCCGGGTGCCCCCGCCGTCGGGCGGACGACCGGACCGACGACCGGACGGACGACCGGGCGGCCGGTCATGCCCGCTGCCGCCCCTCCGACCGTCCCGGCCGACTCTGCCGGATCGCCGGTCCCGCCCGTCGCTGCCCGGCGCCGACCCGGGCGTCGTTCCCTCCTGCTCGCCGGGGCGGCTGCGGCCGCGGTGACCGGCGCGGTCGGCGCGGGGGCCCTGCTCACCCGGTCCGGTGCGCCCGCTCCGCTCGCCGCGGCACAGGGCGGCGCCGCCTCCGCCCTCAGCCCGTTCTCCGACGTCGAGGACGGCGCGGAGGGTGTCGACGCCATGGTCTGGGCCGACGAGAACGGCGTGCAGCCGGCGCTGGACGGGAACTCCTACTCCCCCGGTGCCGCCGTCATGCGCGGCGACCTGGCCCTCGCCCTGCACCGCTTCGCCGGGTCCCCGGCCGTGCCCCTCGACGGCACACCCGCGCTGATCGTCGACCTCGGCGAGGATCCCGATCGCGCGGCCGCCCTGCTGTGGCTGCACGGCCGCGGCGCCCTGTGGGGCGACGCCTCCCTGAAGGTGCATCCGGAGGATCCCGCCACCCAGGACTGCACAGCCAGGCTGCTCACCGCCCTGCTGCGCCCGGCACTGGCCGGGATCGGCGCCTCATGGGATCCGACGAACGATGCATCGCCAGCCGGAGACTCCTCGTCGGCCCTCGCCGACGCCTCCTGGCTCGAGGCGGCCGGCATGCTCGCGGGCACCCTCACCGCCTCCGACTGGTCCGGCACGGAGGGCGTCACCCGCGGCGAGCTCGCGGTGACGCTGCACCGCGCGGACTCCGTGATCGCCTCCGCCCTCGCCTGACGGCGCCTCCCGCTGATCTCCTGTCCGCTCCGGGCAGATATCCCCTCGACGTGGCGCCGCTCACCCCTAGAGTTGGAACATGCCTTCGACTCCCGCTCATGCCGCCTACCTCCGCCACCCCGACGTCCGTGGCGATCTCGTCGCCTTCACCGCCGCGAACGACGTGTGGCTGGCCCCGCTCTCCGGTGGCCGGGCCTGGCGCCTGACCGACGAGGGCGCCCCGGTCGCCTTCCCCCGCTTCTCGCCCGACGGCACGCACGTCGCCTACACCTCCCGCACCACCGGCGGCCCCGAGGTGTGGGTGATCGCGACCGAGGGCGACACCGCGCCGCGCCGGCTGACCGCCTGGGGCAAGCCGTCCACGAAGGTCGTCGGCTGGTTGCCGGATGGCCGCATCGTCGCCACCACCAGCTACAACGCCCCGATCGCCCGCGATGCGCAGCTGTGGGCGATCGACCTGGACGGGAATGCCGAGGTGCTGCCCCTGGGCCGCTCCGGCGAGGTCGCGATCCACCCGTCGGGCACCACCGTGGTCGCCACCCCGTGGCGCCGCGACCAGGCCAGCTGGAAGCACTACCAGGGCGGCACCGCCGTGAAGCTCTGGGTCTCCCGCGAGGACGTCGCCCTCGATGCCCCGGTCGCCGCGCACGCCGCCCGCTCCTGGGAGCCGCTGCTCGAGGACATCCTCGCCTCGACGCTGTGCATCTCCTGGTACGGAGATCGCCTGATCTTCGCCTCGGACACCCCCGGCCCCGGCGCGGCCCGCACCGACCGCGCGAGCGCGAACCTGTGGTCCGTCGCGGCCGACGGCACCGACCTGCAGGTCCACACCTCGCTGACCTCCGAGGAGGGCTACCTGCGCGAGCCCTCGACCGACGGCACCACCATCGTGTTCACCTCCCGCGGTCGCCTGTTCGCCCTGGACTCCCTGGACGCACAGCCGCGCGAGGTCGAGATCCTGGCCTCCGGCGTCGGTGCGGCGCGCCTGCCCCGCCCGGCCCCCGCCAGCTCGAACCTGCTGGCCATGCGGCCGGTGCACGACGCCCGCTCGAGCGTCGTCGAGTGGCGCGGCGGCGCCCACGCCCTCACCCACCGCGGCGGTCCGGCCCGGCTGCTGGCCGGCACCTGCGGGCTCCGCCTGCGAGAGGTGCGGCCGCTGGGCCGGTCCCCCTATGCCCTGCTGGTGACCGATGCCGAGGCGCTCGCGGACCGGGAGCACGGCGGCGTCGGCTCCGACGTGCTCGCGCTCGCGCGGCTCGACGGCGGCGGCGAGGAGATCCGCTTCGACCTCGGGGACGTGGGCCGGATCCTGCACGCGATCCCCTCCCCCGACGGCTCCAAGATCGCGATCTCCACCCACGACAACGTGGTGCGCCTGGTGACTCTGCGCGGCCTGACCGATCCGGCGCGCACCTCGCACTCCGCGAAGGCCGTCCCCGGTGGCGGAACCAGTGCCGGAACCGACTCCGGGACCGAGGTCCTGGAACCCCCGCGGCTGGACCAGGTGCGCGAGGTGGGCCGCTCCAACGGCGGCGAGGTGCAGGACCTGGCCTGGTCGCCGGACGGCCGCTGGCTGGTGTGGAGCGAGCCGAACTCGTGGATGCTCAGCCGCCTGCTGATCTCCGACACCGAGGACGCCGAGCCGATGGGGCGGGCCCTCACCTCGGGCAAGTACCAGGACGCCGCCCCGGCCTTCAGCGCGGACGGCAAGCACCTGGCGCTGCTCTCGCTGCGCACCTTCGAGACCGTGTACGACGACATGGTCTTCGACCTCGGGTTCGTCAACGCCGAGCGTCCCTTCCTCATCCCGCTCGAGCGCTCCACCCCGGATCCGTTCGGTCCGCACCCGGACGGCTGGAGCAGCAGCGCCGCGGAGCCTGCGACGAAGGACCCGGCAGGGCACGGCGCCCTGGCCGAGGGCGCCGGCGGGCCCGGCACGGCCGCCCACGGGAACGACGCGCAGGGGCCCGGCGCACAGGGACCCGGCACCACGCGCGCCGGCGGCGCCCTGGCCGCCGCCCCGTCGGCCCACCCGGCGAGCGCGACCAGCCCCTCGGGCACCGACGAGGCGACCGCGCCGCCCGCCACCCGCGTCGACATGGACGCGGTGGAGGCACGGATGGTGCCCTTCCCGGTGGTCTCGGGCTCGTACTCGCACCTCACCGCGGTCAGCGGCGGCTTCGTGTGGCTGCGCCATCCCCAGCAGGGGGTTCTCGGCACCACCCGCGCCGGCGTCGAGGGCGAGGCCCCCGGACCCACCCTCGAGCACTGGAGCCTCGCGGACCGCAAGCTCACCGTGCTCGCCGAGGGCGTCACCGACCTCGAGGCCTCCGGCGACGGGGAGACCCTGGTCCTCAAGCAGGGCGAGAGCTGGGTGCAGGTCCCGTCGACCCGAAAGGTCGAGGACGAGGACCCGGCGCGCGTGGTGATCGACACCGGGCGGCTGCGCCTGTTCGTCGACCCTGTCGAGGAGCGCCGCGGGATGCTCTGGGACAACTACCGGATCATGGCGCAGCAGTACTGGCGCGCCGACATGGACGGCATGGACTGGCACGCGATGACCTCCTGGTACGACCCGGTCATCGAGCGTGTGGTCACCGACGACGACTTCCAGGACATGATGTGGGAGGCCCAGGGCGAGCTCGGCACCTCGCACGCCTATGTGCAGGGCACCCCGTACCAGGCGGACCCGCCGATGCTGCCCGCCTACCTCGGGGCGGACATCGAGCACCGCGACGGGCGCTGGGTGATCACCCGGATCCTGCCCGGTGACTCCTCCGATCCCGACGCCCGCTCCCCGCTGCTCGCCCCCGGTGTGGCCGCAGAGGTGGGCGACGCGATCGTGCGCGTGGACGGCCGGCCGATGGGCGAGGCCGGGACCGGCGTGCAGGGCCAGCTGGTCGGCTCGGCGAACACCCCCACCGAGCTCGTGCTCGAACGCGACGGCGTGGAGCGCCGGGTCGCCGTGACCCCGCTGCCCGACGATTCCGCGCTGCGCTACCAGGCGTGGGTCGCCTCGCGCCGCGCCCTGGTCGAGGAGCTCTCGGGCGGTCGCCTCGGCTACCTGCACATCCCGGACATGGTCTCCTCCGGCTGGGCGCAGATGCACCGTGACCTGCGCGAGGCCACCACCAAGGAGGGCCTCGTGGTGGACGTGCGCTACAACAGCGGCGGCCACACCTCGCAGCTGGTCACCGACCGGCTCGCCCGGCGAGTGCTCTCCTGGGACTACCCGCGCCATGAGACGCCCGGCACCTACCCGCAGTTCGCCCCGCGCGGCGCGGTGGTGCTGGTGACCAACCAGGAGGCCGGCTCGGACGGCGACATCGTGGGCGCCGTCTCCAAGGCGATGAAGATCGGGCCCGTGATCGGCACCCGCACCTGGGGAGGCGTGATCGGCATCGACGGCCGCTACGACCTCGTCGACGGCACGGGCGTCACCCAGCCGAAGTACGCCAGCTGGTTCGAGGGCGTGGACTGGGAGATCGAGAACTACGGCGTGGACCCCGACATCGAGGTGCCGCTGCCGCCGAACGCCTGGGTGGGCGGCCAGGACCCGCAGCTCGAGCGCGGGATCACCGAGGCCCTCGACCTGCTCGCGCAGAACCCGGCCTCGACCGCGCCCCCGCTGCCCGCGCCGCGCTTCGGGCGCCCGAAGGGCTGACGGGCTGGTCTGTCCCGCGGGTCTGATCTGCGGGTCTGATCTGCGGGTCTGATCCGATCACACCGGTGCCGGCCACCCGTGCGGAATCCTCCGTGCGGGTGGCCGACCGTCTGCGCAGGGCGAGCAGTCCGTGTGAAGCCGACCGCCCGCGCGAGACGAGCAGCCAGTTCGAGGCCGGCGTCTGCGCGACGTCGGCGGCTCCTGGCTGCGTCGCTCAGCCGCGGTCGGCCGAGGGGAGGTGCTCGGCGATCGCGGAGAGGTCGTCGACCAGGCGATCGGCGTCCCTGCCGGCGATCGCGTCGATCATCTGCGCCTCGATCCGGCGCACCGAGCCGTCGGCCTCGGCGAGCAGCGCGCGACCCGGCGCGGTGAGCTCCGCGGGGCGGCGCCGGCCGGTCGGGGCGACGTCCTCGCGCGCCACGAGGCCCCGCTCCTGCAGCGACTTCACCACGGAGTTCATCGACTGCGCGGTGACGAAGACGCCCCGGGCGAGCTCGGCATTGGTGAGCGGTCCCGAGGCCAGGAGCTCGAGGCACGCGTACTGCGGGACGGTGAGCCCGAGCGGCCGCAGCGCCCCGTCCATGCGGGAGCGCAGAGCGGACTGCGCCTGCTTGAGCACGTAACCGAGACGTCGCGCGAGATCGGGGCCGCCGGCGTCATCGGCTCCCTCGGCGTCGCGGACGAGGTCGGCTCGGGTCGGGTTGGGAGTCTGCATATCAACATCTTGACATACCCCGTCGGGCGGCGTTCGATATAAGGGTCCTGACATTCAGGAGTTCCGATCCCAGGAGGACCCATGACCACCACCGGACCCGACTTCCTCGCCCTCCAGGTCCGCGACCTCGAGGCCGCGGCCCAGTTCTTCGAACGGCACCTGGGGATGACGCGCGCACCGGCAGGCCCTCCCGGGGCGATCGTGTTCGAGACCGACCCGATCCCGTTCGCCGTGCGCGAGCCCCTACCCGGGGTCGACCTCGACGCCGCCTCCCCGCGCCCGGGTGTCGGGGTGGCGATGTGGTTCGGCGTCGACGATGCGGAGGCCCTGCACGACCGGCTCCTCGCAGCCGACGTCCAGATCCTCGGCCCCCCGAGCGACTCCCCGTTCGGACGGACGATCACCTTCGTGGGCCCCGAGGGCTATGTGCTCACCGCCCACACCGCCGCACGCTGATCGGCCCGATAGCCACTGCTCAGCGCAGGGCATGGGCGGCGATCTCGGGGTACCGGACTGCGAGGTCCTGGCGCTGCACCGGCCCGTCGACCCACCCGATCCGGGCATCGCGCGCGGCGGAGCGCGCGACGGGGTGGGTGCCGTCGGGCTGGAGGTCACGGGCGATGATCTCGTTGCCCAGGGCGATGCGCTCGAGCGGTGTCAGCGGGGCGTCGACCGGCGAGCGGGGGCCGACGATCCGGGCGGCGAGCAGGCGCGTGAGCGCTCCGAGGGCAACGGTGACGACGGCGATGAGGAGGATGGGGGCGAGGCCGATCAGTGCGGAGAGCATGCTTCGATCCTGTGCCCACCCTCCCGTAAGCACAAGCGATGATTCGCTCTGCACTGTTCAGCCCAACTGAACGGATGTAGGCTCGCGGCATGCTCGATCCCGTGAAGCTCCGCGTGCTGCGCTCCGTCGTCGAGACGGGCAGCATCCGTGCCAGCGCCGAGGCGCTCGGCTACACCCCGTCGGCCGTCAGCCAGCACCTCACGAGCCTGCGCCGGGAGACCGGCATCGAGCTCGTCGAGCGCTCCGGCCGAGGCATCGTCGTCACCGCCCACGCCCGGATCCTCGCCGCGGAGGCCGGGGCGGCGCTGGATGCACTCGTGGCCCTGGAGCGCACCGTGAAGGATCTGCGCTCCGGCCGCACCGGCACCCTCCGCCTGGGCTACGCGACCTCGATCGCGGCGACCTGGATCCCCGAGCTCGCTCGGGACGTGCGCCGCGCCTACCCGGACCTGGGGCTCGAGCTCGCCCTGCGGGACTGCAGCTGCGAGGACCTCGCCGAAGCCGGCATGGACATCGTCGTCGGCGAGGGCACGGGCCCCGTCGAATCCGTCGACTGGGAGATCCACGAGATCCTCGAGGAGGGGTACGTCGCGCTCGTGAGCGTGGACCACCCGCTCGCGACGCGGCCGACGGTGCAGCTCAAGGACCTCGCCGAGGAGTCCTGGGTGACCGACGATCCGCTCGAATCGTTCTGGTTCGACCGCATAGGCGCCGCCTGCCGAGCCGCCGGGTTCTCCCCGTGCGTCGACGTGAACCCCAACGACTTCCCCACGGTGCTCGGCTTCGTCGCCACCGGCGACCACGTGAGCGTGCAGCCCTCGGTCATCGCCCAGAACCTGCGCCCCGACATCGTGGCGATCCCGCTGTCACCACCGGCACCACGGCGTCGGCTGAGAGTGCAGGTGCGGCGCACCGTCGCCCGGAACCCGGCCGCGCAGTACATCGTCCAGCGCATCCACGCCGTCGCCGCCAAGCGCGCCGCCGAGATCCCGGGCGTCACGCATCTCGTCGAGAGGGCCGCCTGACCCCGGGGCCCTGCCCGGATCTGTGCCTGTCAGCTGACCGGGTGGACAATGGCAGGACGTCATCGCCCGCATCGCCGCAGCTGCCGTGATGCCCGGAAGGAGAATCCCGTGAACGAGCTCAGCATCGACCAGCGCATCGCCGACCTCCCCGTCGCCGTGGACCTCACCGAGGATGCCGTGATGCTCGAGGTCGACCTCTCCGGCACCGCCGAGCAGATCTGGGCGCACCTCACCGATCCCGAGCTCCTGGCCACCTGGTCCCCGATCGTCCCCGAACGCGCACTGACCGAACCAGGGCCCGTGCTGAGCAGGGAGAACCCCGAGGACGACCCGGTCTCCGTGGACGTCCTCGCCACCGCCGGGGGCCATGCACTGACCCACCGCTGGGGCGACTCCGTGCTCGAGTGGCTGGTCGACGAAGCCCGGGTGACGCTGCTGATGAAGCTGGCCGATCCGCAGCACGCGCCGATCTACATCGCCGGCTGGCAGGTGTGCCTCGGAGTGCTCGACGCCCGCCTGGACGGCATCGACCAGGCCCGGATCGTGGGCATGGACGCTCTCGAGCACGGCTGGACCCAGCTGCGCGACCGCTACGCCGAGGAGCTCGATCTGCCCGATCAGCCGGAGGTCTGACCTGGCGGATCGGCGGCCCCGCAGGCCTCCCGCACAGCGCGATCACGGACGGGACGGGACGGGCTCAGCGCGCCTCGAGGTGCAGCTCCACCTCGACCTCGTCGCCCACCGCGACCTGCTCGGCGCGATGCACCGCGACCTTCACCGGCACGAGGTATCCGCCGTGCCGCGGGAACAGCGAGGTCGTGAAGTCGGTGCCACCGATGCGCGCCGTCACGGGGAGGCAGCCCCAGCCGTAGGTGGCCTCGCGGGCGATGGAGGCGATCGCGTCAGCCTCCTCGTCGGGCACGCGCGCGAACACGAACGGGGCGGGGCCGCGCCATTCGATCGTCGTCGCCGTGAAGAAGAGGTCCACGTCCCGAGCGTAGACCTCCTCATCCGAGCGCGCCCCGGCCCCTGTCCCGACGTCCGACGACGGGACACGGAGGCACGGGACCTTCGCCCCCACCGGCTGGCCCCCGTGCGCCTACCATGGAGGTATCGGCGATGGCTTCGTGTTCGGGGGCACCGTCGTCGGTCACCGAGAGCCCCCGGGCGCAGGAGGCTGTGATGCACGACGACGACCGCACCTCGGGAGCTCCCTTCCCCGTCGACCCGGCAGACCGCCCGCTCGGAGTCCTCGTCGGCTTCGACGGCTCCGACCAGTCGATCCAGGCCCTGCACTACGGGGCGCGGGCCGCCCAGCGCCTCGACTGCCATCTGACGGTGCTGAGCGCGTACACGGAATCGTCGATGATCTACACGAACCTCGCCTCCCTGCCCTCTCCCCCGGACGAAGCCGTCCGCGAGACGGCGGCGCAGGGCGTGCTCGAAGGCGCACGGGAGGAGCTGCGCGGCTATCCCGGCGAGGTCGACTTCTGCACCGCGGAGGGCGACGCCGCCGGTGCGCTCGTGCACCAGTCCTCCCGGGCACAGCTCGCCGTCGTGGGCGCCCGCGGACGGGGCGGGTTCGTCGGCCGCCTCCTGGGCTCGGTGTCCTCGGCGCTGCCCGCCCACGCCCATTGCCCCACCGTCGTCGTCCCGCGCCAGTACGAGATCGGCACCGGAGAAGGCGCCGCACGCTTCGCTCCCCTCGCCGATGACGCGCCCGTCGTGGCCGGGGTGGACCGCTCCGAGCGCAGCGATGTCGCGACGCTCCTCGCGGCCCAGGCGGCGCATCAGCGCGGTGCGCCCCTGCACCTGGTGATGACGATGCCGCCGCCGGAGTCGTGGGGCGTCTGGTACGCGGCGATGGTCCCCGAGCAGTCCGTCATCGACCAGCAGCTCGAGCAGCTCACGGACGAGCTGGAGGCCTTCGCGGAGCGTCTGCGCGGGCAGTTCCCGGGCCTGGTGGTCACCTGCGAGGCCGAGCTGGCCGACCCCGCCACGCAGCTGCTGGACCGCTCCGCCGGGGCCCAGCTGGTGGTCGTCGGCACCCGCGGGCACGGCCGGATCGCGAGCGCTCTGCTCGGATCGGTCTCGCGCTCCGTGCTGCAGCGCGCCGAGAGCCCCGTGATGGTGGTCCCGAACCTGGATCTCGAACATCTCGAGGACAGTTCTCTCCGGCCCCGCTGAGAAAGGGCAGAATAGGGGTCGTGACCTCCAGCCGATCTCCCCTGCGCCTGCTGCGCGGGGGCGTCGCCGCGACGCTGGCCACCCTGGTCGCGCTCGGCGGCCACCTGGTGGGCGGCGGCGCGATGCCGTCATGGCTCGGCATCGCGCTCCCCTGGTGGCTGTCCGTCGCGGCCTGCACGGTCCTGGCCGGCACCCGGTTCTCCCTGCCGCGGATGCTCACCGCCGTGCTGGCCAGCCAGGCCCTCTTCCACGGACTGTTCATGGCCGGCACCCCGGGTGATCCCTCAGTGCAGATGGTCGACCCTCCCGGGTCGCACCTCGGGCACGGCGCCCATCATGCAGGGGCTTCGGCCGCCGCCGCGGATCTCCCGCACGCCGCGCACGAGAGCTCGCAGGGGGTGGGTCTCGCGGCCGAGCACGCCCTGCACGGCAGCGGCGGCGATCTGCGGATGCTCCTGTGGCACGTGATCGCTGCGGTGGTCACAGCCCTGGTGCTGCATCGCGGCGAGTCGATGGTCATGGGGTCCTTCACCCTGGTGGCCCGCCTGCTCCGCGTCCTCACCCGGCATCGGGTGCCGTCGTCGGCCCCGGCCCTCGTGCTGCCCGCCCCCGCGCGAGTCCTCCCCGTCGCCGTCCCGGTGCGCCCGCGTCGGCGCGCCGTCCTCTCCCCCCAGCTGCGGCGCGGTCCGCCCCTGGTCCTGGCCGCCTGAGCCCTGCCGACGCCCCGCGTCGCCGCTCCGACGGCCCTTCGGTCGATCACCCGGCCCCGGCACCATCGCCCGGGTCGGTTCCCCGCGCTCCAGCCCGCCCACGCTCCGGCGTGCCCTCGCCCCGGCGAGCCCACGCCCGGCGAGCCCGCGGCCGCTCCGGCGCCCTTCCGAGAGGACCCCTCCATGTCTGACGCTTCCCGCTCTACCCGTACCACCCGCACCCCTGCCCGCGCTGCGGCCAGCTCTGCCGCACTGCCCCGTCGTGCGGCCCTCGTCTCCCTGCTCGTGCTCCCCCTGGCCGCCTGCGGTGCAGGGGCCGACGACGGCTCGGGTGCCTCCGACGAGGCCGCCTCGGACGGGGGCGGCGCCACGGACGGCGCCGCCGGCCCGGGATCCGGCACGATCTCAGTCACCGACCCCTGGGTGAAGGCCGCCGACGACGGCATGACCGCCGCCTTCGGCACCATCACCAACAGCACGGACGCCGACCTCGTGCTGACCGCGGTCACCACCCCCGCCACCGACATGGTGCAGCTGCACGAGACCACCTCCGACGGCTCCGGAGGGATGAGCATGCAGGAGAAGGAGGGCGGCTTCCCCCTGCCCGCCGGCGAGGACCTCGTGCTCGAGCCCGGCGGTGACCACATCATGCTCATGGACCTGCCCGAGCCCCTGCAGCCCGGCGACACGCTCGAGCTGACCCTGGTGTTCTCCGAGGGCACCGAGCAGGCGTTCACCGCGACCGTCAAGGACTTCACCGGGGCCCAGGAGCACTACGCGCCCGGCGAGGACGACGAGGACATGTCGGGCATGGCCTCCGACGGCGGCGGCGAGCACGAGGGGCACAAGTGACCTCCGCGCCGCGGGGTCCCGCGCGCCCGGGCCGACGGCAGCTCCTGCGCGCGGGCACTGCCGGCGCCGGGGTGCTCGGGGTCGGCGCGGCCGCGATCGGTCTGGACCGAGTCGTGCGGACTGATCCGACGGGGAGTGCGTCGGCCGGATCGGAGGCGTCGGCCGGAGCTGCTCCGCAGGGTGGCGTCACCGTGCCGTTCCACGGCGCCCACCAGGCGGGGGTGGAGACCCCCGCGCCCGCCTCGGCGACCTATCTCGCCCTCGACCTGCACGACGAGGTGGACCGGGAGGGCATCCTGCGGCTGCTGCACCTGCTGACGGACGACGCCGCCCGCCTCACCCAGGGTCGCGCCGCCCTCGCCGACACCGAACCGGAGCTGGCCGCCGAGCCTGCCTCGCTGACCGTCACGGTGGGCTTCGGTCCGCGGCTGCTGGAGAGGGCTCAGAGGGAGGTGCCCAGCTGGCTCGCCCCGCTGCCGGCCTTCGAGATCGACGAGCTCGAGGAGCAGTTCACCGGCGGTGACCTGCTGCTGCAGATCGCCGCCGAGGATCCGCTGACCGTGTCCCATGCGGCGCGGATGCTGCTCAAGGACGCCCGTTCCTTCACCCGGGTGCGCTGGGTGCAGCGAGGGTTCCGCCGTTCCCCGGGCATCCAGGCCCCGGGCACCACGATGCGGAACCTGTTCGGGCAGGTCGACGGCAGCGCGAACCCGCAGCTGGGCAGCGAGCACTTCGCCAAGGTGGTGTGGATCGGCGAAGGCCCCTTCGCCGGCGGCACCTCGATGGTGATCCGCCGGATCCGGATGGACATGGACCGCTGGGACGAGGCCGATCGCTCCGCTCGCGAGCAGTCCACCGGCACCCGGCTGGACGACGGGGCACCGCTGAGCGGCGGCACCGAGTTCTCGCATGCCGACTTCGAGAAGGTCTCCGAGAACGGCTTCGCCGTGATCCCCGAGTTCGCCCACATGCGTCGTGCCCGCGGGGTCGACGACGGCGAGCATCAGGAGATCTACCGCCGGCCGTACAACTACGACGTGGCCCCGCCGGCGGGATCCACGGCGATCTCGGAATCGGGGCAGCTGTTCGTCGCGTTCCAGGCGGACCTGGCCGGGCAGTTCCTCCCGATCCAGCAGCGCCTGGCCCAGCTGGACCTGCTCAACGAGTGGACCACTCCCATCGGCTCGGCCGTGTTCGCGATCCCGCCGGGCTGCACCGAGGGCGAGTACCTGGGGCAGTCCGTGCTCGAGTAGCCGACCCCCGGCTGCCGGTCCCCCGCCGGATCGCAGACGCCAGTGCGCGCTGGGCTTCCCCGCACGGAAGCGCAGCGCGCACTGGCGTCGCTGCTGCGCGCGGCGGGTGCGGACGGTGGCAACCGGTGGCGCACCGCTGACGCCCCGTCGGCCTGCTCGTATGCTGGTCCGACGCCGCGCGCTCACGCCTCGGTGCTCGACGGAGCGCAGGCGACCCATCCGAACCGCAGGAGACAGCCATGCCTCGCTTCAACATTTCCGCCGACGACGCCCAGGGCCCCCTGGTCGTCGGGATCGACATCGGCTCCGGCGGCACCCGCGCCGCCGTGTACGACGTCAGCGGACGCGAGGTCGGCACGCGCCACCACAAGGAGGCGCACTCCTTCACCGTCGCCGACGACGGCACCAGCACGATCGACGCCGACCAGGTCGTCCAGGAGATCCGCGACGCGCTGGCCGTGGTGCTCGACGGCGACCTGCCCGGCGAGGTGCGCGGCATCGGCTTCGACACCTTCGCCTCCTCGCTGGTCGCGGTCGACTCCGCCGGCAACGCGATCACCCCGTGCATCACCTACGCGGACACCCGCTGCCACGCCCAGGTCGACGCCCTCGCCACGACGCTCGACGTCCAGGACCTGCACGAGCGCACCGGGGCCCGCCTCCACTCCTCGTACACCGCGCCCCGCCTGACCTGGCTGCGCGAGGCCCACCCCGAAGTGTTCGCCCGCACGAAGCGCTTCATGGCGCTCGGCGAGTACGTCGCGTTCAAGCTGCTGGGCACCCCGGCGCTCGGCACGGCGTCGGCCGCCTGGTCGGGCATGATCGACCGCCGCACCGGCGAGTACATCCCCGAGCTGCTCGAGGCCGTGGGCGTGGACCTGTCGATGATGGGCGAGGCGCTGGATCCCTCCGACGCCCTGCCGATCACCGGCACGCCGCTCGCGACCGAGATCCCCCAGCTCGAGAGCGCCGTTTGGCTGCCGGTGAACGGCGACGGTCTCGCCGCGAACCTCGGCATCGGCGCACTCGGCGCCGGCACCTGGGGGATCTCCACCGCCACCTCCGGCGCGATCCGTCAGCTCCTGGACACCGAGATCCCCACCCTCCCCAGCGGCCTGTGGGCCTACCGCTTCGACGCGCAGCGCACGCTCGTCGGCTCCGCGATGAGCGACTGCGGGCGCGTGCTGGACTGGGCGCGCAACGAGCTCGACATCCCCTTCGAGATCGGCGAGACCGACACGAAGTCCCTGTTCTCCGCCGCGCCGACAGCGGGAACCCCGCTGGTCGTCCCGTTCTTCTCGGGCGAGCGCGGCACCAAGTGGCGCGGCTCCTCGCGGGCCCTGTTCGCGAATGTGGGCGCCTCCACCACCGCCGAGGACATGCTGCGCGGCGCGATGGAGGGCGTGGCCCTGTCGTTCCTGCGCATCGCCGACCAGATGCGCGAGGCCGGCGGCGAGCCCGAGCGGATCGTGCTCTCCGGTGGCATGACCGAGGCGATCCCCGCCTGGCTGCACCTGCTCTCCGACGCGCTCGGAGCGCCCATCGACCACGTCGCGGTGTCCCGCTCCACCATGCGCGGCTCCGCCGTGATGGCCCTCGAGCAGGTCTCCCCCGACACGACGGTCGCCGAGGTGCCGGTGCTCCGCCGCGTCGAGCCCGTCGCCGCGCACACCGAGTACTACCGCGAGCGCCTCGAGCGCTTCGAGAAGCTCGCCGACCTCGCCTGAGGGGCGCGCCGCCTGTCAGGCCGGGGCTGAGGGGCGCGCCTCCTGGCAGGCCGGGCCTGGTGCGTCGAGCCTGCGTGGTGTGTCGGTGAGCGCTGCCTCACCGACACACCATGCGGGTTCGACGCCGCGCGACACGGGTCCACGGTCCACGGTCCACGGCCCACGGCCCACGGCCCACGGCCCACGGCCCACGGCCCACGACGCATCACGTCGTCGCGGGCTCCCCGTCGGCCGGTTCGTCGTCGTCCTGCTGGGTGAGGGGTCGGGCGATGGCTTCTAGGCCCTTGCCTTCGGCCGCAACGCCCAGGAACACCGCCACGATGCCGGCGGCGATCATCAGGCCGGCGCCGATGCTGAAGGCGATCGCGGTGTCGCGAGGTTCCCCGGTCTCGACCATCTTGGCGAACAGCAGCGGTCCGCTGATGCCGCCGGCCGCGGTGCCGATCGCGTAGAAGAACGCGATGGCCAGGGCCCGCGTCTCCATCGGGAACACCTCGGACACCGTGAGGTAGGCGGCGCTGGCGCCGGCGGACGCGAAGAACAGGGCTATCGCCCAGCAGAGCGTGAGCGTCACGGCGGTGAGCATCCCGGCGTAGAACAGCCAGGCGGTGATCAGCAGCAGCGCCCCGGAGAGCAGGTAGGTGCCGGCGATCATCGGGCGTCGGCCCCAGGTGTCGAACAGACGCGACAGCAGCACCGCCCCGAGGAAGTTTCCGGCGGCGATGGCGGCGTAGTAGTAGCCGGTGCTGCCTGAGGGGACGTCGTAGAACGACGAGAGGATCGTGGCGAACCCGAAGGTGATCGAGTTGTAGAGGAATGCCTGCCCGATGAACAACGAGAACCCGAGGGTGGAGCGCTTGGGGTACGTCTTGAACATCGTGCCGGCGATCTCGCCGAACCCGATCGCGTGACGCTGACGGATCCGCATCGACCCGCTGGGCGCGGCGAGCTCCGTGCCGGCGGCTCGGCGCACCTCGTCCTCGATGCCCGCGACGAGTCGTTCGGCCTCCTCCTCTCTGCCGTGGATCACGAGCCACCGGGGACTCTCCGGGACCGTGCGCCGCACGAGCAGGATCGCGAGCCCCAGCACGAGCCCGAGGGCGAAGGTCAGGCGCCAGCCGATGTCGGTCGGGAAGAGGGAGGTGTTCAGCGCGACGATGGAGAGCATCGACCCGCCGATCGCCCCGAGCCAGAACGAGCCGTTGATGATGATGTCCACGCGCCCGCGATGCGAGGCGGGGATCAGCTCGTCGACGGCGGAGTTGATGGCGGCGTATTCCCCGCCGATGCCGGCGCCGGTGAGGAAGCGCAGGATGAAGAACATCCAGGCGTCAGTGGCCAGGCCGGTGCCCGCGGTCGCAGCGAGGTACAGCACGAGGGTCAGCATGAACAGCTTCTTGCGACCCAGCCGGTCGGTGAGATAGCCGAAGAAGAGCGCACCGAGGCAGGCACCGAGCACGTACATCGCGGCGGCGGTGCCGGAGGCCTGCGCATCGGTGATGTCGATACCGCTTCCGGGTTCGGACAGGCGGGTGGTCACGTTGCCGACGATCGTGACCTCGAGGCCGTCGAGAATCCATACGGTCCCCAGACCGATGAGGATCTTCAGGTGCCATCGCGACCATGGCAACCGATCCAGCCGGGCGGGGATGTCGGTCGTGACCGTCTTCAGCTCGGTGCGCGCCATCAGGGCCTCCTGGTGGATGGCAGGACCAGGGTGGTCCCGCCGCCTGTGCGGTGAGGCTATGCCTGCCGGGAAGGACCGGCCAGGAATCCCGTTCGTTCGGCCGACGGATCGGGGACGAGCCGAGCAGACACACAGCTCACCAGCGGTTCCTGGAGGCTCCGGGCAGATCTGACCGACCGGTCGTCGGCGCGGGTGGTGCGGCCGACGGGACGCGTGGTGCGGCCGACGGGAAGGCCAGCGGCCCGGACGGCAGGACAGCGGGACGCCGGGACCGGCGCGTGCATCCTTTCGGAGGAACCTGCCGGGTTCATCCTTCGTGATCTGGCTGCGACCTGCACGGATATCTAGCGTTGAGGCATGCTCATCCCCGGGCATCGACCATGACGAGAGGCACTCCCGTGACCATCACTGACCGGCCCCCGGCCCCGATCCCCACCGTCCGCAGCGGTGGCGTCGGCCCGCTCGGCGCCATCCGGCGCCACCCCCTGCTGGCGTTCTTCCTCCTGGCCAACGGCATGAGCTGGCTGGCTTGGCTTCCGTACATCCTGTCGTTGAACGGACTCGGCGTCTGGGGCATCGAGTTCCCGGCGGTGCTGGGCAGCAGCCAGGTGCTGGGCGTGCTGCCCGGCGCGTATCTCGGCCCGATCGGATCTGCCCTGCTGGTCACCGCGATCGTCGACGGCCGGGCCGGCATGCGTCGCTGGGCCGGACGCCTGCTGCGCTGGAACGTGAACTGGCGCTGGTATGCCATCACCCTGCTCACGGTGCCGGCCGCGATGCTCATCGCCGGGCTCGTCTTCTCCGGCGGCGAGATCCACGCGCCGTCCACGATGGTGCTCCTCGCCTATGTTCCGGTGCTGCTGTTCCAGATGATCACCACCGGTCTCGCGGAGGAGCCGGGCTGGCGCGACTTCGCGCTGACCCGCATGCAGCGCACGATGGGTCCGCTGCGTTCGGCGGTCCTGCTCGGACCACTGTGGGGTCTGTGGCACCTGCCGCTGTTCCTCACCGAGTGGGGCGGCTGGCCGGATGCGAGCTGGACCCGACCGGTGGAGTTCCTCCTCTTCTGCTTCTCCTTCAACATCGTCATGAGCTGGGTCTTCAACCGCACCGGTAAGTCGTTGCCGCTGTCGATGCTGATGCATACGGGCGTGAACACCTTCGCGTCGGTGCTCGCGGTGGAGATGTTCCCGACCTTGGATGCGGAGTCCTCCCTGCTGTCGATGACCGCCGCGGCCGTGGTCGCCGCGATCGTGCTGCTGCTCGCCACCCGTGGGCGGCTCGGATATCCCAGCCCCGGGCTGAACCCCGTCGGGCGGGATCGCGGCGCCGCCGCACTAGGCTCTCGCCCATGACATCCGACGTCGGTGCCCCCAGGGCGGTCGCCTTCATGACCGCCCTGGTCACCTGGGTGGTGGCCATCGCCCTGCTGGTCGCCCTCCCCGCGGTCGCGGCGGCCGAGAGCGGTCCGTCGGCGGTCGTGAGCCCTCCGGGGTCGGCGTTGTGGTGGGCGATGGCTGGGACGGTCACCCTCCAGTGCGTGGCGCTGCTGTGGATCCGCACTGCGCCTCGAGCGATCCTGCTGGTCAGCGCCGCCCTCGCGCTCGCGCTGAGTGTGCCGGCCCCGGGCGTCGCCTACACCCTGTCGCACCTGCCGATCGTGGTGGCGGTGTTCCTGGCCGCACCGCTGCGTCCGTGGCGACAGGCGCGTCCGGCACTGCTGCTCGCTGCGCTCATGGTCGCGGCCGGGACGCTCCTGAACGCCCTGCGCGGCGGACTCAGCACCATGCCCGGAGCCCTCGGCGAAGCGCTCGTGCAGGGCATCGGCGTCGTAGGCATCACGGCTCTGGTGGCCCTGGCGCTGGCGTCGATCCGTGCGGCGCGTGAGGCGCAGCGCAAGGAGTCCGCGGCGCTCGACCGTGAGCGCGAGGCCCTGGGCCGGGAGCGGGATGCGCTGGGCCGCGAGCGCGAGGCGCTGACGCGCGCCGCAGCCTCCGAGGAGCGCGCGGCGATGGCCCGCGAGCTGCACGACATCGCCGCCCACCACCTCTCGGGGATCGCGGTCGTTGCGGCGGCCGCAGACCGTCAGATCGAGACGGATCCGCAGGCCGCGCACGAGTCGGTGCGTCAGGTGCGCAGCCAGACCCGCTCGGTGCTCGACGACATCCGCCGGGTGGTGGGCCTGCTGCGCGGCGGAGAACCGGCGGAGCGGTCCGTGACGACCCTGGCAACGGTCCCCGCGCTGGTCGAGGCCCGCGCCGACGCCGGCATGCCCGTGCGGCTCGAGCAGCACGTCCCGGCCGACGGTCGCGAGCTCGGGGGCGGCGTCGGCCCGCTGTCCCAGCTCGTCGCCTATCGGATGATCCAGGAGTCCCTGACCAACGCCGCCATGCACGCTCCCGGAGCGTCGTGCCTGGTCACCGTCGAGGATGCTGATCCGGCCGAGCTCGTGATCACCGTCCGGGACCACGGCTCGAGCGGGCCCGGCCCGGACGGGTCCGGCGCGAGCGGAACCGTCTCGACCGGCCCGGTTACGAGTGGCACCGTTCCGAACTGCCCGGTTCCGACCGGCGCCCCGCCCTCCGGGGCCGCGAACGCCGGAGGGTACGGGCTGACCGGGATGCGCGAGCGCGCCGACCTGATCGGCGCGCGACTGGAGCACGGCCCCACCGCCGACGGCGGCTGGTCGGTGCGCCTGAGCATCCCTCGAGACCGCGTCGGCACCTCGACCGCCTCTGGACCATCGAGCACGCCGGGGCCACCGAGCGCACCGGGACCACCGACCGTCACGGGTCGATCGACCGTCCCGACAGGGAGGGCACCCATCCGATGATCCGACTCCTGCTCGCCGATGACCAGCCGCTGGTGCGCGCCGGCCTTTCCGGCCTGCTCGGCACCGAGCCTGACCTCGAGGTGGTCGCCGCCGCGGCCGACGGTCGCGAGGCGGTGGATCTCGCGCGCGAGCTGCGCCCCGACGTGGCCTGCCTGGACATCCGCATGCCGGTCCTCGACGGCATCGAGGCCACCCGGGAGCTCACAGCGCTGGATCCCCCGATCCCGGTGCTCATCCTGACCACCTTCGACCTGGACGACTACGTGTTCGGGGCGCTGGAGGCGGGCGCCGCGGGGTTCCTCCTCAAGGACGCCGACCCCGAGGTGATCGTGCGCGCCGTGCACCAGGTAGCCGCTGGTCAAGGCACGCTGGACCAGGCCCTCACCCGGCGCATCCTCGCCGAGTTCGTGCAGCGCCGCAGCCTCCAGCCCGTCACCGTCCAGGGAGCCGACGGTCTGCTCACCACCCGCGAGCTGGAGATTCTCGGGCTGCTCGCTCAGGGCATGTCCAACGAGGAGATCGCCCATGAGCTGACCGTCGAGATCACCACCGTGAAGTCCCATGTGGCGCGGATGCTGCCCAAGCTCGGGGTGCGTTCGCGCCTGCAGGCCGTGGTGTGGGCCTACCAGAACCGCATCGTCGCGGTACCCGAGACCCCCGGTTCGGGTGGCAGGGCGGGCTGAGCGGGCTGAGCGGGCTGAGGGGAGAGATGGCACAGCGCCCGGTGATGCGGTCCGACGCGTCGGATAGCCCTCAGCTATCCGACCTACCAGACCGTGTCGGCAGGATGGACGGGACGGCACCGGCGGCCGCCACGATCGGCCCAGCGGCTCAGCGGCTCAGCGGCTCAGCGGCTCAGCGGGTCTGCGGGTCTGCGACTCAGCGGCCCAGGGGCGTGCGTCGGAGGAGCCGCACGACGGGCCCCACGAGGCACAGCAGGAACAGGGCGAAGTACCCGATCGCCGGCACCAGGATCGCCACGACCAGGGCGAGCGCGAACAGCCGGGCCATCGCCAGATCCACGAGGGTCCCGCGACGCAGCGTGTCCGGTGGGATCTCGTGCAGCTCCGGATGCCGGTGCAGGTAGGCGCGGGTGATCAGGGTGCCCACGGTCGCCGCCACCATGGTGCCGATGTACAGCGACTGCACCACGGGCTCCCCCTCCATCTGCCCGGACATCGCCGTGGCGACCGGCATCCAGACGATCGTGAGCATCCAGGCCACCGTGATCCACAGCAGGCGCGCGGTGACCCGCTCGACGTCGGCGAAGAGCTGATGGTGGCGGATCCAGAACATCGCGATGATCCAGAAGCTGAGCGCGAAGCTCACCATCTGGCCGCCGTGGTCGGCGAGCCAGTCCGCGGCGGTCAGCGATTCCGAGGCCGCCTCGCCCACGGACTCCATGAGCGGCAGGATCAGCAGAGTCATCGCGATCGTGACCACGGCATCGACGAAGGCCTTCGCCCGCTCTGCCGAGAACCAGGTGCGAGCTCCCGGTGACTCCGACGAAGGCACCTCCGCGCGGTGCGTGGCCGCTCGGTCTCCGGACGGCTGGTCGTTGCGCTGTTCCTCAAGCTGCTGCGTGTGCTGATCCTGGTGCTGCGACATCGATGCTCTCCTCACGGCGTCGCGTCGCACAGGCGAGCGGCGCTGCGCCATTCTGCCGCGCCCACGGTGCCGACGCGAGCACATTCACCGAGGTTCCTGCGAGGACCCAGACCATCGGTCGGTCTGCTCGCGACATTGGTCGGGGGCGCACCATGCCACGGGTGGATTCCCGTCGTGCTCAGCCGGAGCACTCTGGAGCCATGAACACCTCACGAACCCTCACCCCCACGAAGCAGACCTCCTCCTCGACCCTGATGACGTTCACCGCGATCGTCTTCATGATCGCCGCAGTCGTCTTCATGGTCACCGGGAACGTCGGCACTGGCGCCGCCTTCATCGCCATCGGCGCGGCCTTCATCGCGATCGGTCAGGGCAAGCCCACTCCCCGCAACAATCAGCCCGGGTCCTGACCGGCACCGGCACCGGCACTGGCACTGGCACTGGCACTGGCACTGGCACTGGCACTGGCACTGGCACTGGCACTGGCACTGGCACTGGCACCCAAGCTCAGCATCCCCGCACCCGCCGTCCCGATTACTACAGGGTTATGAGCACGTCTCTTCCACTTTTGGAACTGGCGTGCTCATAACCCTGTAGTAGCAAGAGGATTGCGAGTGGGAACGGGAGCCAGAGAGCCGGGACTGGGAACAGGGACAGGGACAGGGACAGGGGACAGCGAGTGGGAACGGGTGCTGGGAACGGGGGCGAGGACTGGGAGCTGGGCCAGGGAGCCGGACTGCGGGCACCGCCGTTCCACCGGAGGCCGCCGGCTCCACGGCTGCCACCGTCGACCCGCTCTTCGCACGCGGGAGAGATCTGACCGAGAGAGAGCTGACCGAGAAAGAGCAGACCGAGAAAGAGCTGACCGAGAGCGCTGACCGAGAGAGCGCTGACCACCGCTCACCTCCTCGTTCCTCCCCAGGGCCATCTCATCCACACAAGCCATGTCCGGTGCCCACGACGCTCCCGAAGAGCCCTAGCCTCCACGGCCATGACGCCCCGTTGGTCACCGAACCCCCACAGCCTGCATCGTCGTGCCGAGCTTCTGGAGTGGGGCGTCCATCCACGACGGCTCACGTCGGGAGAGTTTCACGAAGCGGTTCCCGGCTTCTTCACCCCGTCGGACGCCCCGGCGACTCTCGAGCTCGCTGCGCGCGTCCTCCAGCAGAAGGCGGTCCCGGGCGCGGTGATCAGCTACGCCTCGGCGGCGGAGATTCTGGGGCTGCCCCTTCCACGCAACCTGGAGTACGCGACGTCTCGGACCGTGCACTGCTCCGTCCCGGGCAGCCGCCGACGCCGCTCCGGGCATGGCGCGATCATGCACACCTCTCCCGAGGATCACGCGACCCTGCGCGTCCGGGGCGTGCGGCTGAGCGCCCCGGTACCCCTGCTCTGCGAACTCGCCGGGCTGCTCGACCCCACGCGGCTCGTCGCCTGCTG
Organism: Brachybacterium sp. 107; assembly: GCF_052379725.1. Classification (NCBI taxonomy): domain Bacteria; kingdom Bacillati; phylum Actinomycetota; class Actinomycetes; order Micrococcales; family Dermabacteraceae; genus Brachybacterium; species Brachybacterium sp. 107. The sequence continues at coordinate 129,825 of NZ_JBQSYW010000003.1, read as the reverse complement.
CGACCACCTCGTCGGCCCGAACTCCCGCGTGCGGCCGCACCTCTCACTGACGGAGCTCCGGGTGATGGCGAAGGACGCGCCTGCGAGGTACCGGATCAGCGCCGTGCGTGCTGCTGTGGAGGACGCGCGGGAGCGGGTCGAATCGCCCAAGGAGACCGAGACGAGGCTGTTGCTCCGGGACGCCGGCTTCGCCGAACCCGTGGTGAACCTGACCATCCGCGCCCCGGGAACCGGGGAGACCTTCCGCCTGGACCTGTCCTACCCCGAGCAGAAGCTCGCGATCGAGTACGACGGGTTCTGGCACAGCACCGACAAGAAGCGCCACCGCCAGGACCGACGGAAGGACGACGTGCTGCACGAGCTAGCATGGAACGTGGTCCGCGCGTCGGACGATGACCTGGAGGAGTCCGAGATGTTCATCGGCCGCGTCGCCCACCACGGAGCTCCCCGAGCCTGAACCGAGCCGGCTCCGCTCCACCCGGCCCCCGGTCCTCGGTCCCCAAGCACCAAGCACCAAGCACCAAGCACCAAGCACCAAGCACCAAGCACCAAGCACCAAGCCGAGACTCCTACCAAACAGTTATGTGCACGCCCTTTCCAATATTGGATGAGACGTGCACATAACTATGAAGTAGCCCCGCGGAGGTGCCCAGGTCCGGGTCCAGGCCCGGATCCAGGCCCAGGTCCAGGTCCAGGCCCGGATCCAGGTCTAGGCCCAGGGCACGCCAGCGTCAGGGGCGGGGCAGGCGGCGCTCCTCGGCGGCGACGGCGGCGACCAGGGGGTCACCGGCGGGCACGTCGAGCAGGGCGAGCAGAGCCGTGACCCGCTCGGTCGGATCCTCGATCGCCGCAGCGGTCGCGATCCCGTGGGCCTTCGGGTCCTTGACGTCCTCGCCGGCGCGCACGCGGTCGGTGACCCAGGCGGTCCAGGCGGCGACGGCCGCGACCTCGCCGGGGGCCTTGTCCGGGCCGCCGAGTTCGGCGATCACGGGCAGGGCGCGCACGGGGAGCTTGGCGGTGCCGTCGGCCGCGATGCGGATGAGGTTGTCCGCGAGGCGCGGGTTGCGGAAGCGCTCCTCGAGGGCGGCGGTGTAGGCGTCGAGGTCGGCGGCGGGGAGGTCCAGCGTGGCGCGGGCCTCGCTCCACAGCTGCTCGACCAGGGCGCGCACCTCGCGGTGGCCGATGGCCTCGTCCACACGCTCCACGCCGGCGACCTGCCCGGCGTAGGCCATGAGGGTGTGGGCGCCGTTGAGCAGGCGCAGCTTGCGCAGCTCGTGCAGCTCGATGTCGTCGGTGAACTGCACGCCGGCCTTCTCCCAGGCGGGGCGACGGCCGCGGAAGCGGTCCTCGACGACCCACTCGGTGAAGGGCTCGGTGACGACGGGGACGGTGTCGGCCAGGCCGGTGCGCTCCTGCACGAGCGCGGCGGCGCCCTCGTCGGCCGACGGGGTGATCCGGTCGACCATGGTGGAGATGACGTCGACGTGGTCCGGGAACCAGGCGCGGGTGTCCTCGTCGGCCGCGGCGAGCACGGCCTCGCGCAGCACGTCGCCGTTGCCGGTGAGGTTGTCGCAGGAGACCAGGGCGATGGGCTCGGTGACCCCGGCCTCGCGGCGGGCCTTCAGGCCCAGCGCCAGGCGGGCGGGGGCCGAGGTCGCGGGGTCGTTGCCGGCGCTGTAGCCCTTCTCGGTGATGGTCAGGGTGACCACGGCGGTGAAGGGGTCGGCGACCAGGCGCACCAGGGCGTCGACGTCGTCGGCCGGGTAGACCTCGTCGATGACGTCGATGATGCTGACCTCATCGTCCTCGGCGCCGCGCACGATCAGGCCGTACTGACCCTTCTGGGCGTTCAGGGCGTCGGCCATCGCCGCGGTGCGGCCGGTGAAGGCGCTGACGGACCAGCCGCCGGCGCGCTGGGTGTCGACCAGGGTGTGGGCGCGGGCGAAGTTGCCGATGCCGAGGTGGACGAGGCGGCCCTCGTCGGACGGGCTGGGGGTGGTCATCAGTTGTTCTCCTCGTGCGCGGCGCCGAGGCGGAAGACCTCACGCGGCTGCTGATCGGGCAGGATGGCGGCGAGCTCCTGGGCGTCCTCGAGACGCATGCGGTGCTCGGCGACCAGGCCCGCCAGGTGGGTGGCGTCCATACGGCGGGACATGTCGTGACGGGCCGGGATCGAGCAGAACGCCCGGGTGTCGTCGATGAAACCGCTCGTCCGGCTGTAGCCGATGGTCTCGGAGACGGCGCGGCGGTAGCGCAGGATCGCGTCGGGCGCATCGATGAACCACCAGGGTGCACCGGCGAACACGGAGGGGTACACGCCGGCCAGCGGGGCGATCTCGCGCGAGAACACGGTCTCGTCGATCGTGAACAGCACGGTGCGGAAGTTCGGGTCGTGGCCCACGTCGTTGAGCATCGGCGCGATGTGGTGCACGAAGTCGACGGCGACGGGGATGTCGAAGCCGACGTCGGGGCCGAACTTCTTGAACATCGCCGAGCTGTGGTTGCGGTACACGGCGGGGTGGATGGTCATCACGAGGCCGTCCTCGGCCGCGAGGCGCGCCTGGTCGGCGAGCAGATGACGGCGCAGCGCGGTGGCCTCCCCGGAACGGATTGTCCCCGCACGGGCGGCGGAGTACAGGCGGCGGGCGTCCTCGACGCTCAGGCGCGCGGTGCCCGGGTCGATGTGGGCGTGGTCCGAGGAGACGGCGCCGTGGTCGCGGAAGTAGAGACGGCGGGCGCGCATCGCCTCGTGGTAGCCCTCGTAGGTGTCGACGTCGACCCCGGCGGCCTCGCCGAGCGCGTCGGTGAGCACGGGGAAGTCGGCGCGGCCGGCCTCGAGGTACTTGTCCGGGCGGAAGGTGGGGATCACGCGACCGGTGAAGGCGTCATCGGCGGCGAGCGCGGCGTGGGGGGCGAGGTCGTCGACCGGGTCGTCGGTGGTGGCCATGACCTGGATCTTGAACTGGTCGAAGAGCGCACGCGGCCGGAACTCGGGCTGCGCGAGCTTCTCGACGAGCTCGTCGTACATCGCGTCGGCGGTGCGCGGGTTCAGCACGGTCTTCAGGCCGAAGACCTCGGAGAACTCGTGCTCCATCCAGTAGCGCGAGGGGGTGCCGGCGTAGGCGTGCCAGTGCTCGGCGAGCAGGCGCCACGCCTTCCGGGAGTCCTTCTCGTCCAGCGGGCCGCGGCCCACGCCGAGGTCCGCGAGGTCCACGCCGCGGGCGTGCAGCAGCCGGTTCACGTAGTGATCAGGGGTGATGAACAGCGAGGTCGGGTCGCGGAACGGCTCGTCGTCGAGCAGCAGGCGGGGATCGACGTGGCCATGCGGCGAGACGATCGGCTGATCCTTCATCTCGGTATAGAGCCCACGCGCGATGTCCCGCACGGCGGGGTCGGAGGGAAGCAGGCGATCGGGGTGCGGCACAAAGGCGTCGTTGCTCATGCCCTCATGATGGCGCGACGGGGCGCGGGCCGCCGACGGGTTGTCACGGGTTGCCGATCCTGACAGCGGCCGACGGGCCGAATCGGCAGGTCACAGCCTCAGCGCTTCTCACGTGGGCCGGTCGTGCCACGCGGCACGAGGCGCACCGGGAGCGAACCCTCGACCGGGGTGCGATGGGCCGACGGGTTCTCGATGCGGCGCACGAGCCGTTCGACGGCGGCGCGGCCCTGGGCGCGCTTCGGGGTGACCACGGTGGTGAGGCCGCCGCCGATGAACCGCGACAGGGGGATGTCGTCGTGCCCCATGACGGACAGCTCGGAGGGCACCCGCACGCCGGCGCGCAGGGCGGAGACCAGGAAGCCGAAGGCGACCAGGTCGTTGTAGCAGATCACGGCGTGGGGCAGGGAGTCGCGCAGCTCCTCGAAGGCCTGCTCGCCGCCGGCGGTGGTGGGGGCGAAGGGGCCGTGGCGCTGGACGGCGAGGCCGTGGGTGCGGGCCGCCGAGCGGGCGGCGCGCCACCGTTCGCCGTCGGACCACGAGTTCACGGGGCCCGCGACGTAGGTGACGGTGTGGATGCCGTTCTCGGCGAGGTGCGCCATGGCCTGCTGCATCCCGTGCTCGTAGTCGGGGGTCACGGAGTCCAGGCCGGCGACGCGGCGGTTCAGGACCACCAGCGGGATGCGCTTGGTGAGGTGGTTCAGGGTCGCGTCCGACAGCCGCGTCCCGGACAGCACGAGGCCGTCGACCACGCTGATCGCGCTCTCGAGGCTGGAGCGTTCGCGCACCTCGTCCTCGACGGTGTCGAGCAGGAGGAGCAGGAAGTCCTGCTCATGGGCGGATTCCTGCATGCCGGAGACCAGCTCGGCGAAGTAGGGGTTGGTGAGGTCGGCGATCTCGATGCCCAGACGATGGTGGCGCTGCCCGCGCTCCTGGGAGTCCGGGGCGGCGGTGCGGTAGTCGAGCTCCTTGGCGGCGGCCATCACCTTCGCGTGGGTGGAGGCGCTGACGCGGCCGGGCCGGGAGAAGGCGCGGGACACGGTCGACGGGGCGACCCCTGCCGTCTTCGCGACGTCGTAGATGGTCACACGCTTGTCTGCCACCTGGCCGGCTCCGTCCCCGCCTGCTCGGCGCTGCCTGTCGATGGGGCGCCCCCTCCGTGCCGGTCATGCGCCGGCAGGGTCGTCCGCGCCCCCTCTCTGAGGGACGATCCTACCCCGGGGCGTGGGGCAACCGGCGGCAACCCTGCCGGTCCTGGACGCGCCGCGGCGAGGGAGCGGTATCAGCCCACGGGCGCTGCGCCGCGCAGCCGGGCGGGGCCCACGACCATCACGGTCAGCGGGATGAGCACCACGATCGCCAGCGCGGACAGCGTTGCGAAGCTGGTCGCGACCAGCAGCGGACCGGCCAGGAAGGCTGCGGTCGCCCCGCAGAGGTTCGCGAGGGCATCGACGCCGCCCTGGGCGGAGGCCCGCACCGTCGGCGGGACGACGGTGCTGAACAGGGCGGAGGCGGAGACGTTCACGAACGACCAGCCCAGGCCCAGCAGGATCAGGGAGGCGATCACCCACCCCGTCGCGTCGGGCCGCAGGATCCCGATCAGCAGCGAGACCAGCAGCACGAGGATCCCCACCACGATCGTGAAGCGCACGCCGCGCCGGTCGGCGAGGAGGCCCACCAGCGGGGCGAGGGCGAACATGCCCACCACGTGGAGGCTGATGGTCAGGCCGATCACCGCGATCGAGTCGCCGTGCCCGGCCAGGTGCACCGGGGTCATGGTCATCACCGAGACCATGACGATCTGCGCGGTCAGCAGCGCCACCACGGCGAAGCGGGCGGGGGCGTTGGTGCGCAGCTCGGCGAGCATGAGGCGGGTGCGGCCGGCGCGGGGGCGACCTGCGCGGGGGCGGTCAGCGCGGGAACGACCGGTGCCCGGGCGACCGGTGCGGGGGCCGACGCCGCGCGCCATGGCGACGGCCTGCGGGTCCGGGGCGTCGGCCTCGAGCAGGAGCAGAGGGTCCGGTCGCAGGCGCACCACCACGACGAGGCCGGCTGCTGCCAGCGCCACCGCGGCGATCAGGAAGGACGCGGCGTAGACGTTCAGCCCGATGCGGTCCCCGATCCACTGCCCGGGGATGCCGAGGTTCGGGCCGAGGACGGAGCCCAGCATCCCGACCCACACCACCATCGACAGGGCGCGGGCACGCTGGGCGGGGGCGGCGAGGTCGGTGGCGGCGAAGCGCGCCTGCAGGCTCACCGCGCTGCCGGCGCCGATCAGCAGCAGACCCACGAACAGCGGGACGACCAGGCTCGCCTGGGCGGCGACCACGAGCAGGGCGCCACCGGCGGCGGCGGTCCACCAGCCGGTGGCCAGGGCGATCCGTCGTCCGTACCGGGCGGCCAGATTCCCCAGCGGGAGGCCGAGGAGGGCGGCACCGAGGGTGCTGGCCGTGCGGGCCAGGCCTGCCCAGGCCTCGTTCTGGGTGACCTCGCCGGCCAGGAGCACCCCGATGGACGGGGCGACTCCGACCCCGATGGTGCCGATGACCTGCATGAGGATCAGGGTGTGCAGGGTGCGGCGCTGGATCGCGGCGCGGTCCCGGATCGCGGCGCGCTGCGGACCGCCGTCGGCCCCAGGGGTGATCGCGAGGTCACCTGGCGCAGCCCCGGCGAGGTCACCTGGCGCAGCCCCGGCGATGTCACCTTGCGCCGACCGGGCGGCGTCGCCGACGACGTCGCCGTCGACCGCTGCGGGATCAGCGGCGCGGGTGCGGGGTCTGTGCGGCACGGGGCTCCTCGGTGGGGCCGCGTCTCGGCCCGTCATCGGCGTTGAGCCTATCGAGCGCCGGCTGGTCGAGCACCGGCCGTCCGGGCAACCGGTCAGTCGCGCAGGCCGTACTCCTCATCGAGTGTGGTCGTCACGAGGTACCGGGTGTCCTCGACGTACACCGAGGTCGCGGCGTCCGCGGAGAAGAGCTCGGGGACGGCGAGCGGCCCGGTGAGGTCAGCATCGTAGGGCTGGACCATGAGCCCCTGGGAGGTGTCCAGCACCACGAGCGTGCCCTCCTCGGGGCGCTGGGCGTAGGCGAGGCGCTCCCCGGCGGTGAGGAACACGAGCTGCTCGGGGTCCTCGTGCCGCCAGGTCTCCTCGCCGTCCTCGTCGAGGCCTCGGACGGTGCTGCCCGCGGCGACCACGGTGACGTCCAGGCCGTGGTCGTAGGCGGCGGCCCGGACGCCCTCGGCGAGGACGCTCCCGTCGGCGATGTCCAGGAGGATCCCGACGCCCTCCTCGCCGACGAGGACCGCCTGCCCCGTGGACTCGTCGATCGCTCCGGCGATGCGGGCGGCCGACGGGGCCACGCCGTCCGGGAGGGGGACGCGCCAGAGGCCGGCGACCACGTCGGTCCCGGCGGTGCGGAGCACGACGCCGGCGTGCTCGGCGAGGATCCGGCCGTCGTCGAGGTCCCTCTCCGTGAACAGCACCTCACCGGTGTCCGCGGACAGCACGATGCGCGGGCCAGCGTCCGCCGAGCCCGCGTCGGCAGTGTCGGTGGTGGCGGCGGTGTCGGCGGCGGCGTAGACCAGCCCGGGGGCCGCCCGCGGGCCGGGCACGGAGACCGGTCCCCAGAGCGTCTCCGCGGTGCGCAGGTCGTAGCCGGTCGCCGTTCTCTCGGCGTCTCCCTCGATCGGCGGCGCGTCCGTCGAGCCCCCGCCGTCCGAGGCAGCCCCGTCGGCGGTCCCGTCGGCCGTCCCGTCGGCAGTCCCGTCGGCCGTCCCGTCGGCCGCTGCGCCCGGCGGTGTCGTGTCGGTGAGCACTGCGACGGCCCGACCCCCGGCGTCCCGGGACAGGGCGAAGTCCGTGCAGCTCAGCGGCCGCTGCGCGGACCACAGTGCGGTGCCGTCCTGATCGACGGCGGTGTACCGGAGGCGGTCCCCGCTGCTGTCATAGCCGAGGAAGATCCCGTCCATGACCTGGGGTGTCGCGGTCCAGCCGGGATCCACCACGATCATCACGGTCATCTCGAGCGGCAGACGCAGGGTGGTGGGGTCGACGACATCCGCGCTCTCCCCGATCAGGGTCGGAGCGGGATCGACGGCGAGGTCCGGCCGGATGGAGGGCTCGGGCTCCGACGGGCCGGGGGGCTCGGCATCGCAGGCGCTGAGCGTGAGCGCACCGAGCGGGAGCGCCAGGAGGAGGCTGCGGCGTCTCATCGTCGGCCTCCGGGTCCCGGCCGACGCGCCTCGGTAGCGCCACGGGAGCCCTCAGAAGTCTCGGAGCCCTGAGAGGTCTCGGAAGCCAGGGAGGCCTCAGAGCCCTGAGGGGTCTGGGAGCGCGGGGAGGCGGGGCGGCGTCGGCGGCGGTCGCTCCACCACCACAGCGACAGGGCGAGCGCACCGAGAGCGAGGATGACGGCGATCTGGATCCCGGTGTCGGACAGCACGGCGGCGTTCGCCTGCCACTGGGCGAGTACCCGGGTGGGCACCAGTGACGGCATCGTGACCAGGCCGTTCGTGGCCCAGAACAGGATCCCGAGGGCGATGATCACGATGCCGGTAACCAGGGCCGTGGTGTGCAGGGGGCGGCCCAGCACGGTGAGGGTCCGGCCCCGCAGCATCGTCAGCGTCCGGGGGCTGAGGCGGTCCCACAGCGCGGCGAGCACGAGCAGCGGGACGACCATGCCGGCGCCGTAGACGGCCAGCAGCACACCGGCGCGAACCACGCTCCCCTGCCCCGCGGCCAGGGTGAGCACGGCTCCGAGGATCGGGCCCGCGCAGAACCCTGCCACGCCGCCGACGGCGCCCAGCAGGAACGTGCGCGGCAGGCCGACGCCCCGGGAGGACGCCTGCTGGGCGCGCCGCATGCCCGGGACGAGGCGCCCGAGGTCGACACCGATCCCGAGGGCGTGCATCACTCCGAGCACGATCAGCACGAGCGAGGTCACGGTGACCAGCGTCGAACGGTGGTCCACGAGCAGGGAGCCCAGAGCGCCCGCGCCGATGCCGAGTGGGACCAGGGTGAGCACGAGCCCCAGGTAGAACACGGCGCCGTGCACGGCGAGCCCGGCGCGGGTGGTCACGGTCGAGGCGAAGAATCCGGGCAGCAGCAGGGCGCCGCACGGGCTGAGCAGGGCGAGAGCGCCGCCGAGGAACGCCGTGAGCAGGCCGATCTCCATGTCAGAACTCCTCCCCCGCGAGAGCGTCGTCGATGTGGTCAGTGAACACCTCGGTGGGCTGCGCTCCGACGCTCGGCGTCCCGGCCAGGACGAACGACGGGGTCGTCATGGCGCCCAGCTCGATGCCGCTCCGGGCATTGTCCGAGATAATCCGCGCGACCTCCTCGGAGTGCAGATCCTCCGTGAACTGCTCGACGTCCAGGCCCAGCTGCTCGGCGAGCTCGATCAGCGACTTCTCGCTGAGCTGCGCGGAGGAACGGATCTCGCCCCCGTCGAACAGCGCCTGCTGGTACTCGCCGTGCTTGCCCTGCCGGGCCGCGGCCAGGGCCGCACGTGCCGCCCGCGTGGAATCCTCCCCGTAGACGTTCACGTCGCGCCATTCGATGCGCAGCTCCCCGCGCTCGACGTACTCCTGCAGGGCGGGCAGGGTCTCGTCGGTCCACTGGGCGCAGTACGGACACTGGTAGTCGGTGAAGACGACGAGGGCCACGGGGGCATCGACCGGGCCGTCGGCCAGCAGATCCTCCGGGTCGCGGGTCTCGGCGCTGCTGAGGTCCGGCTGGGCGACCTCGGAGGGCTGCGGGAGGTCCGCGGCGACAGGGGCCGTCTCCGTCGCGCTCCGGGGATCGCTGCTGTCGTCCTCGGTGCCCGGCCGGAGCCAGAGGACGGCCGCGATGAGCAGCGCCGTCACGAGCAGGATCGTCATCGGGACGAGGAGGCGTCGCCGCGGCGGAGCCTGCCGGCCCGCTTCAGGGTCCGGTGTCTGCGCTCCGGTCACGTCGCCTCCTCTCCTGCGTGATCACGCTCATCCGGCGCCTGCCGACGGGCGGGCCGGTCACGCGGCCACTGTGCCAGATCCACGTGGTCCCCGGGACCTCGGGCCTGCCGCGTCAGTGCGCCCCGCCGTCAGTGCGCACCGCCGAGCTCGATGAGCAGCACGCCGGCCACGATCAGTCCCATCCCACCCATCATCACCGGCGTGAGGGCCTCCCGGAACAGCAGCCGGGAGAGCAGAGCGGTCAGCACGATGCCGGCCGCGGCCCACACTCCGTAGGCCACCCCGAGGGGCATGCCCGCCTGCAGCGATCCGGACAGCAGCGCGAAGGCGAAGGTGTAGCCGACGATGACCAGGGCGTACCAGGACCGTCGGCCGCCCGAGGCCACTCGCAGCGCGAGCGTCGAGACCACTTCGCTCACGACCGCGCCGCCGAGCAGGAGCCAGCTCATGCGCCCTCCGCCCGTCGCTCGAGCGTCGCGCCGCGTGCCCGATGCGAGCCGATCTCGACGACCGCGACGCCCGCCGCGATCAGCACGACGCCGCTGGCCTTCATCAGCGTGAACGCCTCGCCGAACAGCAGCGCGGAGAGGATCGCCGTGAGCACCACGCCGCATGCGGCCCAGATCCCGTAGGCGACCCCCAGGGGCATCCCCCGGCGCAGCACCAGCGCGAGGAACGCGAACGACAGTCCGTAGCCGAGCACGACCACTCCGTACAGCGCGGGCTGGTCGAGGGCCCCGCGCAGCGATAGCGTCGCGGACACCTCGCTGAGGATCGCGCCGACCAGCAGCAGCCAGGCGGTCATGCGTCACCTCCGAGCAGATCCTGAGCGATGGCGTTCAGGGCATCGGCCTCTGCGGCGGTGGTCTCGAGCAGTCCGCTGGCACGGTCGAACCAGAGCCCGTCGGCCATGAGGCGCACGGCGAGCAGCCGGCGCCGACGGCCAGAAGGCGTTCCCGCGGGAACGTCGAGCCAGCGATCCAGCTGATCCCGCCAGCGCTCGGTGAGCGCGACCCGCAGTTTGGGATCGGCGAAGATCACGAGGTCGGCGGGGCCGAGCGGGGCCTGGCAGGCCCAGTCGAGGTAGGCCAGGAAACGCTGCGAGGCGGTCGCCTCGGCGATGACCCGGCCCGCGGGAACGCTGCTCGCGGGCGCAGCTCCAGCTCCAGCTCCAGCTCCAGCTCCAGTCTTCTCGGCCGACACCGTCCCCGTCAGCGCCGACACCGCGTCCGCCATCTCCCGCTCGTAGCGGTCCGCGAGGCGGTCGAGGATGGCCGTGAGCAGCTGTTCCTTCGTGGCGAAGTGGTACATGAGCCCAGGCTTGGTGACCCCGGCCGCGCGGGCGGCGGAGTCCAGACTCAGCGTGCCGTCCGCCCCCAGGTGCGCCTCGACGGCATCGAGCATCGCCTCGCGGGCGGACGGACGATGCGCGGGGCGGGTGGACGCGGAGCGGGCAGTGGGCACCCCGGAAGCAGTGGAGCGAAAGCTGGGCATGCTCGTTACTTTACCAACCAGTCAGACAAGTAATGCAAGTCATCGGACTGCACCGGGAGGACGCGGTCACGACCGGAAGTCCGCGCGTGGTACTGCAGCGGTACCGTTGCGGCTATGGCGATGACGCTGCATCTGACCGACGCTGACGAGAAGATTCTGGCGGAGCTGGCCGAGAAGGATGGGGTGAGCCACCAGGAGGCAGCCGTTCGCGCCATCCGCGAGGTCGCAGCCCGACACGGACACCAGCAGCAGGTCAGCGAGCTGTCTGCCACGGGACGCACCCGGTATGCGGATCTTCTCGATCGACTCGGCCAGTGACAGTCTTCCTCACCACGACTACGCCAAGGCCTACGATCTCGTGATCGCCGTGGCAACCGGCTCCACCGCGGCGGAAGACTCCGCCGACAGCCTCTCCAGGTGGCATTGATCCCACCGCAAGGGACTACTCCCCCGCCTCCGGCGCCCAGCGGGCGATCTGGGCGGCGAGGTGGCCGGCGCCGTAGCCGTTGTCGATGTTGACCACGCCGATGCCCGGCGCGCAGGCCGAGAGCATGGTGAGCGCTGCGGTGACTCCGCCGCTCGCGACGCCGTAGCCCACGGACGTGGGCAGCGCGACCACAGGGGCGCTGATCTGGCCGGCGACCACGGTGGGCAGAGCCCCGTCCATCCCGGCGGCGACCACCACACAGGCCGCGTCGCGCAGCTCGGGAAGCCGGGAGAGCAGACGGTGCAGCCCGGCGATGCCGATGTCGGCGATGAGCCGCGTGGGGCGGCCGAGGTAGCGGGCGGTCAGCTCGGCCTCGCGGGCCGCGGGCAGGTCGCTGGTCCCCGCGCAGGCCACGATGACCAGGCCTCCCGTCGGCTCGGGGAGTTCCGCGGGCCAGGCGAGGAGGCGCGAGTCCGCGTCGTGGAAGGCGCCGGGCAGGGCGGCGCGGATCGCCTCGGCGCGGGCCACGTCGGCGCGGGTGAACAGCACCGGCCCGAGGTCCTCGCGACCGGTCGCGGCCAGGCGGGCGTACTCCTGGGCGATCGCGGCGACCTGGTCCACGCTCTTGGCGTCGCACAGCACGGCCTCGGGAGCGCCGCGACGACGGGCCCGGTCGAGGTCGAGCTCGAGCACGCCGTCGATCTGCCCGTCGGCGGGAGAGATCTGCCCGTCGGCCGGATCTCCGCCGGCGCCCTGGGCGTTCTCAGCCACGGGAGCCCGAGTTGAGGATCTGCAGGGAAAACAGGCCCGAGCGGATGCCGTCGAGGTCGATGGTCACGTGCGAGAACCCGGTCTCCTTGCCGGCGGCGACCAGTGCGGCGCGGATCTGCGGCTCCATGGCGCGCGCGAGCTCGTCGGTGGGCAGCTCGATGCGGCCCACCGCGCCGTGGTGGCGCACACGGCAGTCGCTGAAGCCCTGCTCGTAGACGGCGTCCTCGAGATCGTCGATCTGGCGCAGCTTCTCCGGGGTGACGCTCTGGCCGAAGGGGACCCGGGAGGCCAGGCAGGGCGCGGCGGGCTTGTCGGCGACGGGCAGCGAGAGCGCGCGGGCCATGCTCCGCACCTGCGCCTTCGTCACGCCCGCGGTGGAGAGCGGGCGCAGCACCTGGTGCCGGGTGGCGGCGCCGGCGCCGGGACGGTCGTGCCGGGTGGCGTCGTCGGCGTTCTCCCCGTAGGCGACCGCATCGAGCTGGTGCGCGCCGACGATGTCCTCACCGATACGCGTGAACAGCTCGTTCTTGCAGTGGAAGCAGCGCGTGCCGTCGTTCTTCTGGTAGTCGGGGTTCTCGCCCTCATGGGTGTGCACCTCGACCACGTCCGCCCCGATCACCGAGGCGACCTGGTGGGCGAGGCGGCGCTCCCGGCGGGCCAGCGACGGGGAGACACCCAGCAGCGCCACCACGTTCTCGGCGCCGAGCGCGCGCACGGCCAGGGCCAGGAGGGTCGCGGAGTCGACGCCGCCGGAGTAGGCGACGCCGAGGCGGCCGACGCCCGCGAGCTGGGCGGAGACCTCATCGGCCAGGGCGAGCTCCTCCCCGGCGAGTGCCCCGACCGTCATCTCGGTGACGTCGAAGGCGGGCCGCCCGGGAGCGAACAGGGACGCCGGATGCACCGCAGGGCCCCCGCCCGCCGGATCGACAGCCGACGGACCGGCGGCCGACGAGGTGGAGCCGGGTTCCCTCGCCGCGGAGTCGGTGTCGTCCCGCGGGGTGGTCGTCAGGGTCAGGTGGCCGGAGCGGCGGTCGGTGGTGGTCATCGGCCCTGCTCCGTCGCGCCGTCATGGTCCGCGGCGCCGTCGCGTTCTGCGGCCAGGCGGAACAGGACTTCGCCGGCGTGGTCGATCACGAGGGTGTCGGGATCCTTGCGCAGCGCCTCGAGGTCGAGGGAGGCGGGGTCCATGTAGAGGACGTTGTGCGCCTCGCACTCCTCTCGGGAGATCGACGTGGCGAAGTAGCGGTGCACGCGCTGCTCCTCGACGCCGGTCTCGGGGTCGTAGGTCCCCAGACCGGTGACGTGCGTGGAGTGGGCGAGCTCGCCCCAGGGATGGTCCTTGAACCGGTCCCACTGCTTCGTGAAGTACTCGATGTTGTGGTATCCGATATCGCGGATCCCGGGGTGCATCGCGGCGACCTCGGTGATGTGCGGGGCGTAGATGATGACCTCACCTCCGTCTGCGCACACGGGCTCGGACTTGTAGAAGCCCTTGGCGCCTGTCCACATGTCGTCGTACATCTCCGGGACCAGTGCGACGATCCGCTTGTACGGCTTCTCGACGTAGGTGATGTGGGTGAGCGCGGAGATCTTCGCGCACGCGGCCCAGGCGGCCTGCGGGTCGCCGTAGGCGATCGCGCCGAGATCCGCGCCGCCCTCTTTGACGTCCATGGTGAAGCAGAGCTTCTCGGCCTCGATGAGATCGCTCGCGGCGTCGACGAGCTGGCGCACCGGGGTGATGCCGAGGGCGCCGATGATGCGGCTGGCGGTGATGAGCGCGCCCACCCAGTGGGAGATGTCGATGACGTCGTGCACCGAGCAGCCGGGGAAGAAGTACTTGTTGCCGCCGGAGAAGCCCACGACCTCGTGCGGGAACACGGGGCCCACGATCAGGTTGACGTCGGACTCGACGCACAGCTTGTTGATCTGCACGCGCATCGGGACGTCGGTGAGCAGGCCGCCGGTGAGCTGGCCGATGCGCTCCGCGGAGATCTCGCCGAGGTCGGCGATCTGATCCGGGTCGTCCCAGGCGTGGTTGACGACGGTCCACTCGGGGTAGGTGGCCTGCGCCCCGCGCTCGGTGGAACCGAGCAGCTTGTCGATCGCCTCCTCGCCCATCGCGGCGTGGGTGCCCAGCGCGATCAGCACGGTCACCGAGCTGGCACGGCCGGCGAGGGCGTCGTGGATCGCGGGCAGCACCTTGGGCAGCGGGACGGAGCGGGTGCCGTCAGGGATGATCACGCAGACGCTCTTGCCGTCGTAGTCGGTGCCGGCGATCTGCTCGGTGACGAACTCGTGGATCTGCTCGTCGGTGAGCACGCCCTCCGGGCCTCCGAGCAGGGCTGCGCGTTCCGCGAGGCCCTCGGGGATCGGGTCGATGGTGGGCTGCGTCGCCGTTGTCGTCTCGCTCATGGCTCCATGATGCGCCGCCTGACCAGGGAACGCCAAGGATGGCCAGCTGGTTGCCACGGGGTCGGGACGACGGGACCGAGCCGCTCCGCGCCCGCATCCTCAGGGCCCGCACGACGCCTCTCGCTGCTGGCTCCGTGCCGTCCGCCGCTGGCTCCCTGCCGCCGCGACGCGTCCGCGCGACGGGGCCTCAATCCGTCCGTCGATAGTGCGTGGTGATCGCGCCGTTGCTCAGCGGATCCGCTGAGATCAGCTCGAGTCGCCGGGTGCTGTGCAGCCCGCCCTGGTACAGGGTGGGGCCGTGGCCGGCGATCATCGGATGGACGAGGAATCGGTACTCATCGATCAGATCGAGCCGGTCCAGCTCCGTCGCGAGCGTGCCGCTGCCGACGAGCACGCCGGCGGGCGTTCGATCCTTGAGCTCCTGCACCGCCGTGCGCAGGTCGCCGACGAGGTGGTGGCTGTTGGTCCACGAGAAGTCGCTGCGCGTCGCCGAGACGACGTACTTCGGCTTGTCCTCCAGCGGGCGCGCCCAGGCCAGCAGCGCCGGTGGTGCGTCGACCTCGCCGCGGGCGACCGCGGGCCAGTAGTCCTCCATCTTCTCGTCGGTGGTGCGACCCCAGAGCATCGCGCCGCTCTCGTCCATGAGGCGGGTGAAGTAGGCGTGCGTCTCCTCGTCGGCGATCCCCTCCTGGTGATCGACGCAGCCATCCAGAGTGACGTTGATGCTGAATGTCAGAAGACCCATGCGGCGAATCTAGACCGCCGCGGACGCTCGCGCAGCAGCATCGCGAGAAATCCGAAGCCTCGGCCTGCGCTCACCTGACGAAGCCGTCAGCGCGAGGATTCTCCTGGGGCGTCCGCTTCACCCAGGGGCGGTCAAGGCAGTCCGTCGATGCTCCAGGCGTTCCGCTGGGCACGGTACTGGGCCATGCCGGCCACGCCCTTCTTCTCAGCCTGGAGGCGGAGAAGATCGCGCTCGCCCGTCTTTTCCATGATCGGAACGCCCCAGCCGCAGGAGTCGCTGATGCGGGTCACGTCCACGGTGATCACTGCTCGGGTGCTCGGGCTCTCGGGATGCCGAGCGATGACGTCTTCGAACGCCGCGTCGCCGGGGAGGGACACCGTGCCCGTGCCGTGCAGGCGGACGCGATGCGCGGCCGCTTGTCGAAGGAGGTGAACATGAGGCACACGCGGCCGTTCTCCCGTATGTGCGCGATGGTCTCGACGCCGCTGCCGGTGAAGTCGACCCAGGCGACCCTGTGGGAGTCCAGGACGGAGAAGGTGCCGTGCCCGAGGGGTGACACGTTCACGTGGCCATCGGCACCGAGGGGCGCAGTGGCGACGAACCACATGGGCTGATCCTCGATCCATGACCGCAGGGTGGGATCGATAGCGTCGAAGACTGCGCCCATGGAGGGAGCCGAAGTGACCGGCGACCGGTCCGACGCTCCGACCCGGCTATCCGGACAGCTCGACGGACGGGGAGGCCGCCGGCGCCTCGCGCGCACCGGCCTCCCCGCCCGCGCGGGACCTGTGTCAGACGGCGAGCTGCGGGTACACGACCTCGAGCGGAGCCGACAGCCCTGCCTTGGCCTGCACCGAGGTCTCGTCGGCCAGGACTTCGTGCTTCCCCGCCTCGGTCGCGTCGAACACTGCGGCGACGAGCACTGCGGGATCGACCTTCTCGTCGGTGGTGTGCGCGGCCATGGCGGTGTCCACCCACCCCACGTGCACTCCGACGACCTGGACACCGGCAGGCTGCAGCTCCAGTCGCAGCGAGTTCGTCGACGACCACAGGGCGGCCTTGGTGGCCGAGTAGATCCCGGCGACGGCGTACCAGGAGAGCGCCGAGTGGAGGTTGACGATCGCGGTGTTGCCCTGCTTCGCGGAGAGCAGCGGGGCGAAGGCGCGGGTGAGGAAGAGCGGGCCGAGGAAGTTGGTCTCGACGCTGCCGCGGATCTCCTCGTCGGTGTGGGTGAGCAGGCCCGTGCTGGGCACGGAGATCCCGGCGTTGTTGATCAGCACTGTCACGTCGGACGCGGCCTCGACCACGGCCTGGATGGACGAGGAATCGGTGACGTCCAGAGCGAGGGGCACGATCCGCTCGTCGTCCCACTCACGCGGATTCCGGGCCGTGGCGTAGACCTTGGCGGCCCCGCGGGCGAGCGCCTCTCGGACGAAGTGGGTGCCGATGCCGCCGTTCGCACCGGTGACGAGGACGATGGCGCCGTTCAGTGAAGTCATGAGCTCTTCTCTTTCGATCAGTATCTGGTCTGGACTGGACTGGTGGGGTCAGGCGCGAGCGAGGGCCGGGTAGTCGATGTACCCGTTCGCGCCGCCGACGTAGAGGGTGGCGGGGTCGACGTCGTTGAACGGCTCATCGTTGCGCAGCCGCTCGACGACATCAGGGTTGGCGAGGGCGAATCGTCCCAGCGGCGCCATGTCGGCCAGGCCGGCGTCGATGTCCGCGGCGATCGCGTCGCGGTCGCGCCCATAGCGGACGACGAGCAGCGCGGTGGGCCACATCTCGCGGAAGGAGCGCAGCAGCTCGTCGTCGCCGAGGTGGTGAACGTGCAGGTAGGCGAGGTTCAGCAGGGCGAGCTCGCCCACCAGGTAGCGGTACTGGGCCCGCACGGTCTCGGCGTCGCCCTCGTCGAGCCCGCCGAGTGGGAAGGCCGGGGAGATGCGGATGCCGGTGCGGTCCGCGCCGATCTCGTCGGCGACGGCCTGGGCGACCTCGAGGGTGAACCGGGCCCGGTTCTCGATCGAGCCGCCGTACTGGTCGGTGCGCTGGTTCGCGTTCGGCGCGAGGAACTGGTGCAGGAGGTAACCGTTGGCGGCGTGGATCTCCACGCCGTCCGCCCCGGCGGCGATCGCGGAGGCGGCTGCGTGCCGGAACTCGCCGATCACGTCCTGGATCTCCTCGGTGCCGAGCTCGCGGGGAACGGGCGTCTTCTCGACCCCGTGGGCGGTGTGCATATCTTGCTCAGCGGAGAGGGCCGACGGGGCGACGGGCTGGCGGTGGTGCGGGGTGTTGTCCGGGTGGGAGATCCGGCCGGCGTGCATCAGCTGGATGAAGAGGTGTCCGCCCTCGTCGTGGACGGCGTCGGCGACTTCCCGCCATCCCTCGACCTGCTCGGGCGTGTGGATCCCCGGGGTGTTGAGGTACCCCTGCCCGTCGGCCGACGGCTGGGTTCCCTCGCTGATCAGCAGCCCGAGCGAGGCGCGTTGGCGGTAGTAGGTCGCGGTGTGCTCACCGGGGGTGCCGTCGGGGTTCGCCCGATTGCGGGTCATGGGTGACAGCGCGAGGCGGTGCGGGAGCTCGACCCGGCCGAGGGTGAGCGGCTGCCAGAGTGAAGCGGTGGTCATGAGTGGGGGACTCCTCGACGTCGAACGGATCGCCGCTGCATCCGGTGCGCGGCCGGGTGGCCGGGCCCCGAGGTGGGAGGATGAGCTCTCGCACGTCCGAGTCCACACAACAGTGACTACACTCAGAACTGAGAAGAGTCAGAGTTTATTCCAGGGGGAGAACGATGTCAGGGGTGACCTCGCCGCTCGGGCGGCGCGAGCGCAACAAGCAGGCCAAGCTCGAACGCATCACCGCGGCCGCGAGCGAACTGTTCGCCGAGCACGGCGTCGATGAGGTCACCACCCAGCAGATCGCCGACGCGGCGGACATCGGCACCGGAACCCTGTTCCTGTACGCACGGACCAAGGGCGAGCTGCTGCTCCTGGTGCAGAACACCCACTACGCCGCGGCGCTGGAACGTGGGCGCACCGCGGCTGAGGCAGCGACGACGGCGCTGGACGGCCTGATGGCACTGCTCACCCCTGTGGTGCACTGCAACCGGGTCCAGGTCGACAACGGTCGCACCTACCTGCGGGAGATGACCTTCGCAGACCCCACCGAACCCCACCACGCGGAGGCGCTGTCCATCGTCGCGCAGACCGAGGAGGCCACCGCCGGCATCCTGGCCGAGAGGACAGGGATCTCCGCCGACGACGCGGCGACGCTCGCCCACGTGGTCTCGGCCATCCTGCTCATGGAACTGGGCGCGACCATCAACGCCGGATCGAGCACCGAAGAGCTCGTCGCGAGCATCCGGGCGCAGGTTGCCGCAATCCTTCCCGCGGCCCAGGAGGCCTGAGGCGATGATGACGACGCCCGAGCAGGGAGCGACCGAGGGGCGGTCGCGCACTCTCCATTACCAGGTCCCCGGGAAGGACAAGCAGGCACTGTTCGCCCGGTCCGGGCTCGAGCAGCTGCGCGCCGTCGCCGCGGGCGAGGCCCCGGCCCCGCCGATCAGCAGCCATATCGGGCTCGAATTCGTCTCCGTGACCGAGGGAGACGCGGTGATGACGGCGGAGCCCGACGAGTCGCACTACAACCCCATCGGCTCCGTGCACGGCGGGTTCTTCGCCACCGTCCTGGACTCCGTGTGCGGGTGCGCGGTCCACTCCACTCTCCCGGCCGGGGTGGGATACACCAGCCTCGAGCTCAAGGTGTCGTTCCTGCGCCCGATCACGGCGGAGACCGGCACCGTCACCGCCCACGGCTGGGTCACCCGCGCCGGCCGCAGCGCCGCGTTCGCCGAGGCCGACATCCGGGACAGCGAGGGGCGCATCCTCGCGACCGCATCCAGCACCTGCCTGGTGGTGCGTCCGGAGCCCGCCCCGTGATCTGAGCGCGGGCGCCGGAGCCTGCCGGGCCGTCGGCCCAGGATGTCCTCGGCGAGGTGGATCAGGGGACGGCGATGACGGTCTTCCCGCGCGATCCGCCCTTCGCGAGGGACTCGAGGGCCTGCGGGGTCTCGTCGAAGGAGTACGTCCTGCCGACGACGGGCCGCAGGGTGCCGTCGTCGACGAGGGCGGCGATCGTGCGGAGCTGCTCGCTGCTGGCCTGCATGAGAAGGAACTCGTAGGTGACGCCGAGCTTCTTCGCCTGCGGGCGGATCTTGGCGCTGAGCCCCGCGACGGCCAGGCGCACGACAGGGCTCAGACCGGCCTTCTTCGCGAAGACGGGGTCGGGCGGGCCGGAGATCCCGATCGCCGTCCCGCCGGGGCGCAGCACCCGCAGGGACTTCTCGAGGTTCTCCCCGCCGAGGCTGTCCAGCACCAGGTCGTAGCCGGAGAGTTCCTTCTCGAAGTCCTGGGTGCGGTAGTCGACCACGACGTCGGCCCCGAGGTCGCGCACGAAGTCCGCGTTCTTCCCGGAGGCGGTCGTGGCGACGTGGGCTCCGAGGTGCTTGGCGAGCTGGATCATGATCGACCCGACGCCGCCGGCCCCGGCGTGGAGGAGGACCCTCTGGCCCGGCTGCACGTTCCCTCGGATCACGAGTGCCTGCCACGCCGTCAGGGCCACCAGCGGCAGGGAGGCCGCCTCGAGGGGGGTGATCGAGGTCGGCGCGGGGGCGACGTCGGCCTGATCGACGGCGATGCGCTCAGCGAAGGTCCCGATCCGATGGTCGCGGGGGCGGGCGAACACCTGGTCACCGGGCGTGAAGCCCTGCACCTGCGCACCGGTGCGGACGACGGTCCCGGCGACGTCGTGCCCGAGGACCAGCGGGGTCTTGTAGGGAAGGATGGCTGTGAACTCGCCCATCCGGATCTTCTCGTCGAGCTGGTTCACCCCGGCGGCGGCGACCTCGATCAGCACATCCCGGGCGCCTACGGCGGGCTCGGGTACGTCGACCTCGTGGATGGGCTGCTTGTAGGTGTCGACGGCGAAGGCTCGCATGGTCTCTCTCCTCGGGAAGTCGGCGAAGGGGGAAGTCGCCGCGATGGTCAGCGGCGAAGTGCGGTGTCGATGAAGGCGGTGACGGCCTGACCGCCTCCCTGCACGCCTCACGAGTGCACTCAATTCTGAGTTCCCTCACTAATTCTGTCAAGGGACCCTGGCCCGGTGACACATGACCTCGACGTGGCCCCGAGGGCGTGACCGTGGTCAGCCACGACGACGTTCTCGACGCCCAGTTCGACAGCGCGCGATGCTCCTCGACCTGGCGCGGTGCTCGCGGCAGCAATAACTCGATTGCCCGATGCCGGGCGACCCCGAACGATGGCCCCGTGCCCGACGAGCGAACCGACGCGACCATCCACCAGCACCCGCTCGCCTACTTGCTGGGGCTCGACGGCGTGGCCCTCATGCGTGCCTTCGCGGGCGAGTACGACCGGGCGTTCACCGAGGCCCGGATCGCTGAGGTGCGCGACCTCCTCGACCGCGCCGACGAGCTCGGACCCGGGGCCGACGTCCCTCCCCTGCCGGTCGTCGGCGGGTACGACGGCTGGGCAGAGACCTATGGCTGCGAGGACAACGGCTCCTTTCCGATGCGCGACGACGTGCTCGCTCCGATGCTCGATGCCCTGACACCGGGTCGCGTGGTGGATGCCGCCTGCGGCACCGGCGCAGTCACCCAGCAGCTGGTGGACCGCGGTCACGACGTCGTCGGCGTCGACCTCTCTGAGGCCATGCTGTCTCGCGCCCGCACGGCCGTTCCCGACGCCCGGTTCCTGCGCGGCGAACTCACGGGTCTGCCGCTGCCCGACGACGACGTCGACCACGTCGTGTGCAGCCTGGCGCTCACCCACCTCAGCGACCTGGAGCCGTTCTTCGCCGAGGTGGCGCGGGATATGCGACCCGGGGGCCATCTGCTGGTGCTCGACACCCGAGGCCACTTCATCGGCTCACCGCGCTTCCCCCTGATCAAGCAGTCGCCCGACGGACGCACCGGCCACATCACAGGCCACAGCCATGGCCTCAGCGCCTACCTGCGGGCCGCCCTGCCGCACGGGTTCGTGGTGCGAGCCTGCACCGAGACGTACCTCGGCGACGCCATCGTCACGCCCGACGCTGAGGCCGCGCCACTGCCCCCCGGTCCGCCGACCATCTGGGAGCTGCACCCCTGGGCGTCCAGCGCCGCCCACGCCGCCGAGGCCGGGCAATCGGCAGTCGTCGCTTGGGAGTTCGAGCTGCGGCCCGAGATCTGACGGGCCCGCCGGCGCGATTCCCCCGGTTTGGCCCGTAGGTGGGGCGGATCGGGGGAATCGGTGAGAGTGTCGCGGGCCGCAGCTCGAAGTCCCCGAACAGGGCTGCAACCGAGCTATCGCGTCGTGCCGATTCCTGTCGGAGAGACCGCTTTCCCCGGGCGCACTCGGTGACGTACCGTCGCAGGCACGCTGGTCGTTCCGCACGGGACGGTCACCTGCGACTGCGCGAGAGGAATGCCTCCCATGGATTACGTCCGTCTTGGTCACTCCGGTCTCTACGTCTCCCGTGTGGCTCTGGGGACCGTGCCCTACGGCTCGGGAGGAGGCTTCGAGAAGATCGCCGGGCTCACGGTGGACGACGCCCGTCGGCAGATCGACGAGGCCATCGCCCACGGCGTGAACTTCGTCGACACGGCGAACATCTATTCGGCCGGCGACGCCGAACGCGTCCTGGGGAAGGCTCTGGGGACGCGCCGGGACGACATCATCCTCACGTCGAAGGCCCGCACGGCCACGGGCGACGGACCCAATCAGTCCGGAGCGAGCAGGTATCACCTGAC
This sequence comes from Brachybacterium sp. 107, assembly GCF_052379725.1. Taxonomy (NCBI): domain Bacteria; kingdom Bacillati; phylum Actinomycetota; class Actinomycetes; order Micrococcales; family Dermabacteraceae; genus Brachybacterium; species Brachybacterium sp. 107. Next base: position 107,783 of record NZ_JBQSYW010000003.1, on the reverse strand, counting down.
CCGTGCGGTCGAGGAGAGCCTGCAGCGACTGGGCACCGACCATCTCGACCTGCTGTACATGCACCAGTGGGACGGGCAGACCCCGATCCTCGAGACCATCTCAGCCGTCACCGATCTGATCCGCGCCGGCAAGGTGCGTTACTGGGGAGTGTCGAACTACAGCGCCTGGCAGCTGACCAAGACGGTCTACGAGGCACGGCAGGCGGGGCTCGAGGCCCCCGTCGCGCAGCAGGTCTACTACACGCCCGAGGCGCGGGAGATCGAGTACGAGATCATCCCGGCCGCCCGCGACCTGGGCGTCGCCACGTTCGGGTGGAGCCCGCTGGGCGAGGGACTGCTGAACGGCAAGGTACGCCGAGGCAAGGAGACTCCGTCCGATACGCGGCAGGGCGCGGGCTGGCCCGAGCCGCACGTGACGGACTGGGGTCGCGCCTACGACCTCATCGAGCTGTTCGACGAGATCGCCGGTGACCTGGGGTGGACGATCCCCCAGGTGGTCATCTCGTGGATCTTCGATCGCCCCGGGGTGGATGGCACCGTGATCGCGGCGCGGTCCTTCGAGCATTTCCAGGAGGATCTCGCCGCCGCCGACCTCACGCTCCCCCAGGAGGCCCGGGACCGGATCACCCTGGCCTCGCAGCAGCCGGCGTACTACCCGCTGTGGCATCGCCTGCTCAACGGTCAGGACCGCCCCGAGCCGGCCGAGACCGAGTTCTACCAGGAGCACCAGCGCGCGCTGGATGCTCGCCAGGACGGGTGATCTCGGGCGGGCAGAGCTGCAACACGACGAGGGGCGGCCTGCGGGCCGCCCCTCGTCGTCACGCGAGCGCTCTCGGCGCCCGTCGGCTCGTCGTCAGAAGCCGCCCTGACCCTGCTGGCCCTGACCGGAGTCGGAACCGCCGACGCCGCCCTGACCACCCTGGCCGCCGCCCTGATCCTGGTTCTGGCCGGCACCGCCGAAGCCACCACCCTGACCCTGATCGCGCTCCTGACCGGAGTCGACACCGCCGAAGCCGCCCTGTCCCTGCTGGGAGGACCCGCCCTGGCTGTCACTCCGGCCTTGCCCCCGGCCCTGCTGGTTCTGGTCCTGGCCGCCCTGGCCGCCACCCTGGCTCTGCTGGCCCTGGCCGGCGTCCGCGCCACCGATACCGCCCTGACCACCTTGGCCGCCGCCCTGGTCCTGGTTCTGGCCGGCGCCGCCGAAGCCACCGCCCTGGCCCTGGTCGCGCTCCTGGCCGGAATCGGCACCGCCGAAGCCGCCCTGGCCCCCCTGGCTCTGGCTCTGCTGGCTCTGCTGACCCTGCTGGTCCTGGCCGCCGCCGAAGCCGCCGCCCTGCTGCCCCTCGTCCTGAGCGCCGAACTGTCCGGAGTTGTTCTGTTCAGTCATGACGGAACTCCCATCGTGTCCGTCGGCCGCACGCCGACCGAGCAATCTGCCCGTGACCGAAACGTTATGCGCGGTGTCGGGCAGATCACAAGTGCGCAGGTCGGCTCGGCGAGCCACTCCCGACGAGTCGCTCCAGTGGACCTCGCGAATCTGTGACCTGCAGAGAGACCTCTCTGACGGCTGGCTATCGGTCCGACCGCGCCGTGCCGCTGCCGTCCGGGCGCTCCGTGAACAGTGCGTGAACTTCTCGTCCGCGGCGACACTCCCGATACGGCGTGCGATCAATGCGCTCCCCCGACGGAGGTGTCGATGCGCCGTGTCAGGCCCGTCGAAGCCCTGGAAACTCCGGTGCGGCCGTAGCAGGCCGGACCTACCATGACCGGATGACCTCTCCGGACGCCCCGAACTCCCTGGTCATCGCGCGCGCCGTCGAGGCGGATCACGAGCTGCTGGCGCGCCTGCTCCAGCTCTACCTCTACGACTTCTCCGACCATGCGGGGTACGACGTCGACGAGCGCGGCGAGTTCCACTACGCCTGGCTGGAGGAGTACTGGCGCGCGTCGGACCGCCACGCCTTCCTGATTCGCGTGGGCGGCCACCCCGCGGGCTTCGCGCTGGTCCGCAGCGGGAACCCGTCACGCATGGCGGAGTTCTTCGTGCTGCGAAAGCACCGTCGGACCGGCGTGGGAACCCAGGCGGCGCGCACGATCCTCGAGGCGTTCCCGGGACCCTGGTCGATCACCCAGCTCGCCACCAACGCGCCCGCGACACGATTCTGGCGGCGCGCGATCCCCGTGCACTTCGACGAGGTCGTGCACCCGGACGGACACGTCGAGCAGACCTTCACCATCACGTCCCCGGTGCGCACAGGAGGCCGTCCGAGGAGTTCCGCGCCCGGCTGCTCGCCGGCCACTCGCGGCCGGGACATGATCGTGCCGAGTCATCGGAGCGCCGTGTCGCCGCGCGAGTGACTCCGCCTGGCAGGTGCCCGACCGCACCCCGGTACCTCCCTCGAGCGATCCCACCGGCCGCGCTGTCCGAGCTCCGGCACCGGGACGATGCAGGCAGGACGATGCGTTCCTTCGTCGTCTCCGATCCGTCCGCTCCGCTCGACGCGGAGGGCAGCCCGCTGCGCTGCTGCCTCCGCTCCGCCCGGGCCGGAGAGCACATCGCCCTGGTCAGCTACGCGCCGCTTCGGCGATGGGCGACCGCTCAGCAGGTCGATCCGGGCGCCTACGACGAGGTCGGCCCGGTCTTCCTCCATGCAGATCCGTGCTCCGGCCCCGAGAGGCCCGGCGGAGCGGAGACCTATCCCCACGCACGTCCTGGTGCGCTGCGCACCCTGCGTCGCTACGACGCTCGAGGCGTCATCCACAGCGGCGCCCTACTGGAGATCCCGGCCGATGCCACCGCCGGGCTCGACAGCGGGCTCGACGATGCCTTCGCCGATCCCGCCGTCGAGCTCGTGCATGTCCGCGCCCTCGAGTACGGCTGCTTCCTCTTCGCCGTGGAGCGACCCGCACCGGAGGAGATGTCCCGCTCCCTGCCATCCCCTTCTGGTCACGGCACCGATATTCACGAGCCCGAACGCCCCGAAGAGCTCTAGGGTCGACAGATGACCGATCGCGCCGCGGCCCTGCCCGTCACCCCGCCCATCACCGTGCGGAGGCTTTCCCCGCGCGGCGCGGATCGTGAGGACCTGCTCGCCTTCCTCACCTCGCACTCCTTCCCTTTCCATGTGCTGATGCGGCGCACCCGCGAGGAGGTCGCCACTGCGATCGACAACGGTGCGTACGAGAGCGAGGAGACCCGGAGCTTCTGGCTCGAGCATGCGGAACTGGGCCGCATCGGTCTGGTGCGTCTCGAGGACCTCGAGGACCCCACCCCGATGCTCGACCTGCGCCTGGCCGAGGAGTTCCGCGGCCAGGGGCTGGGCGCCGCGGCCCTCGCCGCGACCACGCGCCATGTCTTCGAGCACTTCGCCGAGGTGACGCGCTTCGAGGGACAGACCCGCGAGGACAATCTCGCGATGCGACGCACCTTCCTGCACTGCGGCTGGGTGAAGGAGGCGCACTACCGCGAGTCCTGGCCCGTCGAGGGCGGGGCACCACTGGCGTCGGTCGCCTACGCGATCCTGCGCCGGGACTGGGAGTCGGGGACGACGACCCCCGTGCCGTGGAAGGAGCCCGCGTCCGTTCCGGGGCCGAGCGACCCCGCGAGGCCGGAACGGGCATGACGCCCGTCGCCCCCGGACCGGACGAAACGTTCCGCGCCCGACTGCTCGCGCAGGACGACGCCGCCTGCCGGCCCTGGCTGGAGGCACTTCCTGCACTCTGCGACGAGGTGACAGCCCGCTGGCAGCTTGAGTCGTCGGGGCCGCCTTCCTACGGCGGCGCCGGCATCGTGCTCCCCGTGACCAGGCGGGATGGCCGTCCCGCCGCCCTCAAGCTGGCTTCCCCGATCGCCGACGCCTCTGCGGAGCACCGAGCTCTTACCGTGCTGGACGGGCACGGTGCGGTCCGGCTCCTCGACGCCGACCTCGCATGCGGTGCGCTGCTTCTCGAGCTCGTCCCCGGTCCGACGCTCGCCGCGGCGAGCGCGTCCTGGGACGCCGTCGAGGCGGCGGCGGTCGCCGGGCGCGTCAGCTGTCGGATCGCGGACGTCCCGGCACCGACCGACGCACAACAGCTCGCCGAAGGGACTGCGGCCTGGCGCGCACAGCTCGAGCAGCAGCACGACACCGCGAGGCGGCTCGGCCACGCGCTCGACGAGGCGAGCTTCGACGCCGCCGTCGAAGGGATCGCGCAGCTGAGCACATGCCACTCCGCAACGCTGACTCACGGGGACCTGAGCTTCGAGAACATCATGCGCCGCGCCGACGGCGCGTGGATCGCGATCGATCCCTGCTTCGTCGCCGGGCCCCTCGAGCACGAGGCGCACACCGTACTGCGCAGCCTGCTGCCGTCGCTCCTGAGCGCCCCGGACCCGACCGGTGCGATGGCGGACGTCGTGCGGGCGTTCTGTACCGCGGCGGGCGCGGAGACGGCTCTCGCCCTCGACATCTCCCACGCCCGGTTCGTCGCCTCCTTCTACTGGGAGGCGCGGCACCACGGCGTCTCCGACAACGTCGAGCACCTGCGCCGGGCGACGTTCTGCTCCGCGGCTCTGCGCCGGGAGCATCCGTTCGCTCGCTGATACTCAGCAGCGGCTCACGAGGCGCAGTCGATGCAGGTCGTGGCCTCAGGACGGGCTGCCAGCCGGGCCGGGGCGATCGGGGCTCCGCAGCGTCGGCAGCGCCCGTCCTCGCCCCGTCCCAGGCGCCCCTCCGCCTCGTCGATCCCGGCGAGCGCCTCGGTCCGTGCGAGCCGCAGCCCTTCCAGGCGAGACCACTGCTCCGACAACGGCACCCCGTCGGGGTCGTGCTCGTCGTCGTCCGACGCACCCTCGCGGGTGCGACGCAGCGCTGCGAGCTCCCGCTCGACCTCGTCCAGCTGCGCCTGCACCTCGCGGCGGCGCGAGGCGAGCTGCGCGGCGCGATCCCGGGCCATGTCGGCGTTCTGCGGGCGATCATCCATGGGCCCAGTGTGCCCCTCTGCCCGACCAGCCGGCCCTTCCCTCGAGCTCGTCGACGCGTGCGTCAGCGACCGACGGAGACTACTGTGCACGTGATGGCCTCGGCGCATCGAACGCCCGGGCGAGGACGCCCTCCGGCCATCACGACCCCCAAGGGAACATCATGGCTCGCGAACTGGTCTGGACCGGCTTCATGACGCTCGACGGCATCGTCGACTCCCCCGGCGGCGTGGTCGAGGGGCATCCGCAGGGCGGCTGGGTCCTCAGCACACCGATGGACCCCGAGGCCTTCTCCCTGAAGGGCGAGGAGATCGCCGAGACGTCAACACTCATGTTCGGCCGGCGCAGCTACGAGGACTTCGCGCCGGAGTGGAACGGCTCCCCGGATCACGCCGCCTACCAGGACATCCCGAAGCTCGTCGTCTCGAGCTCGCTCGACGAGGCGGATCCTGTCGACGGCTGGGGCGAGACCCGGATCCTCCGCAGCACCGAGGACGTCGCGGAGGTGAAGCGGGACGAGCACGGCGCTGGTGGCGCGATCTTCATCCACGGCAGCGCCGAGCTCGCCCGCCGTCTCGCCGAAGCGGATCTCATCGACCGCTACCACCTGCTGCTGTTCCCGGTGCTGCTGGGCACGGGGAAGCGGGCCCTGCCCACCTCGGAGCACGAGCGACGGGATCTGAAGCTGCGCGACAGCGCCACCTACTCCAACGGCGTGGTGAAGCTCGTCTACGACGTCGTGCGCTGACCTCGATCGGTCATCGGCCGGAGCGACCGTCAAAGGACCGTGGTCTACTGCAACTCATGAACCCGCCCGACGTCGTCCTGGTGCATGGCCTCTTCCATCAGCCCGCCCACATGGAGGAGCTCGCCGGCGTGCTGCGGCGCGAGGGAGCGATCGTCCATACCCCGCGCCTGCATCGCGGCTCCCTCGCCGAGGACGTCGCTGCGGTCCAGGCGGTGGTCGACGGCTGCGAGAGCGCACCCGTCCTCCTAGGCCACAGCTACGGCGGCGCCGTCATCGCGGATGTTCATGGCGGGTGTGCGCAGGTCTTCGTCGCGGCGTTCGTCCCCGATGCGGGCGAGTCCTGCGCAGAGCTGGGCGGCCCGGACGCTCTCATCAACCCGTGGGTTAGCCCGCATCCGTCGGGCGGTTCCTGCATCGATCCTGAGGACGCGATCGAGCTGTTCTATGCCGACTGCTCTCGTCGCGACGCTGAACGAGCCGCCGCGCTGCTCGTGCCCCAGGCAGGCGGCCACGGTCGGGGGATCGTTCAGGACGCGACATGGAAAAGCGCTCCGAGCCACTACATCGTCTGCTCGGAGGATCGCGCCGTGGATCCAGCCCTGCAGCGCCTCATGGCGGAGCGCTGCACGTCCAATCAGACGGTCGCCACGAGTCATTCGCCGTACATCTCGCAGCCGGGCCTTGTCGCTGAGGCGGTGCTGCAGGTGGAGACGGCCGAACCAGGACGAGGCTCCTGACGCGGCCTCGCAGATCGACTGAACGTCTGGCGACGGCTCCTCGACAGCTCGAACTATCCGCCCAGCTCGAGCGACGTTTCGCCTGAGATCCTCCCGTGAACGTGCATGTCATGCCAGCCGTCGGCGTGCAGAGCGCTGCCCCGGCGCGTCCCCTCTGAGGAGAATCCCGCCTTGGTCGCGACGCGGCACGACGCAGGGTTCCGCGTCGAGTGCTCGAGCTCGACCCGGTGCAGTCCGACTTCGAAAGCCCACGTGGTCGCCCGGCGCAGCGCACCGGACGCGATTCCTCGACCGCTGGCAGCGGCCCTCGTCCAGTACGCCGCCTCCGCGACTCCATCAACGAGGTCGAGCTTGAGCGTCATACGCCCCTCCAACGTTCCCTCGACGTCGACAGCCCAGCTCGCTGCAGTCTCCGACATCCACGCGTCACCGGCCTCCGCGATCCAGCTGCTGGCCTCATCGGGCGACATCGAACGGGCATGCCAGCGCTGTATCTCAGGCTCCGCATACGCCGAGACCAGCGCGGGAAGATCGTTGCCTGCCCAGGGTCGCAGCGTGATCGACCCCGCGACGAGAACAGGCTGCGTAGTGACCGACAGAGAGCCTGCTGCAATGGTCGACTCGACGAGGGATGGCATGCCAAGAGCTTTGCACCGCGGGGCAGTCAGGACAATCGGATCGTCGCTGCCGCCACTCAGACTGCCACTACGACGAGACCTCGGCGGCGCTGACCTGCACCCATCAGGCGCGTCTGTTTCCCGCATGCAGACGACTGGGGGCGAACCCCTGTAGTGGTCTGATCGGATCTGCCTACCGCACTGAGATGCCGACGCGGGGCGCCTCCGCGGCGAGCACGGCGTCGAGCAGGCCTGGGAACCGCTGGGCGAGGTCGTCCTCGCGCAGGCAGTTGAGGATGGCAGTCCCCCGGTAGCGCTGCGAGATCACGCCGGCTTCTCGCAGCACGCGGAAGTGATGGGTGGAGGTCGATTTGGTGACCGGGAGCTCGAAGGCGATGCAGGCCTGGTCGTCGTGCCCGTCGGCGAGCTGGGCGACGATCGTGCGCCGGATCGGGTCCGCGAGCGCGGAGAGCACCTGGTCGAGGGCGATCTCCTGGACGTCGGGGTGATCGAGGGTACGCACTGCCGCCTCCTGGTCGGTCGGGACGACTTCTCATAGTACTAGTCTTCTCGTAGTACGCTTTCTGTCGTACTAACCGGCAATCCCCTGGAGGCGTCTCCCGTGACGACCCTGTTCACCCCCATCCAGCTCCGCGGCCTCGAGATCCCCAATCGGGCCTGGATGTCTCCCATGTGCACCTACAGCGCGGACCCGTCGGCCACCGCCGCCGGCCGTCCGACGGACTTCCACCTCGCCCATTACTCCGCTCGCGCCGCCGGTGGTGCGGGCCTGGTGGTGCTGGAGGCCACGGGCGTGGCCCCCGAGGGGCGGATCTCCCCGTTCGACCTGGGCCTGTGGGACGACTCGCAGATCCCCGACTTCGCCCGGGTCGCCTCCGCGATCCGCGCCCAGGGCGCCGTCGCCGGGATCCAGCTCGCGCACGCCGGGCGCAAGGCCTCCACCGGGCGCCCCTGGGAGGGCGGCGCCTGGCTCGGTGCCGACGCCCTGGGGTGGACGCCGCACGGGGCCAGCCCCGTCGCGTTCCCCGGCGGTCCCGTCCCCCAGGAGATGAGCCGGGAGGACATCGCCGCGGTCGTGACCTCGTTCGCCGAGGCGGCGCGCCGCGCCCTCGAGGCCGGCTTCCAGGTGGCCGAGATCCACGCGGCGCACGGCTATCTGCTGCACTCGTTCCTGTCCCCGCTCGCCAATGAGCGCACCGACGAGTACGGCGGCGACCTCGCCGGCCGGGCGCGGCTCGTGCTCGAGGTCATCGACGCCGTCCGCGAGGTCTGGCCGCAGGACCAGCCCGTCTTCCTGCGCATCTCCACGACCGACTGGGTGGAGGAGAACCCCGAGGACGCCCGCGAGAGCTGGACCTACGAGCAGTCCGCCCAGCTGGCCACATGGGCCGGCGAGCACGGCGTGGACCTCGTCGACGCCTCCTCGGGCGGCTCCGACGTCGTCCCGATCCCGCACGATGAGGACTACCAGACCCGCTACGCCGCGCGCCTGAGCCGCGACACCGCGGTGCAGGTCGCAGCCGTCGGCCGGGTGAAGAACGCCGAACGCGCCGACCAGCTCCTCCGCGACGGCGAGGCCGACGCCGTGTTCGTGGGGCGCGAGATGCTGCGCGACCCCTCCTGGGCCAACCACGCGGCCCGTGAGCTCGGCACGACCCCGCGGTTCATCGAGCAGTACGCCTACGCACTGTGACGGTGGGGGTCACGGCACGATCGTGACCAGACGCTGGGTGGCGCGGGTCTGCGCGACGTACAGGTCGCGCAGGCCCGCGTCCCCGGCGTTCTCCATAGCGGCCGGGTCGACGATGAGCACGGTGTCGAACTCCAGGCCGCGGGCCTCCGGGGCGCCGAGCACCGTGACCCCCGTGGAGCTCAGCGCCGCCTCGAGCGCCGGCGCCTCGGCGGCGGTCGCGACGACCCCGATCAGCTCACCCTGGTGCGACGCACCGAGCTCGCCGATGAGCGTGCGCAGCGTGGCCACGACGTCGCCGTGCTCCGTGGTGACGGTCCGTGGCGGTTCGCCGTGGCGGATGGAGCGGGACAGCTGCTGGTCCGGGGCGATCCTCGCCAGCAGCGGCCGGGTCGTCTCCAGGATCTCGGCCGTGGTGCGGTAGTTGATCGTCAGGGTGTGGTGGAGGAACCGGTCCTGGACGAACGGCTCCAGAGCGTCGGCCCAGGTCCGCACCGTCGTGGTCAGGCCCGCCTGGGCGAGGTCGCCCACCACTGTCATCGAGCGCGCCGGGCAGCGGCGCATCAGCACTCTCCAGTGCATCGGGGAGAGCTGCTGGGCCTCGTCGACGACCACGTGGCCGAACGTCTCGCCGGGCGGTCCGTCCACGAGGGCTCGCGCTTCGTCGAGCAGGGCGAGATCGGCAGTGGACCACTCCTCCGGGGCGCCGTCCGCGATCATCTCGAGCTCCTCGGCCGTGGCATCCGGCAGCACCGTCGCGAGAGCGGAGGGGTCCCTGAGCACGCCGCGCACCACGTGCTCGGCCTCCAGCCGCGGCCAGATCTGCTCCACGGCGCGGTCGATGCCGGGATCCTCGAGCAGCTCGTCGCGGATCGCCTCCCAGTCGATGTCGATGACGGCGGTCGAGCTGCTCGCGCCGCCCGCCCCGGAGCGTCCGAGGTCCTTCGCGGCCAGGCGGTCGAAGCTGATGCCGAGCAGCGCCTCGGCCTCGTGCTCGAAGTCGGCGTCCTCCTGCATCGCGCGCGCTTCCAGCTCGGTGACGAGGTCCTCGACGATGGCCTCGGTGAACAGCTCGCGGGCGGGGTTGTGGCCGATCCCGCCCTGCAGCGCGAAGCGCCGGGCCGCGTCGACCACGGCGGGGTCCAGCACGAGGGCGTCGTGCGCGGTGCGCAGCTCGAGCGGCACACCGTGCGGCTCCCGGTCGCGCACCCACGTCGCCAGGGCGTCCGCGAGCTCGGCGCGGCCCTTGAGCCGCGCCAGGTGATCGGGTTCGGTGCGCCGCGCGTCCGCCTGCACGAGGTCCGACAGGGTCGACAGCTGCACGTCGTTCTCGCCGAGCGAGGGCAGCACGTCGGAGATGTAGGTCAGGAACCGCTGGTTCGGTCCGTGCACGAGCACCCCGTGACCGGCGACCGACGGCCACGCGTAGAGCACATAGGCGGCGCGATGGAGGGCCACGATGGTCTTGCCCGTCCCGGGGCCGCCGTCGACGACCATGATCCCGCGATGCGGTGAGCGGACGATCCGGTCCTGCTCCGTCTGGAGGGTCGAGGCCGCTTCACGCATGCGCCCGGTACGCGCCCCGCCGAGCGCGGCGACGAGCGGACCGTCGCCCACGATGTCCTCCGGGAGCGGCGAGCTGCCGTCGAGGATCTCGTCGCTGAGGTCGACGATCGTGCGCTGCTGCACCCGCAGGTGGCGGCGCTTCCGCACACCCATCGGATGCGCCATCGTCGCCGCGTAGAAGGGCCGCGCGGCCTCCGCGCGCCAATCCACCAGGAGGATCTCCCCGGCGTCCGTCCGCATACCGATCCGCCCGATGTGCAGGCTGTCGCCATTCTCCGCACGGTCGATGCGTCCGAAGCACAGGCCCTGCTCGGCAGCGCGCAGCTGACCGATCCTGTCCTGCAGGCGATGGAACTCGAGGTCCCGCGCGTGAGTGCCCGCGGGGCTCTCCACCGGTTCTGCCAGCACGCGGTCCCGCGCCGTCTCCCGTGCCTGCAGATCGGCGTCGAGATGCGCGTACATCCCCTCCAGCGCGCGCTGCTCGACCTCTGTCTGGATCGCCTGATCCTCGTTCTGACCTGCCATGCTCATCTGCTCCCCCATGCACCCCGCCGTTCTGACCCCCACCAACTATGGGGACCCAGACGCCGATGCACAACGTTGACTTTCCCGGGGTTCCCTGCCCTGAACGGGGAAGGTCGCCGCGCACCGCGACGGCTTCTGCCACGATGTCACCATGGCTGAACCGCGAGACCTCCGCCCCGCCGCCGACGCGATCGCCTCCATCGTCGAGGGCGTGCCCGCAGGGGCCCTGACGCACCCGACCCCGTCGACCGAGTACCTCGTCGGCGATCTCCTCGAGCACATCGACGGCCTGTCCACCGGATTGCAGGCGGCGGCCCGGAAACAGCCCGTGCCCGACTCCGAGCTGCGTGACGGGGACGCGGCCCTGCTGCGTTCAGACTGGCGCGAGCGCATCCCCGTGCAGCTGGCCGACTTGGCCCGTGCCTGGGCGCCGCCCTCCGCGTGGCAGGGGGAGACGGTCGAGGGCGGAGTGCCGCTGCTGGCCTCCGCGGCAGGGATGTTCGTGCTCGACGAGCTCGTGATCCACGGCTGGGAGCTCGCCCGCGCCACCGGCCAGCCGTTCGACGCCCCCGAGGACGACGTGCTCGCCCTCATCGACTTCCTGTCCTCACTACCGCCGATGCCGGAGGGCGAGGGGCTCTTCGCCCCGCGCGAGCCGGTACCGGAGACGGCACCACCGATGGACCGCCTCCTCGGCCTGACCGGCCGTGACCCGTCCTGGCTGGGGGCGGCGCGCGAGCGCTGAGCGCACCACTACCCTCGAGCCATGCAGAGTCCGATGATCCGAGCACGCGATGCCACCTGCGACGACGTCGAGGCGCTGACCGGTCTCGCCGCCCAGGTGCAGACTCTCCACGCCGAGGGTCGACCGGATCTGTTCCGCCCGCCGGACGGCGATGCGCTGCGTGAGTTCCTGGCCGCGCGCCTCGCCGATCACGCCATCGTGCTCATCGCAGAGGACCTCGACGGTCACGCTCTCGGATACCTGCTGGCGGAGGTGACCTCGCGACCCGAATCCCCCTTCCAGCTCGCGCACACGGCCATGTACGTCCATCACATCGCGGTGGATTCGACGACCCGCCGCCAGCGCGTGGGCGAGCTCCTGATGGACGAGGTCGTCGAGCGGGCCCGACGGGCGTCGGCCACGACGGTGCGCCTGGACTCGTGGTCTTTCAACACGGACGCCCATCATTTCTTCGAGGAGCAGGGCTTCGCGGCGTCGAGAATCATCGTCGAAAGGCCGGTCGACGCCGAAAGACCGGTCGACGCTGCGGAGTGAACCGGTCGTCCGGCTCGGCACCCGCTCGTCCTCGAGATGCTGCGGCTTGTGCCACGGAAGCGCTGAAGCCTGACCACCCAACGCGATGACTGCGGTCGTGCGGCCCGGCAGGTCGCGGCCGCTTGACTCGATCATTCCGGGATCCGAGAGCCGGGAATCCGTGGGCACGGGGCACAGCGTCCGCGCCTCAGTAGGATCAGCCGGATGAGTCCAACCTTTCCCGCCCCGCTGATGCCGGGCGACGTCGTCGGCGTGACGAGCCCGTCCTCCGGTGTCCCCGCTGAGCTGCAGCCCCGCCTGGACGTCGCCGTGCAGGTGGTTCGGGACGCCGGCTTCGAGGTGCAGATGGGTTCCTGCATGGACGGCTCGGGACTCGTGAGCGCGCCGGCCGCACAGCGGGCTGCGGAGTTCCAGCGGATGCTGGTGGACCCGTCGGTCCGGGCGATCGTCCCGCCCTGGGGCGGCGAGCTGGCCATCGACGTCATCCCGCTGCTCGACTGGCAGGCGATCGCTGCGGCGGAGCCGACGTGGGTCGTCGGGTTCTCCGACATCTCCACGCTCATCACCCCGCTGACCCTGCTGGCGGGATGGGCCACGATCCACGGTCAGAACCTCCTGGACACCCCGTACGCGATCCCCGAGGGTCTGCTCGGGTGGCTGAACCTCGTGCAGCTGCCCGCCGGAGCGACGTTCACGCAGTCCTTCCCCGGTGCCTATCGGCCCGGGTTCGTGGACTACGTCGAGCATCCGGAGGTCGACGAGTACGTGCTCGACACCCCCGGCAGCTGGTGCCGACTGGACGCCCTGGGCGGCGACGTCGACGTGGAGGGCCGCCTCCTCGGCGGCTGCATCGAGACCCTCTCGAACCTCTCCGGCACCCGCTATCTCGACCCCGCGCCGCTGGCCGCGGACGGCGACGGCCTGATCCTCTACGTGGAAGCCTCCGGGGACGACGCGGCCGAGATCTGTCGGAACCTCCACGGCATGCGGCTCAGCGGGTTCTTCGACGCCGCGACGGCCATCCTCGTCGGACGCACATCCGCTGCGTCCCTCGAGACCCTCACCCAGCACGAGGCGGTGATCGACGCCCTGGAATCTCTGGGGGTGCCGCTCCTCGCCGACGTCGAATGCGGCCACGTCGCGCCGTACATGCCGCTGGTGAACGGGGCCCTGTGCCGCGTCGAGCACTCGGCCACGACATCCCGCCTGACGCAGACTCTCGCCTGAGGACCGGCGCCACCCACCGACACGGCGCGCACCCCTGCGGTGATAGCTTCACCGACGTCGGTCGTCCTCACAGGGCCGGCGCCGTCCATCGGCTCATCGGAAGGAGCTCGTCATGAAGGTGCTCGTCATCGGGGCGACCGGGAACATCGGTCGCGTCGCAGCGTCCGCGCTCGAGAAGCAGGGGCACGAGGTCGTCCGCGCCTCCCGCTCGAGCGAGCCGTCGGTCGATCTGGCCGACTCAGCGTCGATCGCCGCGCTGTTCGAGGCGGTCGGTCCGTTGGACGCCGTGGTCGTCACCGCTGGTGGTGTGCCCTTCAAGCCGGTCACCGAGCTCACGCGCGAGGACTATGCGGATGCGTTCGCCGTGAAGACTCTCGGGCAGCTCGACGTGGTCCGCCACGCCTTCGAGCACCTCAGCGACGGCGGCTCGGTCACGCTCACGTCCGGGGTCCTGTCCCGCGAACCGATCGCGACGGCGGCGGCCGCCGCGGCGGCCAACGGCGCGATCGAATCCTTCGTGACCACTGCGGCGACCGAGGCCCCGCGCGGCATCCGTCTGAACGTCGTCTCCCCCGACGTGCTCGAGAACTCCCCGCACTTCCACGCGACGTTCCCCGGCCGCCGGCCTGTCTCCGACGACGAGGTGGCCAGGGCGTTCGTCCGCGCGGTCGACGGCGTCGACACCGGCCGGACGATCATCGTCTGACGCGCACCGCCCGATCGTTCGAGCACCCTCGAGGGCGCTCCGCACGGATCAGACGCGCGAGACCTGCTCCGGGAAGACGTCCGGATGGTTCTCCATCACCCGCGAGAGCCGCCAGCGGTCCGGGAAGAGCGCGACGGGCTCGCCGCTGGGCCGGTAGAGCACCTCGACCCCGCTGATCGACGCGATCGTGGAGACCTCGGAGCGCGCGAAGGGGCGCGACAGGCTGTACGGCATCGGCGGATCGAGCGCGATCTCGACCCCGAACTCACGACGCATCCGCTCGTAGACGACCTCGAACTGCAGTTCGCCGACCGCCGCGAGCACCGGCCCGCCGGGGCTGCCGTTCGAGTCCCGGAGCAGCTGGATGGCGCCCTCCTCCTCGAGCTGGGCGAGGCCCTTGGTGAAGCGCTTGTGGCGTGCGGTGTCCAGGGACCGGGCCACGCGGAAGCGCTCCGGGTCGAAGCGGGGCATGCCCGGGAAGACGACGCGGCCGCCCTCATGGAGGGTGTCCCCGACGTGCAGGCCGGTGGTGTTGACGAAGCCGACGACGTCGCCGGGCCAGGATTCATCGACGGTGGCTCGGCTCCGTCCGACGAGGTGATGGGCGTACTTCGAGGACACCGGGCGACCGGACTGCGCATGCTTCAGGTCCATGCCTCGGCTGAACACGCCGGAGTTCACCCGGACGAACGCGATCTGGTCGCGGTGGGCAGGGTTCATGCCCGCCTGGATCTTGAACACGTAGCCGGAGAACTCCGCGTCGAGGGGCCGGGGCGCCCCCGCGTCGTCGGGCCGCGGGCGAGGTGCCGGCGCGTGGTCGAGGAGGAAGTCCAGCAGGTAGCGCACGCCGACGTTCCCCGCGGCGGCGGTGAACAGCACCGGGGTCTGCTCGCCGTCGAGGAACGGCTGGGCCTCGAACGTCCCGTTCAGCTCGGCCGCGACCCCGGCACCCTCGACCGCCTCGCGCCAGAGCTCCTCGCCCAGCCCGCTGTCGGTGGCGCCGTCGACCATCTCCTCGCGGGCCAGGCGCGCCCCGGAGGCGACGACCTCATGCCGCAGGTAGTCCGTTGCCCCGGGCTCCAGCAGCCCGCGGAACTCCCCGGCATATCCCACCGGCCAGTTCACGGCGACCGGTGTGCGACCCGTGGCCTCCTGGATGTCGTCGAAGAGCTCGAGGGCCTCCAGGCCCGGTCGGTCCCACTTGTTGATCACGGTCACCACGGGGAGCCCGAGCCGCCGGCAGGCATCGAAGAGCTTGCGGGTCTGGGTCTCCATGCCCTTGGCGGCGTCGACGAGCATGACGGCGAAGTCCACCGCGGTCAGCACCCGGAAGGTGTCCTCGGAGAAGTCCGAGTGCCCGGGGGTGTCCAGCAGGTTGACGACGACGTCGTGGTAGTCGAAGCGCAGAGCGGTCGAGGTGATCGAGATGCCTCGCTCGCGCTCGACCTCGCCCCAGTCGGAGAGGCTCGCGGCACGGCTCGCCTTGCCATGGGTCGCGCCGGCCTTGTCCACCAGGCGGGCGTGCAGCGCCAGCGCCTCGGTGAGAGTCGACTTGCCCGCGTCCGGGTGCGAGATCACCGCGAACGTGCGGCGTCGCGTCGCCTCCGCGAGCACACGGGGCGAGGTCGAGGTGGGGTCCGGAGAAGAGAGCATCATCAGCACTCTACGTGCGGGGGCGGAGGATGCCACAGGGACGGACGGCCATCGACGCGCTGATCACAGCGGACGGTCATCGGCGCGGGGCAGAGCAGAACGAGACCGCGCTGGGAGGGGAGTGCTTCTCGACAGACCCCTTCCCGCGCCGTCACACGGTCTTTGACGAGGGCGTGACGCTCCTGAAGACGCCATACACGATGTCCGATCTCCTCACTATGTTCAGCGCGGCCGGGTTCAGCGCGGCCGGTGGGAGCCTGCCGTGATCCGCTCTGGGTCCAGATCGGGCACCACCAGCACCGGTCCGGTGGCCCGATGCAGCACGGACCGGGAGACGGAGCCCATCAGGGTGCCGGCGACGCGTCCGTGGCCCCGGGTGCCGACCACGGTCAGCTGGGCGTCGGCCGACCGCTGCACCAGCTCGGTCGCCGGATCGGAGAGCAGCACCTCGCTGGTCACTGTGATCTCGGGGAACTGTGTGCGCACCTTCGCGGCCGTTTCCTCCAGGTCGGCAGCGAGTGCCGCGCGCTTGCGCTCGATGAGCACCTCGGCGGGGAGCATCGACGCGTACATGCCGCCCCAGGTCTCCGGGGCGGGCATGACCATCAGCAGGTGCAGCGGCGCCCCGCGCCCCTGCGCCGCCTCCGCAGCGAGGGCGATCACGGCCTGGCTGCGCGGTGAGTCGTCCACTCCGGCCACCACTGGGGCGTCATCCGCCACCGGGGCGAAGCGTGCGGCGCCCTCGCTCTGCCCGATCTCGTACTGGCGGGGAACGACCACGGTGGGGCAGTGGGAGTGGGCGGGCAGCGCCGAGGAGACGGATCCGAGCAGCAGGCCGAGGAATCCGCCCCGGCCACGGGCCCCGACCACGGCCAGGCGCGCCTGGCCGGAGAGTCGCACCATGACGCCGGCGGCATCGCCATGCTCGGTGCGCAGCTGGACCTTCCCGGGATAGCCGCGCAGGTGAGGCGTGGCCTCTTCCAGCAGCATCTCGGCGGCCGCCTGGCTGGCCACGTCGTCGGGCTCGGGCGGGAACGAGGCCATGTTGGGGTAGATCATCACCGGGACCGTGTAGGCGGTGACCACCGACAGGGTGGTGCCGAGGCGCTGCGCGGCCCGCGCCGCGTAGTGGAGGGCCTGGATGGACTGCTCGGAGCCGTCGTAGCCGACCAGCACCCCGAGCTGTCGGGACTCCGGGTCATACGGGACGGGGGAGTCCAGGGTGAGCTCTTCGTCGTGCATCACAACCTCCTATGCCGGAGGCCTTCGGTGATCGACGGTGGAGCCTCCGAACTCGAGACCTCCGCCAATGCATTCACCCTACACTCGGGCATTTCGGACGCCCGTGACGAAGGTCCCCGGCCTACGCGACGGGCGGTGTCCCTATGGTCTTCGTCAAGGGGGAGCGTGGAGCACTTTCGGGACCTTGGGCTTCATTCGGCAGCGTTGTGTCGCAGGACTTCGGTGACGGTTCTGCCTCAGGACATCGGTGACACTTCCGGGGCTCTTGGTGGTGACACTTCCTCGGTGAGAATGAGCGGCGAGCAGAAACGAACCCGTCGATCCCGCTGGCCGTCCCGCCATCTCGCGATGGCCTGATGATGCTCCGCGCGGGATGGTGAGCACGTTCTGCATCGAGCACTCCCGCCCGTCGAGTCGGGGATCATGGCGAGGACTCCACGGATCCGAGGGCGGGCCGACGCCACAGATCTTGCACAGTACAGATTTGTCTGTATCGTTTAATGCATGTCCGAGACCGTGACCCTCAGCCATACGGCGTCCCTCTCCCGCCTGGGCTACGCCCTGTCCGGCGAGACCCGCGCCCGGATCCTGCTGGCGCTGCGCAGCGCCCCCGCCCTCCCCTCCGAGCTCGCCGAGTCCCTCGGGGTCTCGCGCCAGAAGCTGTCCAACCACCTCACCTGCCTGCGCGGGTGCGGCCTGGTCGAGGGCGTGAAGGACGGCAGGAACACGTGGTACCGGCTCAGCGATCCCCATCTCGCATCGGCGCTGGACGATCTGATGCGTCTGATGCTCGTGGTCGACCCGGACTGCTGCACCGGCCAGGAGTGCCGATGCGCATGAACATCGCCGACCCTCACGTCTCCGCCTCCCCCGAACGTCAGCTGGTTCTGCAGCGGCGGATCCGCTGGATCGTCGCCGCGACGATCACCTACAACGTGCTCGAAGCGGTGATCGCCCTGGCCGCGGGCCGCGTGGCCTCCTCCTCCGCCCTGATCGGCTTCGGGCTCGATTCGATCGTCGAGGTGCTCTCCGCCGCCGCGGTCGCCTGGCAGTTCGCGAGCCCCGACCCGCACCGACGTGAGAAGGTCGCCCTGCGCGTCATCGCACTGTCGTTCTTCGGGCTCGCCGCCTTCGTGACCATCGATGCACTGCGCTCCCTGCTCGGTGCCGCCGAGGCCGATCATTCCCCGGTGGGGATCGCGCTGGCCGCGGTGAGCGTGGCGATCATGCCGGCGTTCTCCTGGTTCGAGCGCCGCACCGGCCGGGAGCTGGGCTCCGCCTCCGCGATCGCCGACTCGAAACAGACCCTGATCTGCTCGTACCTCTCGGCGGCGCTCCTCGTGGGACTGCTGCTCAACAGCCTCCTGGGATGGTCCTGGGCGGACCCTCTCGCGGCACTCGTCATCGCCGCCTTCGCGCTGCGCGAAGGACTCGAGGCCTGGAGGGGCGACGCCTGCAAGCAACCGGTCTCGGCCCTGGTGAGCGAGAACGACGAACCCGGCCACTGCTGCTGACTTCGACACGCCCCCGTCGCTCCTCCCCTGGCGGAGGCGTACTATTCCGCGCGTGCCATCACTCGGTCATCACCGGGCCCGTGCCTCCGACCGGCGCCCACGGCCTGCACGTACCGTCTTCCTCGCGTTCGCCGTCGTCGCGCTCCTCGGCACCGTCGCGCTCCTGCATCCGGCCGCGACCCACGCTCCCGGCCGGACGACGGTCGTAGAGGCGCTCTTCACCGCGGTCTCTGCGCTGTGCGTGACGGGCCTGGTCGTGGTCGATACACCCACCCATTGGACCGGCTTCGGGCAGGTCGTGATCCTCGCGCTCATCCAGATCGGCGGGTTCGGGGTGATGACCTTCGCCTCCGTGGTCGGCATCGCCGTGATCCGCAAACTCTCCCTGCGGTCCAAGCTCACGGCAGCCGCCGAGGTCAAGAGCTTCGGCATCGAGGATGTGCGTGCCCTCGTGCTGGGCGTCGTGCGGATATCCCTCACGATCGAAGCCGTGGCGGCGGCGATCCTCACCGTGCGCTTCGCCCTGACGTACGACGAACCGTGGGCGGACGCCCTCTGGCTGGGGGTGTTCCATGCGGCCTCCGCCTTCAACAATGCCGGGTTCGCCCTGTTCAGCGACAGCCTCATGTCCTTCCACGACGACCCCGTCGTGCTGCTGACGGCGAGCATCGCCACCGTGCTCGGTGGAGTCGGCTTCCCCGTGCTGGTGCAGCTGAAGAAGCACCTGGGCACCCCTCGGCTCTGGACGATGAACACCCGCATCGTCGTCGCCGCGACCCCACTGCTGCTCGCGGCCGGCGCCGTGTATGTCACGGCCCTGGAATGGAGCAACCCACGGACTGGGAGGCATGGCCCCGTCTCTGCGGCTGCTCAACGGCTTCACGATGTCGGTCCAGACCCGCACGTCCGGGTTCAACTCCGTCGACACGGGCGCGATGGATCCCGCGACCTGGCTCGGCATGGACCTGCTGATGTTCATCGGTGGCGGTCCTGCCGGCACAGCGGGCGGCATCAAGGTCACCACGTTCGCCGTGCTGTTCTTCCTCATGCTCAGCGAACTGCGGGGGGCGGGAGCCGTCACCGTCTTCGGCAAACGGCTCTCCCGGGCCGTGCATCGCCAGGCGATCACCGTCATCGTGCTGGCCATCGGGCTCGTCGCCGCGGCGACCATCACGCTCATGCTCCTGACCGACTTCTCGCTCGACGAGGTCCTGTTCGAGGTCGTCTCCGCGTTCGCCACCGTGGGCCTGTCCACGGGGATCACGGCGGATCTTCCCGTCGCCGCGCAGCTGGTGCTCGTCGTGCTGATGTTCATCGGCCGGCTGGGCCCCATCACCGCCTCCACCGCGCTCGCGCTGCGACAGCGCACCCTTCTCTACGACCTCCCCAAGGAAAGGCCGATCATTGGCTAAGCACAGGCTCTTCGGCACCAGGACACCGTCCCGTGCCGCCTCCCGGAACGCGGTGGCGGTGATCGGATTGGGACGCTTCGGCCAATCGCTCGCGCTCGAGCTCATGAACGATGGCGCCGAGGTCCTGGGGATCGACACCCGCGAGGAGGTCGTCCAGTCCCTCAACGGGCAGCTGACCCATGTCGTCGCCGCGGACGCCACGAACGAAGACGTTCTTCGCCAGCTGTCGATCCCCGACTTCGATCGGGTGGTGATCGCGATCGGCAGCGACATCCAGGCCAGCATCCTGGTCACGTCCCTCCTCCTGCGCTTCTCCGTCCCCCACATCTGGGCGAAGGCCGTCAGCGATGCGCACGGGATGATCCTCGAACAGCTCGGAATCCCCCATGTCGTCTATCCCGAGAAGGACATGGGCCGCCGCGTCGCCCACATCGTGCTCGGCAGCATGCAGGACTTCATCGAGATCGATACCGATTTCGCGATGGTCAAGACGGAGGTCAGCCCCGAGCACACCGGTGTGCGCCTCGGAGACAGCGGCATCCGGCGCAGGTTCGGTGTCACCGTCAGCTCCGTCAAGCACCGCGGGGAGCCCTGGCAGGCCGCCACGGCGGACACCGTGCTGCACGCCGGGGACATCATCCTGGTCACCGGACCGACACGGCAGGCGGAACGGTTCGGCCGCGCCGCCTCGTGAGACCGTCCTGGCCGGCGGCACCTCGGAGTTCGTGACTGCGAAGTTCGGAGATTGATACTGTGCGGAGCATGTCGGTATCCCAGCTCACCCCGAGCACGCAGAACTACGTGAAGGCGATCTGGTCCCTGCGCGAATGGACCGAGGAGCCGGTCACGACCTCGGCGCTGGCCGCCCGCGTCGGGGTCAAGCTGTCCACGGTGTCCGATGCCGTCAGGAAGCTCACCGAGCAGGGACTTCTCGAGCACGCACCGTACGGGGCGATCACGCTGAGCGCGCAGGGCCAGGAGCACGCGGTCGCGATGGTGCGCCGGCACCGGCTCCTGGAGACCTTCCTCGTCGAGGTCCTCGACTACGGGTGGGATCAGGTGCATGACGAGGCGGAGCACCTCGAGCACGCCGTCTCCGACTTCATGGTCGATCGCATCGACGGGTATCTCGGTCACCCACGACGGGACCCGCACGGAGATCCCATCCCGACCGCCGACGGAGCGGTGGAACGTCCCGATGCCCGTCCACTGTCCGTCCTGCCGGACGGGGCCCGGGGCCGCGTGGAACGCATCTCCGACGCCGACCCGCAGCTCCTCACGTTCTGCGCCGGGCACGGCCTGACGGTCGGCACGATGCTCGACGTCCATGCTGGCCCGCCGTTCTCGGACTCGCTGGAGATCGTCGTGAACGGCTCGGACGTCCGCGTCCCGCTGGGCCGCTCGGCGACGGACTCGATCTGGGTCTCGACCCCGCCGCCCGCCCCCTCCACGTGACCTCTACGGCGCCGAGGGCGAGCGGGAGCCGACCTCCGGCGCAGCCCGGACCGTCGCCGGCCGGGCCCTGATCATCCGCGGGAGGAGTCCGTACCGCGGTGCCAGGAGGTAGACGAGCGTGAATATCGCCCCCTGGACGAGCACGATGAGGCCGCCGGAGGCGGCGTCCACCCAGTAGCTGATGACGATCCCGAGCACCGAGGCGGCCACCGAGAACGTCGGGGCGATCAGGAGCATCCGGGAGAACCGGTCGGTGAGCAGGTGAGCGGTCGCGCCGGGGATGATGAGCAGGGCGACCACGAGGATCACGCCCACCACCTGCAGGGCGACGACTGCCGTCACGGCCAGCAGGCCCAGCAGCAGGGCGCCGAGCCGACGCGGGGACAGGCCGATGGCCTGGGCATGGACAGGATCGAAGGCGAACAGGGTGAGGTCCCGCCGCTTGAGCACGAGCAGCACGAAGGCTGCGGCTGCGAGCAGAGCGATCTGGATGAGGTCGGCATTCGAGACCCCCAGGATGTTCCCGAAGATGATGTGGTTCAGATCCGTATGGCTCGGTGTGACCGAGATCAGCACCAGCCCGAGGGCGAACAGCGTGGTGAACACGATCCCGATGGCGGCATCCTCCTTCACCCGGCTGGTGCCGCGGACCACCCCGATCAGCACCACTGCGAGCACCCCGAAGACCAGAGCGCCGACGGCGAACGGGGCGCCGAGGATGTAGGCGATCACCACGCCGGGCAGGACCGCGTGGGACACCGCATCTCCCATCAGGGACCAGCCCACCAGCACCAACCAGCAGGACAGCAGCGCGCAGACGAGCGCCGCGACCACGGTGGCGACCAGTGCCCGGACCATGAAGTCGTACTGCAGGGGCTCGAGGATCAGATCCAGCAGATTCATCGAGCACCTCCCCGGGCAAGGGGGTCCAGGCCGAAGGTCTGAGCCAGCATCTCGGGCTCGAGCGCCGCGCTCACGGGTCCGTGGAAGAGCACCCGGCGCAGCAGCAGCACGGCGGAATCGGCGAGCTGCGGCAGCGCCTGCAGATCATGGGTGGAGACCAGGACTGTGCAGCCGTCCGAGGCGAGATCGCGCAGGAGTCCGACGATGGTGGCCTCGCTGCGCTTGTCCACCCCGGCGAACGGCTCGTCCAGCAGGAGGATGCGGGCCTCCTGCGCGATCCCACGGGCGACGAAGGCTCTCTTCTTCTGCCCGCCGGAGAGCTGGCCGATCTGCCTGTCCGCGTACTCGGTGAGCTCCACGCGGTCCAGGGCTTCCGCGACTGCCGCCCGGTCCGCGGCGCGCGGTCGTCTGGTCAGGCCCTGGTGCCCGTAGCGACCCATCATCACCACATCCCGGACCGAGACGGGGAAGGACCAATCCACCTCCTCGCTCTGGGGAACGTAGCCCACCACGCCGCGAAGGCGGGCGAGGGCAGGATCCGCCCCGTCGATGCGGATGCTGCCGGCCGTCGGCTGGACCATGCCCATGATCGCCTTGAACAGGGTCGACTTCCCCGAGCCGTTCATCCCGATCAGGCCGGTCACTCGGCCGTGCGCGATGTCGAGGCTCGCCCCGTCCAGGGCAGTGACCTCGCCGTATCGCACGACCAGATCCCTCACGTCGATCGCGGCGGTCATGAGCCCTCCCCCGTGAGTCCGGTGACGATGGTGTCCGCGTCGTAGCGGACCAGGTCGAGGTAGGTGGGGACCGGGCCGTCGGCCTCCGAGAGGGAGTCCACGTAGAGCACGCCGCCGAATTGCGCGTCCGTCGCCTCGACGACCTGCTGCATGGGCTTGTCCGACACCGTGGATTCGCAGAACACGGCGGGGACCTGCTGCGTCCGCACGGTCTCGATCACTCCGGCGATCTGCTGCGGGGTGGCCTGCTGTTCGGCGTTGACGGGCCAGATGTAGTGCTCGCTCAGGCCCACGTCCCGCGCCAGATAGGAGAAGGCGCCCTCGCAGCTCACCAGCGCCCGCTGGTCGTCGGGCAGGGTTGCGAGCTCCGCGACGAGGCCGTCCTGGATGTCCTGCAGCTCCTGCTGGTAGGTCGCCGCATTGACCTCGAAGTCCGCTGCATGCGCCGGGTCCAGCTCGCTGAACGCACCGACCATGTTGTCCACATAGATCTGCACGTTGACCGGGCTCATCCAGGCGTGCGGGTTGGGTTTTCCCGCGGAGGAATCGCCGGTGATGTCCAGGATCTCGACCCCGTCCGAGACCACCACGTGCGGCACGTCGACCGACTCGACGAACTTCTCGAACCAGAGCTCGAGACCGAGTCCGTTGTCGAGGATCAGATCGGCGTCGGTGGCCTTCGCGATGTCCTTCGGAGTGGGTTCATAGCCATGGATCTCCGCTCCGGTCTTCGTGATCGATTCGACGACGAGGTGGTCGCCGGCAACATTCTGCGCGATGTCCTGGAGCACGGTGAACGTCGTCAGGACCACGGGTCGGTCCGTCGGGCTCCCGCCGAGCTCCGCCCCAGCACATCCGGCCAGGACCACTGCGACCGCCAGAGCTCCGCCCAGGGCCGACACCATCCGGTCAACGCGGCGCTTCATCCCACCACACTCCGTCTCTACGCATCGTAATGTTCGTGTGTACGAACTTTGTGATCATACGCCCCGGAAGAGGGCCCTGCGGTACTCCGACACGAGGGGGAGGCGGCAAGTACTTCGTTGACACGAACTTCGGTGTGTCGTTGCTACGTACTCGACGGGATCTCGTGCTACTACTAGATGTGCCGTCCCGCCGGACTGGCAGCACAAGATGTAGTGCCTCAGTGCGAGGGAGGAGAAATTCAATGCCCGCCGGGATCGACAGGACTGAGCCGCAGAACGCAGCGGAGGAGGTGCCAGCGCCGGATGACGTAGATCTCGTGTACTTCTCCAGCGTCTCGGGCAACACGAGACGGTTCGCCGAGAAGCTCGATCGGCCCGCCGCCCGGATCCCTCTGCGGCCCCGCCTCGAGGGCACGCTGCGCGCCGCCCGACCGTTCGTGCTGATGGTCCCCACCTACGGCGGCGGACACCCCGGCACCGCCGTCCCGAAGCAGGTGATCCGCTTCCTCAACATCCCCGAGAACCGTCACCTCCTGTGCGGGGTGATCGCCGCAGGGAACACGAACTTCGGCGCGGACTACTGCCTCGCCGGCCCGGTCATCTCCGAGAAATGCCAGGTCCCCGTCCTCTACCGGTTCGAGCTGCTCGGCACTGCCAGCGACGTCGCCCAGGTCGACGAGGGCCTGGCCCGCTTCTGGGAAGAGCTGGATCCCACGCTCCGCCACGACCCCGTCCTGCTGCACCACACGCACCCCACGCACCCCACGCACCCCACAAAGGATCGACATGACTGATCGTCCGACCACCCGCATCTCGATCGACGATTCCGTGACACCCCCCTCATACCGCCACGACCCCTCGACGCCGCTCCGCCCGATCAACTGGAACCGGATCGGGGACGACAAGGACCTCGAGGTCTGGAACCGTCTGACCGCGAACTTCTGGCTGCCGGAGAAGGTCCCGCTGTCCAACGACCTCCAGGCATGGCGACAGCTGCCCGAGCACCATCGCACCCTGACGATGCGAGTGTTCACCGGCCTGACGATGCTGGACACGGTCCAGGCCACCGTCGGCGAGATCTGCCAGATCCAGGACGCACGCACCGAGCACGAAGAGGCCGTCTACACGAACATCGCCTTCATGCAGTCCGTGCATGCACGGTCCTACTCCTCCGTCTTCTCGACACTGACCAGCACGCCCGAGATCGACAGCGCATACCTGTGGGCCGTGAACAACGAGCTCCTGCAGAAGCGATGCACAACGGTCCTGCGCCATTACTACGGGGACGACCCGCTGAAGCGGAAGGTCGCCTCGACCCTGCTGTCCTCGCTCCTTCTCTACGCCGGGTTCTACCTGCCCCTACACTTCTCCGTCCGGGCGACGCTGACGAACACCGCCGACATGATCCGCCTGATCCTGCGGGACAAAGCGGTGCACGGCTATTACTCCGGGTACAAGTACCAGCGCGGCCTCGCCGCGGCCACCGCTGCGAGGCAGGAGGAGATGCAGGAGTTCACCGGCGCTCTGCTCGAGGAGCTGTACACCCTTGAACTGCAGTATTCGGGCGAGCTGTACGAGCCGCTGGGTCTGATGGAGGATGTCGCGGCGTTCGTGCGCTACAACGCGAACAAGGCGCTGATGAACCTGGGATACCCGGCTCGATTCGGTGCGGACGAGACCAGGGTGAATCCGGAGATCCTCGCAGCCCTCTCCCCGGGGGCCGACGAGAACCACGACTTCTTCAGCGGCTCCGGGTCCTCCTACGTGATCGGCACGGCCGAGCACACCAGCGATGCGGACTGGGACTTCTGAGAGCCCCCCGCAGGGCCGCGTCCTGCGCGGCCGGGCGGCCTGCGGACGCGGTCAGCACATCGCAGACATGATCCCTGCACAGCCCGCTACGGCGTGCCGCCGAGGGTGAGCGCGACGAGGGCGATGTTCAGCACGATGACGAGCACCGTGATGATGCCGGCGGCGAGGGTGAGCGCGCGGGAGTTGACGAAGGCCCCCATGATGCTCCGCCTCGCGGTGTAGACGGCGAGCGGGATCAGAGCGAACGGGATGCCCAGACTGAGGAACACCTGCGAGAGGACGAGCGCGCGGGTGGGGTCGACGCCGATGCCGAGGACGACCAGAGCCGGCGCGAGGGTGATCACCCGTCGCAGGAGGAGCGGGATGCGAACGTGGAGGAGCCCACCCATGATGGTGGCCCCTGCGTAGCAGCCCACCGAGGTCGAGGCCAGTCCCGAGGCGAGCAGCCCGATACCGAAGATCACGCCGACGACGGGCCCGAGGGCACCGGTGATCGCGCGATGCGCACCTTCGATGGTGTCCGTGCCGTCGACTCCCGGGAGGCTCGCTGCGGCGAGCAGCAGCATCGAGATGTTCACGGACCCGGCGATGAACAGGGCGATCAGCACGTCCCACCGGGTCGCGACCAGGAGCCGGCGGATCCTGTCCCGATCCGTGGTGACACCGTGACGATCTCGGGCGAGGCTGGAGTGCAGATAGATGGCGTGGGGCATGACCGTGGCGCCGAGCATGCTCGCTGCGAGCAGCACCGTCTCGGTGTTCTGAAAACGTGGGACGAGTCCCTGGGCGACGCCCGTCCAGTCGAGGGGACTGATCAGGAGACCCGCCACGAAGCCGATGGTGATGATGGCGAGCAGCGCGACGATGACGAACTCGAAGGGGCGCTGCCCGCGGCGGGATTGGATGCCGAGCAGGAGCATCGAGACCATGCCCACGATGAGTCCGCCCACGAGGAGGGGCAGGTCGAAGAGGATCTGCAGGGCGATCGCACCGCCGATGACCTCTGCCAGGTCGGTGGCGGCCGCGACGATCTCGGCCTGTGCCCAGTAGAGTAGCCGGCCGGTGCGGGGGAGACGGTCCCCGAGCAGCTCCGGGAGGCTCCGACCCGTGACGAGGCCGAGCTTGGCCGAGAGGTACTGGACGATGACGGCGATCGCGTTCGCGAGGACGAGCACCCAGACCAGCAGATATCCGTAGTCAGCACCCGCGGTGAGGTTCGCCGCGACGTTGCCGGGGTCGACATAGGCGATCGCGGCGACGAAGGCCGGGCCGAGAAGCCACACCAGGCGTCGTTCGGCTCGGGGCGCTGCGGCGCGGTCTTCGGTCGCGGCGTGCTCTGGACGTGACATCGGGGTCGGCTCTCGACGGTGCGTGCGACGTGCCCTCGGCGGGCGATCGGACGGTCCTGACTGGGTCGGCGTGTCCACTCGGGACGAGGCCATCATCGAGCACCGACTCTAATCCCGTGGCCGCCGATCGTCGCTCGGCGACGCGAGTCATGAGGCCGTCGTCACCCGTCGATCAGCAGGGCTGCGGGGCTCCCGGCTTGCGACGCGGCATGCGGCCGGTCCCGTATCAGTGGACGAGAACGAGGACGGCGGCGGTCAGGACTCCGTACGCACCGGCGGTGTCGACCCGCCGGCCGAGCAGCGGGGCAGACCCGTGCAGGGCCCCGAGAAGCGCCGTCACCGCCCAATGCGGTAGCCGAGGACGACCAGGGTGATCACCGTACCGGCGATCACTCCAAGCGTGATTCGCACCCCACGAGGCCGGGCATCCGCGGCCCGCGACGACCTGCGGACGTACCGTGATCGCGGCGGATCCCCGCCTCCGCACCGCGTGATCCGACCATCGGCGAGCGCAGAATCTCCCGGAGCACTCTCCCTCGATGAGCACGATCACGAACACCTCCACTGCCCCCGACACCACGCGACGGGCACCGGGGCTGAAGGCGCGGCACATCCACTTCATCGCGCTCGGCTCCGCGATCGGCACCGGACTGTTCTACGGCTCCGCCGGGGCGATCCAGGCGGCCGGGCCGTCGGTCCTGCTGGTCTATCTGCTGGGCGGCGCGGTCGTGTACTTCATGCTGCGGGCGCTCGGGGAGATGGCGGTGCGGATGCCGATCTCGGGCTCGTTCGCCGAGTACACCCGGCGGTTCCTGGGCGGCTGGGCCGGGTACATCACCGGCTGGATGTTCGCCTTCGAGATGCTCATCGTGTGCCTCGCGGACCTCACGGCGATCGCTATCTATATGCGCTTCTGGTTCCCCGACACCGCGCAGTGGATCTGGGTGATCCTCACGCTGCTGATCGTGGGGGCCGCGAACCTCGCCAGCGTGCGCTGGTTCGGGGAGCTCGAGTTCGTCTTCACGATCATCAAGGTCGCCGCGGTGATCGGGATGATCGTGGGCGGCGCCGCGATCCTCGTGCTCGGCCTCGGCGAGGGCGGCGGCGGGGATCCGCTGGCGAACCTCACGGCCGACGGCGGCTTCTTCCCGCACGGCGCCGGCGGCATGATCTCCGCGTTCATCCTGGTGCTGTTCGCCTTCGGCGGCACCGAGATCATCGGTGTGGCGGGCACCGAGGCGGAGGACCCGGCCACGGCGATCCCCAAGGCCGTCAACACGGTGCCCGTGCGGATCCTGCTGTTCTACGTGCTCGCGATCGGTGTGATCCTGCTGATCAACCCGTGGCGATCGATCACCGGCGAGGTGTCGCCGTTCGTGCAGATCTTCGACACCCTCGGCGTGAACTGGGCTGCCGCCCTGCTCAACGTCGTGGTGCTCACCGCGGCGCTGTCCGCGATCAACGCGGACCTCTTCGGCGCGGGCCGGGTCGTGGCAGGGATGGCCCGCGAGCGGCTCGCCCCGCGCGTGATGGCGACGACGGTGCGCGGTGTCCCCGTGGTCACGACCCTCTCGCTGCTCGGCGTGCTGGTGGTCGGTGTGGTGCTGAACTACGCGCTGCCTGCGGAGGTCTTCACGATCGTCGCGTCCCTGGCCACCTTCGCCACGATCTTCGTGTGGCTGATGATCCTGCTCGCGCAGGTCGCCTCCCGGCGCGGCATGTCCCGCCAGGAGCGCGCGGAGCTTGCCTTCCCGGTGCCGCTGTGGCCGGTCGGCCAGGTCTTCGCGATCGTCTTCATCGTGTTCACCTTCGGCATCATGGTGTGGCAGCCCGACTATCACACGGCGCTGCTGGTGGGCGCAGGGTTCCTGGCCGTCATGTCGCTCCTGTACGCCGTGACGATCGGTCGCCGCGCGGCCCGCGCCTGACGCCCGGCGAGACGCGCTGCTTCTGCAGGAGCAGTGGCAGCATTCCCTCGTCTCCTGTGAGGGGCGGCCAGAGATCCGCTGGAGTCCACGTACCTGCACGGCGGAATCCTCCCTAGGGTCGGCAGCGCCGTTCCACGGTCCGAGGGATGCTCCGCGAGCTACCCTCTCCGTAACGGCCTCGGCAACCACCTGAGGTCCAGGCAGCGAGGGAAGCGCCGTGACTGCACACAACTGAATACGCTCGTCATCAACAGGGAAAGGGTGGGCATCGGGAGACACCCATGCCCATCGCACCCGGCCGGTCGAGCTCGTCACGCGACTTCAGGCTCCTCTGGCTCGCCCAGACGTCATCGTTGACAGGCGTCCAGTTCGGGATCGTCGCCATCCCTCTGACCGCGGTCCTGACGCTGGATGCGTCACCAGCCCAGGTCGGTCTCCTGACCAGCCTCAGTTCGGCATCGTGGCTCGTTCTCGGGGTGTTCGTCAGCCCGTTGGTCGATCATGTCCCCTTCCGGCGGTCCATCATCTTCAGCCATGTCCTGAGAGCCGCGCTCCTGGCCTCGGTTGCCGTCCTTGCGATGTCCGGCACGCTCGGCATGGCCTACCTCTATTGCGCGGTCTTCGCGGTGGGCGCCCTCAGCATGGTGTTTGAGACGGCTTACCAGGCATTGCTGCCCACCATGTCCGCACGAGACGAACTGGGGCCGCGCAACGGGAAGCTTGCCGTGACGGACGGGCTCTCGCGCACTGCGGGCCCATCCCTGGCGGGCTATGTCGTCGACGCTCTCTCGAGCTCCGCCGCGCTCCTCACGCAATCGGCCGGGTACGCCCTGGCCGGAGTCGCTACGGCATGCATGACACCGGCCGACGGGCAGCGCGGGGAGCGTCGACGCCTAAGCACAGGGTCGTTGCGCGGGACCGCGTCCTTCCTGTGGGGAGAGAAGACCGTCCGGGCGATGCTCCTCTCGGAGGTCGGATACCTCTATTTCTTCAATATCGCGTTCGCGGTGATCATGGTCTTCTTCGTCCGTGAACTCGGCATGACCGCGATGCTCGTGGGGTTGATATTCGCAGCAGGAAGCGTCGGAGGAATCCTCTCCGGCGTGGTGTCCGTCCACCTGAGTCATCTGCCCCTCAGACAGCACCTGATCGTCGGATCGACCGTGAGAGCGCTCGGCTTGGCCCTCATGCCTCTCGCAGTGTTCATGGATGGACAGGAGGTGTACTTCTTGGCCGGCGCACGATTTCTCAATTCATTCGGTTGGACGCTCTGGGAAGTTCGCAAGCGCACCGAGACACAGCTGCGATCCCCCGAGGAGAGGCTCGGTCGCATTCAGGGACTCTTCTTGTTCTGTTCCCGCAGCGGCGAGGCTCTCGGTGCCCTGACCGGTGCCCTCTCAGCGGCTCTGATCGGAACGATCCCGACGGTCGTCACCGGATGCTTGGGCTGCGTCCTTTCCGTGGCAGTGGCCTGGACGACGCCGCCGGTGCCCGCCCCGGACGCCGAGGGCCCCGACGCCGGTCACGGGAGCCCCTCATGAGCACCAACTGACCGGCGGCGGGGCCTTCGGGCACTGCCCGACCCACCTCGATTCTCAGGGCAGGCGGTTCGCCGTGGCGAGGTTCGCGCGCAGCTCGTCGGCCGTCTGCCGCACCACGTAGGCGGGACGGTCGCGCTCCACGCGCCAGGACTCGCTCAGCGGGCTCACGTCGACCGTGTCGAAGCCGATCTCGTCGTAGAGCCTCGTCACGAGCTCCACCGCTTCGGGGAAGTCGCTCGAGGTGGCGAGAGCACGCCGGTTCGTGGTCCCCGCCGGAGCAGTGTCCGTGGTGATGTCCGCGGAGAAGATGTGGTTGAACGCCTTGACCACCTTGGAGGTGGGGAGGTGCTCCTGCAGCATCTGCGAGGTGGTCGTCTCGCCCGCGTCCAGCGCGTCGATGTGGCCGTCACGCTCGAAGTAGTAGTTGTTGGTGTCCAGCACGATCTTGCCGGCGAGCGGCTCGACGGGGATCTGCTGGAGTGCCTTCAGCGGCACCGTCACCACGACGACGTCCCCTGCCGAGCCGGCCTCCTCCGCCGTCGCGGCGCGAGCCTTCGGGCCGAGCTCCTCCACGAGGTCGGCGAGGGTCTCCGGGCCCCGCGAGTTCGCGATCACCACGTCATACCCTGCCGTGAGGGCGGCCCGTGCGATCTGGCTGCCGATGTGTCCTGCGCCGATGATTCCCAGTGTTGTCATGGACGGTGCAACGCCGAGCAGCCCGTTCTGCTTCCCGGGTGGGGGCGAGGCCATTGACGAGTGAACCGGCGTGCTGGTGACTCCCGCCACCCTGCGGTGGGGTGGCAGCGCCACGTTCTCTCTGCTGAACCCTCCCCGGCACGAACAGGCGGCCGTATACCTCGCTGACCTCGTCGAACGCCCCGCAGCTGGCCCCTCCGACGAACTGGTCGACGTGCGCTGGTTCCCCCTCGAGGCGGTTCCGGAGCCGCATGCTCCGCTGGACCTCGCGATCGCCCGGGAGGTCGTCAGGTCTATTGTGCGGGTGGAGCGCGGCCGATAGCCCGCTCCCTCCCGGCCGTCCGCGCCACCCCCGCACTATCTTGAGGACTTTCTCCATGACTACCTCGCGCGTCACCGTCCAGCAGGCCTGGGATGAGCTCGCACACGGGAACGAACGATTCATGGAGGGTCGCCTGCTCCACCCGCAGCAGAACGCCGCCCGTCGCAGCGAACTAGCCGGCAGCCAGGCCCCGAACGCCGCGTTCCTGGGCTGCTCGGACTCCCGGGTCGCAGCAGAGATCCTCTTCGACTGCGGTCTCGGCGATCTGTTCGTGGTGCGCAACATCGGCCAGATCGCCAACGAGAACACGACGGCGACCATGGAGTTCGCCGTCGCCGAGCTCGGCGTCGCCGTGATCGTCGTGCTCGCCCACGGCTCCTGCGGTGCGGTGAAGGCAGCCATCGACCAGACCACGGCCTCGCCGAGCCCCACGACTCCCGCGATCAAGAAGGAGCTCGAGGCGATCCAGCCCGCCGTCCAGCAGGAATGGTTCGCCTCCCAGCGGATCAGCCCCTACGTGGATCCCGAGCTGATCGATGCCGACGCCGTGGGCAGGCGCCACCTGGACGAGACGATCAACGCCCTCATGCGCCAGTCCAAGGTCATCAGCGACGCGGTCGCCGAGGGCGCGCTCGGCATCGTCGGCTGCCAGTACCGCCTCGCCGACGGCCGGGTCTCGCCGATCACCTCGGTCGGCCAGGTCACGATCACCCGCTGAGCCACGGGCCGACGGCCGGCCACCCGTCCCCGCGTCGGCCCCTCCGTCCCCACGCCAGCCCCTCCGCTCCGGCGGCGGCCCTCGGGCTCTGCATCGGCCGCGAATTCTCGTGGCCCCATGGGTCCGCTGCGCCGTACGCTCGCCCGATGGCCATGCATGAGAACGAGCTCGACCTCTCCCCCGAGGTCGCCGAGCGGCTCCTCGTCGCCCTGCTCCCGGGGGTCACCCCCTCCGACGTCCGTTCGGTGGCGAGCACGGCGACGACCAGCCACATCGTCCGCATCGGACCGGATCTGACGGCGCGATTCCCGATCGTGCTGACCGACCCCCGCGACGCCCGCACGGCGATCGAGGTCGAGCACCGGGCGATGGCGGAGTTCGCTGCCGCCAGCCCTCTGCCCGCCCCGGAGCCAGTGGCGATCGGGGATCCCGACCCGGAGTACCCGATGCCCTGGTCCGTGCAGACGTGGGTTCCCGGCGACGTGGCGGACCCCGACTCCGTCGCGAGCTCGGACGCCGCCGCCGGGGACCTCGCCGAGCTCCTCGCCGCCCTGCACGCCACCCCGACCCGGGGACGCCGCTTCACGGCGCTCGGCCGGGGAGGCGACCTCGCCGCGCATGACCACTGGGTGCAGCAGTGCCTGGAGCGGACCCACGAGCTGCTGGAGCAGACCGAAACCCCTGGGCACGCCGAGCACATCTGTGCTGCCGACCTCGACGAGCTGGCGGCGCGCTGGTCACGCTGGCGGTCACTGGGCAGGTCCGGGCCCGACGTCATGTGCCATCGCGACCTCACCCCCATGAATCTGCTCTGCGCCGACGGCCGGCTCACCGGGGTGCTCGACACCGGAGGGTTCTGCCCGGCGGATCCGTCCGTCGATCTGGTCCCGGCGTGGCACCTGCTCGATGGGCCTCGTCGGGACCTGCTGCGGAAGCATCTGGGCAGCTCCGATCTGGAGTGGGAGCGCGGCGCCGCCTGGGCGTTCGAGCAGGCCATCGGACTGGTCTGGTGCTACGACACCTCGAATCCCCCGATGGCCGCACTGGGCCGCTCGACGCTGCGTCGCCTGGTGGAGGACCCGATCGGCGACTCAGCACGGCGGCACGGGTCGCTCTGATCGTGGCGGGCTCCTCACGGCCGACGACGGACATGGCAGGCTCGTCGTCTGCCACGACTGCCCGACCCTTCGGAGGACCCCATGCCCGACGCCCACGGAGAACAGCCCGTCGCGGAGCGTGACCTGTCACGAGTCACGCTCTTCAGCGGCTCCGCGCACGAGAACTCGCCCGTCTACGCCGAGGAGACCGCGCGACTGGCGCGCGGGCTCGCCGAGGCCGGTATCGGGATCGCGTGCGGGGGTGGCCGCGTCGGCCTGATGGGGACCCTCGCCGACGCCGCGCTGGAGGCCGGCGGGGAGGTGCTCGGAGTGATGCCCCAGTCGCTGGTGGACGGCGAGATCGCCCACCAGGGCCTCACGCACCTCGAGGTGGTCCCGGACATGCACGCGCGCAAGCTGCGCATGGCCGAGCTCGGCGATGCCTTCGTCGCTCTCCCCGGCGGCGCGGGCAGGCTCGAGGAGCTGTTCGAGGTCTGGACCTGGCAGCAGCTGGGCATCCATGCCAAGCCGGTCGCGCTCTACGACGTCGCGGGCTACTGGCAGCCGCTGCTGACCGCCCTCGACGAGATGACCGCGGCAGGATTCCTCTCGACGCAGCTCCGCGCCTCCCTGGTCGTCGCGTCGGAGCCCGAGCAGCTGATCAGCGAGCTGAGCAGCTGGTTCGCCCCTGCCGCGAAGTGGGAGCGCCCCGACGCCGGGTCCACCGCCGCCACTGCACCCGAGGAGCGCCGTGCCGTTCGCTGACGAGATGATCGATCGACGTACCGCCCTCGATCTCGCCGACGCGCTCGAGACGGCCGCCCCCGGCACGCCGCCGGACCGCCTCCGCGAGACCGCCGAGTCCCTGTCGGCGCTGAGCCTTCGCGAACGGGTCGATGCGCTCCGCGCGGCGATGCTCCAGGACCTCGGCGACTCCTACCCGGACCTCGCCACGGTGGTCCGGCGGGCGATCCGCGATGCGCCGACGTTCCGCGGCTGGATGATCTGGCCGGCCTCGACCGCCGTCGCCGAGTCCGCGGCGGCCGACGGCGGCCCGGAGGCGACCTCCGACGCCCTCGACCTGCTCGCCGAACTCACCGGACTGCTGAGCTCGGAGTTCGCGCTGCGGATCCTGATGCGCCATGACCTCGAGCAGGTCCTGGAGCGGGCACTGGTGTGGACGGGCTCGGAGGATGAGCACGTGCGGCGCCTCGCCTCCGAGGGCACCCGTCCGTATCTGCCGTGGGCGGTGCGTGTTCCGCGCCTGACCGCGGATCCCGGCCGGACCATCCCGATCCTCGACCGCCTCCACCGCGACCCGTCGGAGTACGTGCGACGCTCCGTCGCGAACCATCTCAACGATCTCAGCCGCGACGATCCGGCGCTCGTCGTGGCCACGGCCGCCCGGTGGCTCGGCGCGACGGATGAGGCCGGCGGGCCCGATGCGCCGACAGGGCAGACGGCGCAGACGACACGGACGACGCAGAAGCTCGTCCGCCATGCGCTGCGCACCCTCCTCAAGCGGGGCGACCCCTCCGCCCTCGCACTGCTCGGGTACCCGGACCCCGCCGGCACCCTCGAGGTGGACGGACCGCACCTGGATCAGGAGCGAGTCGAGATGGGCGAGACGATCGAGCTGCGGGCGAGCGTGCGCAACACCGGCGCAGAGCCGGTGCGCCTGATGATCGACTACGTCGTGCACCACGCCACCGCGGGAGGCACGCAGAGCACGAAGACGTTCAAGCTCACCACGGCCTTCCTCGACCCCGGGCAGGAGCTCGCGGTGCGGAAGGCCCACTCGTTCCGCCCGATCACCACCCGCCGCTACTACGACGGGCCGCACGCGATCTCCCTCCAGATCAACGGGGTCGCCTCTGGCCGTCAGGACTTCCACCTGGGCGTCCCGTCGGCCGACTGAACGATCGAGCTGACCCAAGGAATCAGAGCGATCAGCGCGATCAGCGCATCGTCGCTGAAAGCTCCTGGTCGCTGAGCTCCCGATCGGAGTACACGAGCCGCACGGCCGACGGATCCGGGTTGCCGGCATCGGGGCCGCGATGGCGCAGGGTGAGCCCCACCTTCTCGGCGACCACGGCGGAAGCCGCGTTGTGCTCGAGCAGGTACGCGACGACAGGGAGCTCAGGATGCACCTCCCTGGCAGCGGCGATCGCCGCGTGGGACAGCTCCGTGGCGAGACCCCTCCCCTGCGCCTCGGGGGCGAAGCGGTACCCGAGGTTCCAGAACACGTCCTGCCGCACGGCGCATCCGCCGTGCCCCACCAGCACGCCGCCCTCCCGAGCGACCCAGGCGCCGAGTCCATGCGCCCGCCAGTCCTCCCGCCACCTGTCCAGGGCGCCTCGCGTCGTCGCGAGGTCGGCGAAGCGTCCGTTGGGCAGGTGGGTCCAGGTACGGGCGTCGGAGTAGATGCGGTGGAGATCCTCGAGATCTGCCTCGCGAGGAGCGTCGAGCTGCAGCCGTCGGGTCTCGCGAGGAGCCTGCGGGCGGCCGCTCACGGGCGCACCTCAGGAGGCCCCGAATGGCCCGCGAGCCCAGAGCGCCCCGTGTGTTCCGAGCCGTCGTCGCGGGAGCGCCGTCGGCCGATCCACACCACGCCCGCGGCCACCGCTGTGATCACGACCGCGATACCGACGATGTACCCGGCCACGCCCAGGTAGCCGCCTGCGACGAGGTGCGGATCGAGGAAGGGGTACGGGTACCACCAGGGGTCGCCCGTCGCCGGTCCGGTGACGAGGTTCGCCCTGATCATCGTGTACAGGGCCCAGAGGATCGGGAACACGACCACCACACCGATCGTGCGCCACGGGAGGGGGCCGCGCCGCGGCGCGATCACGGCATCGACCAGGAGCACGAGCGGGATCACCACGTGCAGCGTCTCGTTCGTCCACACGTCCGAGATCCCGGCGATCGAGATCGACCGCAGCAGCAGGTTGTAGACGATCCCGGTGACGACGATGTACGTGCTCGCGCACGCGAACAGGGTCGTGAGCCAGGCGGGCTCCACCGCGGTGCCGCGGCGATGGCGCAGCAGCCACACACCTCCGAGCACGAGCGCGACCACGCAGCTCACGTTCGACAGGATCGTGAAGTAGCTGAAGAAGTTCGCGACCACCGTCGGCACATCGGATCCCCAGGCGGTTCCCGCCGCGCGGGCATTGCTGATCGCGAGGGAGAGCTGCCGGAGGATCGCAGCGAGCGCGAGCGCCGCGGCGATCAGTCGAACGCAGGGCCACCAGGTCGTCATCGAGCATCCCCTGTTCGTCGCACCGACGGTGCATCGTATCCGACGAGCACGTTCGTCCGACCGAACTCCACCGTTTGCTAGCGTTCGAGCATGTCAGTCTCCACGCTCTCGACGAGCACCCAGAACTACCTCAAGGCGATCTGGAGCCTCGGGGAATGGTCGGCGGACCCCGTCTCCGCCTCCGCGCTGGCCGCGCGCGTCGGGGTGCGGCTCTCGACCGTCTCGGACGCGGTGCGAAAGCTGACCGAGCAGGGCCTGCTGGAGCACACCCGCTACGGCGCCATCGCGCTCAGCGCGCTGGGGCACGAGTACGCGCTGGCCATGGTGCGCCGCCACCGTCTGCTCGAGACGTTCCTCGTCGAGGTCCTCGAGTACAGCTGGGACCAGGTGCACGACGAGGCCGAGCACCTCGAGCACGCGGTCTCCGATTTCCTCATCGAGCGGATCGACCAGCACCTGGGACACCCCGCCCGCGATCCCCACGGCGACCCCATCCCGACCTCCGACGGTCGCGTGGACCGTCCGGATGCGATGCTGCTCGCCGCGGTCCCCATCGGGTCGACCGCCAGGGTGGAGCGCATCTCCGACGACGACCCCCACCTGCTCACCTACTTCGCCGAGCAGGGCATCGGGGTGGGCACGGAGCTGGAGGTGCGCCCCGGGGCTCCGTACTCCGAGGCGATCGAGGTGGCCCTCAGCGGGGTCGCTGCGGGCCTGTCCCTCGGACGATCCGCGACGAGCTCCGTCTGGGTCTCGGTCATCGCGCAGCCCGCGATCTCATGAACCTCGCGGGAGGACGGCCGCGCCATCACCGGGAGCTTCTCGCTCGGGCGACCCGGCGCACTGCCTCTGCTCGCGGCGCCGACGGGCGGTGAGCCCGCGCCCCAGCAGCCCGCGTCGGGGCTCGAGCAGATAGACGAGGGCGAACACCCCGCCCTGGACCAGCACGATGAGTCCCCCGGAGGCGGCGTCGAGCCAGAAGCTGAGGAGGATCCCCAGCACGGAGGAGCTCACCGAGATCGACGGGGCGAGGAGGAGCATCCGTCCGAAGCGATCGGTGAGCAGATGCGCGGTGGCACCGGGGACGATGAGCATCGCCACCACCAGGACGACCCCGACCACCTGGAGCGCGACGACGGAGGTCAGGGCGAGGACGCCCAGGAGCACACCGCCGAGGACCCGGGGCGACAGGCCGATCGCCTGGGCGTGGAGGGGATCGAAGGCGTAGAGCGTGAGGTCCCGGCGCTTCAGGACCAGCACCACGAAGGCGACCGCGGCCAGGAGGCAGATCTGGAACAGGTCCCCCGTGCCGACCCCCAGGATGTTCCCGACGACGATGTGGTTCAGATCGGTCTGGCTGGGCGTGACCGAGATCAGGACCAGCCCGAGCGCGAACAGAGTGGTGAAGACGATCCCGATCGCGGCGTCCTCCTTGACCCGGCTCGTGCCTCGGATCGCCCCGATGAGCACCACGGCCAGCACGCCGAAGATGAGTGCACCGAGCGCGAACGGGGCACCGAGCACGTAGGCGAGCACCACGCCGGGCAGCACGGCATGGGAGACGGCGTCCCCCATGAGCGACCAGCCGACCAGCACCAGCCAGCACGAGAGCAGGGCGCACACGATCGCCGCCGCCACGGTCGCCACGAGGGCCCGCACCATGAAGTCGTACTGCAGGGGCTCGAGGATCAGGTCGAGGGGGCTCATGCGGGGCCTCCCGTCCCGGACATGCCGAGCGGATCCGCGGTGCCGGGGCGATCGAGGGTGCCGAGCGGATCGAGGCCGAAGGCCTCCGCGAGCCGGTCGGGAGCGAGGGCCTCGGCGACCGGGCCGTGGAAGAGGACCCTGCGCTGCAGCAGCACGGTCTCGTCGGCGAGCTGCGGCAGGGCGTGCAGGTCATGGGTGGAGATGAGGATCGTGCGCCCTTCGGCGGCGAGGCCCCGCAGAAGCGCGACCATCGTGGCCTCGCTGCGCTTGTCGACGCCGGCGAACGGCTCGTCCAGCAGCAGCACCCGGGCCTGCTGGGCGATGCCCCGGGCCACGAACGCCCGCTTCCTCTGACCCCCGGAGAGCTGACCGATCTGGCGGGCGGAGAAGTCGGCCAGCTCCACCCGCTCCAGCGCCTCCTGGACGGCCCGGCGATCGACGGGTCGCACCCGTCGGGTGGCACCCTGCAGTCCGTAACGGCCCATCATCACCACATCCCGCACGGAGACGGGGAACGTCCAGTCCACGTCCTCGCTCTGCGGCACGTAGCCGACCAGGCCGGCCCGGCGGGCGACGCGGGGGTCCTTCCCCTCGATCCGGACGTCCCCGGCCTCCGGCCGCACCATGCCCATGATCGCCTTGAACAGGGTCGACTTCCCCGAGCCGTTCATACCCACCAGTCCCGTGACCCTCCCTGCGGGCACCTCGATGCTCGCCCCGTCGAGCGCGAGGACCTCGCCGTAGCGCACCACGATGCCCTGCACGCTGATCGCCGCGCTCACGCCGGATCCCCGGCGAGCGCGCCGACGATCGTGTCCGCATCATGGCGGAGCAGATCGAGGTACGTGGGCACGGGGCCGTCGGGCCCGGACAGGGAGTCGACGTAGAGCGTGCCTCCGAAGTCCGCCCCTGTGGCCGCGACCACCTGCTGCATCGGCTTGTCCGAGACGGTCGACTCGCAGAACACCGCCGGGATCCCGCGGGCGCCGACGACGTCGATCACGGACGCGATCTGCTGCGGCGTCGCCTGCTGCTCGGCGTTGACGGGCCAGATGTAGTGCTCCGTCAGCCCGGCGTCCCGGGCGAGGTAGGAGAACGCGCCCTCGCACGTGACCAGGGCCCGATGCGCCTCCGGCAGGGTCTCCAGCTCCGCCACGAGATCGTCCTGGACGTCCTGCAGCTGCGCGCTGTACTCCTCACCGCGAGCCGCATACTCCTCGGCGTGCTCTGGATCGAGCTCGCTGAACGCAGTGACCAGGTTGTCCACGTAGATCTGCACATTCACCGGGCTCATCCAGGCATGCGGGTTCGGCTTCCCGGCATCGGCATCTCCGGTGATGTCGAGGACATCCACCCCCTCCGAGACGACGACGTGTGGTGCGTCGACGGACTCCATGAACTGCTCGAACCACAGCTCGAGGCCGAGCCCGTTGTCCACGACGAGATCCGCTCGGGACGCCTTGGCGATGTCGCGAGGAGTGGGTTCGTACCCGTGGATCTCGGCGCCCACCTTGGTGATCGACTCGACCTCGAGATCGTCCCCGGCGACGTTCTGCGCGATGTCCGCGAGCACGGTGAAGGTGGTGAGCACGACCGGCTTCCCGCTCTCCTCGCCGCGGGGGTCATGCCCGCAGCCGGCGAGCACGAGGGCCCCCGCCAAGACGCTCGCCATCGCCGTCCACCATCGTCTACGCATGCTCACACATCTTTCTTCGCATCATCTGCTTCACAATGTTCGCCTTGTCGAATATTAGAGGATGCTAGTCCACCGGAGCGGGGCGCACCAGCGCGACCAGACCAACTAGAGCGAGCGGGGCGAGCGGGGCGAGCGCGTCCAGAACCCTCGCCTACTCGGGCGATGGCACCCCCGAGAGAGTTCCGAGCCACACCCCGATCGTCTTGCATCCATTGATGCATGCATTAGGGTGGAGCTCATGGACCCCCTCGAACTGCCCTGGCATGACGAGTCCCCGAGCCGCCCGCTCGCCGATCGCATCGCCGCCTCCGTGGCCCGCCGCATCGCCGACGGCGACATCGAACCCGGTGAGCTGCTCACCGAGGTCGAGATCGCCGCGCAGCACGGCGCGAGCCGCACCCCCACCCGCGAAGCGATGCTGACCCTGTCGAGCTGGGGCCTCGTGCGCCTGGTACCGAAGAAGGGATCGCTGGTCACGAGCCCGACGGCGCGGGAGCGGCGCGAGCTGCTGTCGGTGCGCTCGATGCTCGAGAGCCATGCGGTCTCCCGGATCGTGAGCGACGACGAGCTGCGCACGAGCCTGCTCGCCGCGCTCGACGAGTCCCTCGCCGAGCAGGCCGGCTCCGTCGGCCGCCCCGCGGAGTTCGCCGTCCACGATCACGCCTTCCACCTGCGGATCATCCGTCACGAGGGCAACAGCGTCGTCGAGGGGATCATCGGCTCCCTCGCCCCGCGGCTCTACCGCCTCTCCCGCCTCGCGGTGACGGCCCCGTCGGCCGATCTGCCGGCCCTGCACCGTGAGCACGTGGAACTCGCCGACGCCGTGCGCCGCCAGGACACCAACACCTTCCGTGCGCTCATCGAGCGCCATCTCACCTCCGGGCACGAGCACTACGAGGTCACGCCGTGAGCCGCGCCGTGCACAACGCCGCGGGCCACGGCGACGGTCGCAGGCCGGTGGCCTCCTGGCTGCGGGTCGCCCCCACCGGCTTCGTGCTCGCCTGGGGCGGCAACCACTTCACCCCGCTGCTGCACGTGTACGAGACGCTCGGCGGCTACGCCCCGTGGCAGGCGAACCTGCTGCTGGGGATGTATGTGCTGGGGATCGTGCCGGGCATGCTGCTGGCCGCGGCCCTGTCGGACCGCTACGGGCGCAAGCCCCTCACCATCGCCGGACTCCTCGCCGCCATGATCGCCAGCTCCCTGCTCGCGGCCGGGATGGGGAGCTTCGTGGTGCTGTGCGCAGGCCGCGTCCTCGCCGGGATCGGCGTGGGGGTCGGGATGTCGGTGGGCTCGAGCTGGATCAAGGAGCTGTCCGATCCGGCGCACGACGCGACAGCCACGGCGATCTCCGGCGCGAAGCGGTCCTCGCTCACCCTCACCCTGGGCTTCGCGATCGGCGCCGGGGTGACCGGCTCCCTCGCCCAGTTCGCGCCGCTGCCCGGCCAGCTGCCCTACGCCGCCCATCTGCTGCTGTGCCTGCTCGCGGCGGCCGCGCTGCTCACCGCCCCGGAGAGCCTGCCGCGTGAGCTGCGCGCCCGGGGCTCGCTGCGTGATGACCTGCGGGTCCCCTCGGCCGCGCATCCCGTCTTCATGCGCCTCGTGCTGCCGGCCGCGCCGTGGGTGTTCGCCGCGGCGGGCGTCGCCTACGCGATCCTGCCCAGCACCGTCGAGGACCGGATCGGGGACTCGGCCACGATCTACGCGACCGCGCTGACCGTGCTCACCCTCGGCATCGGCGCCCTCGCGCAGGGCACCGTCGGACTGCTGAACCGGCTCACCCGCGGACGCGCCCTGCTGGTGGGCATGAGCGGGATGACCGCGGGGATGATCCTCGCCGCCGTGGCGAGCGACCTGCACAGCCCCGTGATGGTCGTGGGCGTCGCCGCGCTGCTGGGCGCCTCCTACGGGGTGTGCGTCGTGGCCGGGCTGATCATCGCCCAGTCCCTCGCCACCCCGCGCGACCTCGCCGGGATCACCGGCGTCTACTATTCACTGTCCTACCTGGGGTTCCTGCTGCCCACGATCCTCGCCGCACTCACCCCGGTGCTGCCCTACACGGGCGGGCTCGTGATCGTCGCCGGGATCTGCGCGCTGTGCCTGATGTTCGTGGCGATCGGGCTGCGTCGACCGAACTGGTCGGCGCAGGATCCGGCGGGGCCGACGGCAGATCCGGCTGCGCCGATGCAGGATCCGACAGCGGCCGACGACGGCACAGACCGCACGACCGCCGCGGATCTGACCCTGAGCCGCTGACGGCGGGGCGTGCCAGGTCGAGCTGGGTCAGTCCGGTCCGGTCGGGTCCGGTCGGAGCGGGCGGCGTTACTTCGCCGGCTCGGCCCCGTCGCGCGCGCCAGCACCCTCGTCAGACAGGGCCTGGCGGCGCAGACGGGATTTCAGGTACTCCGCGGTCAGCAGGGAGATGAGCATCCCGACCAGAGTGACGGTCACCTTGTCATTGCCCGAGACGAGGGAGCTGTACGCGACGAGCATCGTCGCCACGACGAGCACTCCCACGATCAGAGTGATTCCTCTGTTTCCGATCACGATCATGGCCGCCACGCTACCCCTGGCCCGGCTCGGGCCACTCGGCAGCGCGGGAATCGGCGTTCAGCCGGTGACGGTGCTGGCGATCTCGTGCATCTCGTCGAGGCGGGCCCATTCGTCGTCGTCGCTGCCGGCGTAGACGTAGGAGATCCGCCCGGCGTAGCCGACGTCGCGCAGCACGGTGAGCGCGCGGGTGAGGTCCTCGGCGTCGAGCACACCCGGGGAGGATTCGCGGGCCTTGACCTGCGAGCATTCCGCCATGCCGGCGACCTGCGCGATCTGGTCGTACTTGTCCTCACCCGTCCAGTTGCCGGTGTCGATGAGGAAGCCGACCTCGCCGCCCAGCTGGTCGAACAGCTGGCGCGTGGTCGCCGCATCGATCAGCAGCGACTTCCAGTTCTCGGTGATCACCCGGATGTCCGGATGCTCGGCGGCGAGCTCCCGGAGCCGGCGGGCGCTGAGCGCGATCGTTTCCGGCGTCGGGGCCTGGTCCCCGGCGGGGACCCGTACGCGCGGCGCACCGAGCTGCTCGGCCACGCCGATCCAGCCCGACAGCCAGCGCTGCTGCTCCTCGCCCTGCTCGGGATGGGTCACGTCCCCGTCGTCCACGAGGAGACACTCGATGTCCACGCCGGCCGCGTCGAAGGCGGCGCGCACCTCGGTGAGGTAGGCGGTGTCGGTGCGGGGCAGGTAGAAGTGGCACAGCTGTGCGCTCGTGAAACCGTGCGC
This sequence comes from Brachybacterium sp. 107, assembly GCF_052379725.1. NCBI lineage: Bacteria > Bacillati > Actinomycetota > Actinomycetes > Micrococcales > Dermabacteraceae > Brachybacterium > Brachybacterium sp. 107. Next base: position 64,461 of record NZ_JBQSYW010000003.1, on the reverse strand, counting down.
GGCGAGCTGAGCGGGCAGCTCGAGCAGGTCCAGTCCCCCACCGGAGGTGTTCTCCGTGAGCACGCCCGACGGGGCCGAGCCGGGCGCGACGTACCGCCCCATGGTCCGGAACACGGACCAGGTGTGCAGCGCCTTGGTGGGATCGAGCGAGTGGGCCATGGGATCTCCTGTGATCGGGGTGGCGAGCGAGGTGTCGCCGTCGGCACCAGGACATCATCGCGCATTGCTCAGTCCGCGAGGTGGCGCCAGCCCTCCGGAAGCGGCACGGGCGACGTATCGCGGGGCGGGATCCACCGGGACCAGTCGGCGCCGACCAGACCCCCTCCGCGACGAAGCAGCTCCGCGAGCTCCGCGCCGACGGACCGGAAGTAGGCGGCACGCTCGGGGCTGAAGGCACCCTGCTCGACGTACCAGTCCAGCTCGTCCTCGTCTTTGAACCGGACGGCCAGTCCCTCAGCGCCCGGGACTCCCTCGCCGACCACATCGAGCGCCCAGTCCTGGGTGTCGTAGCCGACGGCGCTGCGCCGCCAGGGAGATTCGAGGTTGCCGTACCAGTCCCCGACCCAGTTCTCGCCGTCGTGCCAGCGCCAGAGCGACCAGCAGCTCCCGCGCGGATGCACGCGAACCACCGTCGGCCCCTCCCAGGTGGCGACATCATGGGTGCCGTCCCACCCGGTCACGACGACATTGCGTCCGCGCGGGCCGGTCCGTCGGCCGGCGCGGGCGGCACGGTCGGAGCCGGGCGACGTCATCACGACGATCAGGTCCTCGTCGTCCTGCAGGACCGTTCCGGCGACGGCGAAGCTGACTGCCGGCTCCCGATCCGGAAAGTCCCGGATGCTGCGGATCGCGACCGCCGTGCCGACGGGGTGCGGGATCACGATGCTCTCCCCAGCTGGGCCCGGGATCGCCTCCAGCTGCTGCCTGACATCAGTGTCCATCGCGCCAGGGTAGTGGTCGGGGCGTCGATACCCTGAGCCCATGCCCACCCTGACCACCCGACCTGCCACGCCGGCCGACTCCGCGGACCCTGCTTTCGAGGATCTGCTCCCGGATCGCTGGCGGGAGGGTGACAACTGCCGCTCGGTGGTCGCCACCGACTCGGCGGGCCGTCTGCTCGGGCACTGTCGCGGCATCGACAACAGCTTCCATCCCGACTCCCGCTCGCTCGTGCTCGAGGTCCTGGACGGCGAGCCGTGGGACGAGGTCGCCGACGTGCTGCTCGAGGCCCAGATCGCGGTCTCGACCCTGCCGCTGCGGCTGAAGCCGGCGGCCCACGAGCCGGAGCTGCTGGACCTTTGCGCCCGCCACGGCGGCGTGCTCGTGCAGCTCATGCCACCCTGGCGCTACGTGGTCGATGATGCGATGCGCGCCTGGGCTGCGGAGCATCGCACGACGAGCGACGGCCTTCACGCCGGCCGCGTGGTCGACGCACGCCGCGAGGAGATGCTCGATCTGTACGTCGAGCACTACACCGCGCAGCACGCCCGCTGGTCCCCGGCGGCTGCCCCGACGGAGCTGCGAGCAGAGAACGCCCCGGACTTCGTGCCGGGCGGTGAGGGCAGCTTCGACCCCGATCGCAGCGTGGCGCTGGAGCGCGACGGCGTGATCGTCGCCCAGGCCCTGGCCTGGCCGCCCGAGCCCGACGGAGGCATCGAGATCACCCTTCAGTCCACGCCGCACGAGGGACGGACGGCACGGGAGGACATGGAGGCCTGCCTTGCCGCGGTCATCGACCGCAGCGCCGACGGCGACGTGCTGCTGATCGACTCGCACGCCACCGAGGAGCTGGAGTCCGCGATGATGCGCGACGTGCCCGGCCCCGCACCCCACCCGCAGGACACCTGGACCGCGATCGTCGGAATCCCCGTGCCAGGCGGTCCTGCGCCAACTCCGCTCCCCGCCGGGCTGATCCCTGCAGGCTCTGCCGAGTTCGCCGACCGTCTGCGGCACTAGCGACCCCGCGAACATCTGGATCGAGACCGGAAGCGAGTAAGGCGTTGCGCGCGTGCGCCCACCGCTCTAGCGTCAGCCGGATGCATCCTCACGCGGCAGCCCGCGCCCGTCTCGCCGCGATGGAGGTGGTGCGATCCCTCGGGCTCGAGGCCGACGAGATCGTCGACCTCCAGGACTCCAACCGGCTCACCGTGCGGGTACTGCCCTGCGATCTCGTCGCCCGCATCGCGCCCGCTGATCACACCGGGGCGCGGATCGAGGTGGATCGGGTGCTGCGACTGGCGGCGGCGGGGGCGCCCGTCGGCCGACTCGATCCGCGCACTCCCCCGCAGGTGCACTCGCGCGACGGCTTCGAGATCACCCTGTGGACCCACTACGCACCGCACGAGGACCGGGCGCTCCCCGCGGCCGAGTACGCGAGCGCCCTCGCCCGCCTGCATGCCGCGATGCGCGCCGCAGATCTCGACGTCTCGCCAGTGGGAGACCGGGTCGCCGAGGCGCTCGCCCTCGTCGACGACCCGGTGCGCACCCCGCGCCTCCCCGAGGCCGACCGTGTGTTCCTGCGCGGGACCCTGCAGAGCCTCGGCGAGGAGGTGAGTCAGCGCGGGCCCCAGCAGGTGCTTCACGGGGAACCCCATCCGGGCAATGTGCTCGACGCCGTGGGAGGGCCGCTGTTCATCGACCTCGAGACCTGCTGCCTAGGGCCGGTCGAGTTCGACCTCGCCCACGCGCCGGCGCCGGTCGCGGCGAACTACCCGAACGTCGACCTCGAGCTGCTCGAGGACTGCCGGATCCTGTCCCGCGCCCTGGTGACGACCTGGCGCTGGGACCACGAGGACTCCCTGCCGGACGGGCAGCTGCTGGGCATCGGCTGGCTCGACCAGGTACGAGTGCTCATGACCCATCGCCGCAGGCCGGAAGCAGCTCCCCCCACGCTCACGATCATCTGCGGGCTCCCCGGCACCGGGAAGACCACCGCCGCAAACCAGATCGTCGAGGCCACCGGGGCGGCGCGGTTCAGCCCCGACGACTGGATGTCCCGGCTGGGCAGCTCGCAGTGGGACGAGAGCCTGCGCGAGCGCATCGAACAGCTGCAGTGGCGGATCGCTCAGGAGCTGCTCCAGGAGCGAGTGGACGTGGTCATCGAGTGGGGCACCTGGGGGCGCGAGGAGCGCGACCGCCTGCGCGAGGGCGCCCGAGCGCTCGGCGCCCGCGTCGAACTCCTCGTCCTGGACGCCGACGACGACGAGCTGTGGCGACGCATCAGCGCTCGCGCCGCGGAGGACCCGCCGATCACCCGGGAGCACCTCGCCGCCTACAGAGCGGCGTTCGAGGTTCCGACGGCCGACGAGCTCGCGCTGTACGACGCTCCTCGCAGCAGCATGCAGCTCTAGCCGTGCTCGGCCGATAGATCGAGAGGCGGTACGCGATGTCGTCCAGGGCGTGTCCGGAAGGCTCTTGCCACACAGGTCATGTACGTTTCGTCGGTCCAAATGTACAATCAGAACATGTCGACCATCAGCGCTTCCGACGCACGCAAGAGCTTCGCAGCCGTCATCGAGACCGCCCAGCATGAGGCGGTCCTCGTCGAGCGTCGAGGCGAGGTCCAGGCGGTCGTTCTCAGTCCAGCGGAGTACGAACGGCTCAAGGACGCCGCCGAGGAGTCCGAGGACGCCCGAGCCTTCGACGCGGCCATGGCCGAGGAGGGACCGAACATCCCCTGGGAGCAGGTCAAGAGCGATCTCGGGTGGTGACTACGTGCCCTACGAGATCGAGGTACGCCCCGCGGCGTTGCGCGCGCTGAAGTGCATCGACCACCAGGATCGTCGCCGCATTCAGGGCGCGATCGCACTGCTCGCCGCCGAACCCCGACCCCCGGGCGCGAAGGCGTTACAGGGTCGAGATGGCTTGCGCATACGCGTCGGCGCCTACCGCATCATCTACACCGTCGAAGACACTCGCCTGCTCGTCGTCGTCGTCACGCTCGGACACCGCCGCGACGTGTACGACCGCTGAACGGACGAGTCGGCCCACCGCGACGACGGGGTGTCGATGTCGGCCCGGCGCCCGATTCCTTGACCAGGTCACGGAACCCGAGTGTGATGGGCCCATGACCTCCTTGAGCGAACGCGCCGAAGCCCTTCTCGCCTTGCACCACCGGTCCACCCCGGTGGTGCTTCCTACTGTGTGGGACGCCTGGTCCGCCCAGGCTGCGGTCTCCGCCGGCTTCGAAGCGCTGACCGTCGGCAGCCATCCCGTCGCGAACTCCGTAGGGGCCGGTGATGGTGAGGACATGAGCCTCGAGGATGCCCTCGCAGGCATCGCCCGTGTCACCCGCGCGGTCGACGTCCCGGTCTCCGCCGATGTGGAATCCGGCTACGACACCGCTGCCGCCGAGCTCGTCGACCGCGTGCTGGACGCGGGAGCCGTCGGCGTCAACATCGAGGACACCGTGCACTCCGAGGGCAGGCTGCGCGGGGCGCAGGAGCACGCCGACTACATCGCCGGGATCCGCCGGGCGGCCGATACGTCCGGAGTGCACCTGGTCATCAACGGGCGCACCGACGTGTTCAAGACCAAGGAGGAGATCCCCGACCGGCTGGCCGAGGCGATCACCCGCCTGACCCTGCTCGAGGCCGCCGGCGCCGACTCGCTGTACCCCGTCGGCGTCCCCGACGTCGCGACGCTCGAAGCACTGCTCGCCGCGGTCAGCACCCCGCTGAACGTCACCGCCCACCCGGTGAACGGCGCGATCCCGGAGGGACTCGACCTCGCGCGGCTCACGGAGCTCGGCGTGCATCGGGTCAGCTTCGGGCCGCTGCTGCAGGCCGCCCTGGCCGACCACGTCGCGGAGATCACCGCGGCCTGGCGCTGAGCTCCCCTGGTCACGGCTCGCCGGCGGACGTACGCTTTCCGGCGGCGGACCCCGGGCTCCTGGCGCGGGGACACCACGACACGAGGAGCTCATCACGATGCAGTACTCCCAGCTCGGACGCACCGGAGCGACCGTCTCCCGGCTCGTCCTCGGCACCATGAACTTCGGCCCGCACACCGCGGAGGAGGATGCCTTCGCGATCATGGACCGCGCCCTCGACCAGGGCGCGACCTTCTTCGACACGGCCAACGGCTACGGCGGCGCGGATCGTCGCGGCTGGACCGAGGAGATCATCGGCCGCTGGCTGGCCTCCCGCGGCCGCCGCGAGGAGATTGTGCTCGCGACCAAGGTGTTCGGCGAGATGGGCCCGGGCAAGAACGACCGCGGGCTCTCGGCGCTGAACATCCGCCGCGCGGTCGACGCGTCCCTGCGCCGCCTGCAGACCGACCACATCGACCTCTACCAGATGCATCACGTGGACCGCTCCGCCCCGTGGGAGGAGATCTGGCAGGCCATGGAGCTGCTGGTCGCCCAGGGGAAGATCACCTACGTGGGCTCCTCGAACTTCGCCGGCTGGCACCTCGCCCAGGCGAACGAGGCCGCCCGCGCCCGCCACTCGCTGGGCCTGGTCTCCGAGCAGTCGCTGTACAACCTGTTCACCCGCGACATCGAGCTCGAGGTGCTCCCCGCCGCGGAGCACTACGGGATGGGCGTCATCGCCTGGTCACCGCTCTCCGGTGGCAAGCTCGGCGGTCGCTCGGAGACGGGCGTGCGCCGCGGCACCGCCGACCGCCGCCACAACCCGGCTGACCTCACCGCGCAGCTGGACCGCTGGGAGGCGTTCTGCGCGGAGCGCGATCTGGCACCCGGCCAGGCGGCCCTCGCGTGGCTGCTGCACCGGCCCGGCGTGCTCGGCCCGATCATCGGCCCGCGCACGATGGAGCAGCTGGACTCGGCGATCGACGCCGTCGACATCACGCTGTCCGACGAGGACCTCGCAACGCTCGACGAGATCTTCCCCGGTCCCGGCGGGCCAGCCCCGGAGGCCTACGCCTGGTGACCCCGGCGTCGTCGCACGAGATGGCCCGGATCCGTTCCTGGTGACCCGTGGTGACCCAGGGTGACCCAGGGTGACCCGTGGTGACCCAGGGTGACGCTGAGGGCAACGCATCCACTGGCGTCATACGCGCAGCCAGCTCCCCCAGTGGCATGCCTGCACGCTATGCGCCAGTGGATGCACCACCCCGGGTCCTCCTCGCTCGAGGCCGATTCCGGTCAGCCGCGTCCTGCCCCGAGTTCCCGCGCAACGTCGGCGATGTAGGCATCGCGAACGACGCTGAGGCCCTCGGCCTCCCCGATCTCGTCGATCCGTGCGGCGTCGTCCTCGGGAACCCAGGTACCGTGGTCGTCCTGCGACCCGTCCTCGGTGAGGGCCGATTGGAACCAGAGCGTGCCGGCGCCGAGCTCGCGGGCGGTGCGGGCCACGTCCGGCAGATCCCGCTCGAGCTCGAAACCGGGCCAGGGGTAGACGTACAGGACGTCGGCCGATTCCGGCCTCACCCCAGTCCAGCGGTCGAGGATCTGTCCGTCGACCAGCTCGGTCACCGAGACGTCGTCGGGCGCGGGGCCGCCGAAGACGGTCACGGCGAAGCCGGCGCGGGCGAGGGTGTGCGGCACATCGGTCGAGGGCCAGTTGTGCAGCAGCACGTGATGGGCGGCGGCGAGGAGCTGTGCGGGATCGGTCATGACGTGCCTTTCGTCGGGAGCCGCCGGCTCGACCGGGGAGCAGCCAGCTCGGAAGCCCGTCGGGGTCGTCATATACGGGCGGCGGCGGGCCCCGTCGCTCCGTCGTCACCATCGTCCTCGTCACCGTAGTCCTCCTCGTCCGCGAGGCGCACCGTTCCGGCGGATCCGTCGAGAGTGACCCGCTGGCCGGTGCGCAGGCGCCGGGTCGCCGTGCCAGTGCCGAGCACAGCAGGGATGCCGTGCTCGCGAGCCACGATCGAGCTGTGGCTGAGCGGACCGCCCACGTCGGTCACCACGCCGGCGGCCATGGCGAACAGCGGGGTCCAGGCCGGGGTGGTGATCGCGGCGACGAGGATCTCACCGGGCCGGAAGTCGCGGAACTGCTCGGGTCCGCTCAGCACGCGCACGGTCGCGGTGACGGCGCCTCCGCTGCCGCCGATCCCGGTGAGCACCTCGCCGTCCCCGCCCTCTCCGGCCGAGGGCATGAAGCGGTCGAAGGCCCGCCACACGGAGCGCTGGGGCAGCAGCTGGGGCGGGGTGGCGAGCTTCTGGCCGCGCCAGATCACACGCCGCTCCTCGACGAGGCCGGCCCGTGTGGGCAGTCGGCGACCGCCGCCATCGAACTGTCCGTCGCCGTCGGGGTGTCCGGCGAGGTCGAGCTGTCCGGAGCCGTCGGGGTGTCCGGCGAGGTCGAGCTGTCCGGAGCCGTCGAGCTGTTCGGCGAGGTCGACGAGCTCGTCGCGGCGCAGCCAGAACACGTCGTCGGCCGCATCGAGAGCCCCGGCGGCCGTGAGGCGACGCCCGAGCTCGCGTAGGGCCCGACGGGCCGCGGGCCAGCCCAGCCCCACTCCGGCCAGGGCATCCTCCCGGATCGGGGTGAGCTCCTGGGCCCGACGCAGCGGGCGATCGAAGACCCGCCGCAGCGGCCTGCGCAGGTGCGCCCGGATCCGGTCGGCGCCCTCCTCGCGGGCCCGGACGGCGGCCGCGCGCCGAACCCCCGGATCGGTGCACTCGCCGCGCAGGTACATTCGCAGCACGTCCCACAGCAGCTCCGGGGCATCGGCGGCGACGGGCTGGACGACGTCCAGCGTGTAGATCGCGTGGCCGTGCTCCGCCAGGTGCGCCGCGAAGCGCTCGCGCCACTCCTGCGACACCGCGTCGTCGACCCCGTCGGGTCGCTGTTCGAGAACGGTCTCCGAGGCCGTGAGCGCCTGCGCCAGCCCCTCCCTCTCGCGAGCCCAGCGGGCCAGGCCGTAGAGCGACTCCTCGGCGCGGATCGGTGCGCTCTCGTAGCCGAACAGCAGCGTCTCCGGGCTCGGGTCGCCGGGCTTCGCGACCCGTCGGCAGAACGCGGTGTAGACGGATTCGGCGATCACCACCGGTGGGATCACCGTCTGCACCGACGTTTAGTACGCGAATCCTTCCGTGACCAGGCGCTCTGCGGAGGCGAGCAGCTCGCCCGCCGGCCGGTCCGCGACGTCGCCGGCCGTCTCCTGCTCGACGACTCGCTGATACTGCGGCAGCGCGGTCTCGCGCCAGTACCGCGGCCCGCCGATGCCCTTGCCGAGCAGTCGCGGCACGAACAGCACGGACTTCGCGGAGATCGCCGCCATAGTGGTGTTGGCGTAGCAGTAGTAGGCGTAGCCGTTGATGGTCACGAACTCGACGCCGCGGTCGGTGAACACATCGTCGCGGCCGGAGGCGTCGGTGATCGTCGAGATCATCGCCTCGATGACGTGCGCGGCGGTGAGGTCCGCGAACAGCGGCGTGAGCGGGTCGGGCATCTGCTCGACGATGCTCGCCCGGAAGTAGCCGGCATGCCGGTGCGGCACCTCCCAGCTCTCGGGCGCGGGGCCGGCCGGTTCCGGCAGGGCGACGATGGGACGCGCCTGGGTGATGACGAATCCGGTGCCCACCAGCGCCCATTCCACATCCTGCGGCGCTCCGTAGTGCGTGGCGATCCGGGTGCCCCAGCGGGCGAGGTCGAGCGCCTGCGCGTCGCTGAGCACGGGGACGCGGCGACGCTGCGACGGAACCTCCACCGTGGTGGTGCCGTGCTCGGCGGGGACCACCATCACGGCCTTGTCCGCCGTGGTGCGCGAGGCGATGCGGCCGCGAGCGGTGTCGACCATTCCGGCGACCACGGCCTCGCCGAGCCCCCAGGCCGCGCTGATCACGGTCTCCGTGCGGCGCCCGGTGGCGGGATCGGCGGTGAACAGCACCCCGGCGGCGTCCGCCGGCACCATCTCCTGGATGACGACGGCGAGCGCGACGTCGGCCGGGTCGATGCCGCGCCGTGCGCGATAGGCGAGGGCGCGGGCGGACCACAGGGAGGCCCAACATCCGCGCACCGCCTCGAACAGGTGCGCGTCACCGACCACGTGCAGGAACGTCTCCTGCTGGCCCGCGAAGCTCGCGTCCTCGAGGTCCTCGGCCGTGGCGGAGGAGCGGACCGCCACGGGGGTGTCCCCGAGACCAGCTCGTGCCGTGAGGAGCTCGCGGCGCAGATCCTCCGGGATCTCCGTGCCCGTGAACAGCTCGGCGATGGCCTGCGCGGCGTGGTCGGCGGCCTCGGTGTCCTCCGGGTCGAGGTCGCGCACCCGATCCAACAGGTGCTCCCGGATCCCCGCGACCTCGACGAATCGTCGGTAGGCGCCGGTGGTGAGCACGAAGCCCGGGGGTACCGGGAGCCCCGCCCGGGTGAGCTCGCCGAGGTTCGCGGTCTTGCCGCCCACCTCGGCGATGTCGTCGCGGCCGATGTCCTGGAACTGGCGGACGTGCATGGCGCCTTCTTCGACGGGGCACCCGGAATGGGGTGCGTGGCGACCAGAGCGTACTGCTGGTCACCGCGGGGCACCAGGGCCGTCGTCCGGAGGCCGAGGACGACCACGCCCGACCCCGACGTCCGTCGCCGGACGAATCCCGGAGTAACCGGATATTGCCTGGCCCCGCCGCGATGGATCCCGGACGATGAACCGCATGCAGACCTGCGACGTCGCCCTCCACCCGTGCACCGCCGCCGACCTGCCCGCCCTGGAGGCCTGGGCGCCCACGGGCAACAGCCGGACCCATGCGAAGAGGTTCTCCCACCAGGAGGCCGGCACCAGCACATACTTCCTAGCTGCCTGCCGACAGGACCCGGACACCTTTGTCGGCTCCTGCGAGATCCGGTGGTCCGGATGCGCGGCGACCGAGGTGCCGCGCTGCCCCGAGGTCAACGGCCTGCAGGTATGGCCAGAACGCCTCCAGTCCCAGGGGATCGGGACGCAGATGCTCGGTCTGCTCGAGGAGGAGGCGAGAGCACGCGGTCACCACGAACTCGGGCTGGGGGTCGACGACTCCGGCCCGATGCGCCTCTACCTGCGACTCGGCTACGTCGATACCGGGCGGGACTATCTCGACCGGTACACGTGGATCGACGATGCGCACCAGGTGCACCACGTCGCCGACCCGGCCCGGTGGATGATGAAGCCGCTCGACGGGGAGAGCCCCGAGTCCACCCGGAGTTGACCCGAACGAGCGTCACGAACGGGGCAAAGTTGGGGGAATCAAGCGCCCATTCCCCCAACTTCGTCACGCTTACGGGATCACCGCCACCCCGACGGTGGCATTGCGCGGTCACGTCGATGTCAGGGTGGTGCTCCCTGGGCCGACCTCCACGTCGATGTCGCCGCGTCGCACCCGTGCGGTCGTGTTCGCGGGGATGCGCACCTCGAGCAGGTTCTCCGCCCGGTCGTAGCGCACGTGCACGTCGCCGCGGATCGTGGGCACCGTGCCCTCCATCCACGCCAGCGGCCCGGGCTGCGGGGTGATCTCGAGCCGTGCGGCGCCGGGAGCCACCACGCGCACCCCGAGCACCCAGCGGGCGATGGCGTTCACGGGCGCGGTGCCCCACGCGTGGGAGTAGGTCATGTTGGGTTTGAGCGAGGGGTCCCAGGCCTCGGGGACGATGCTCGTGCCCAGGTCATCGAGCTGATGCAGCCAGCCGCGCTGCCCCCGGGAGGTCATCAGGGCGTGCGCCTCGTCGGCCCTTCCCAGGGCGAACAGCGCATCCAGCAGGAACTGCGCCCCGTACACGCTCATCCGCATCCCGCCGGCCGCCATGGCCTCGCCGAGCGCCTCGTGGCGGGATGCCGGCGCGAGACCCAGCGCGACCGGGATCGCGGTGGCGTGCTGCGCGGAATGCTCGCTGCCGAGGCCGTCGCGGTAGATGCCGTCCTCCCGCACCAGGTGCGCCTCGATCCCCGCGAGCATCCGGGCGGCGAGCGCCGCGTGATGCTCCGCCTCGCTCCCGCGGTCCAGCACGGTGCAGATCGTCGCGAGCGCCTGGTGCGCCGCGGCCTGGAAGGCGTTCAGCACGGTGTTCACCTCGGTGAACTCGTAGTCGTCGCGGCAGGTCTGCGGCCAGTCCACGAGGTCGGCGTCCCAGGCGCTCGAGGAGCCGGGGGCTTTGTGCAGCAGAGCGTCGGCCCCGAGGTGGCGGTCGTAGTTCGCCTGCTGCCACAGGTCCACATCGGAGCGCAGCTGGGCGTCGTCCCCGGTGGCGAGGTAGTCCTCCCAGGCCACGAGCACGGGCATCAGGTGGTACTCGGCCGGCCAGGTGGGCCGGCGCGTCAGGTATTGGTTCGAGACGCGGGCCAGCGCGAAGCTGCGCGCGCAGGCGTACTGGGAGAGCTGGTTGACGTAGGTATCGCCCTCGTAAGGCCCGCGCTCGCGCGAGGGGGTGTCGAGATAGAGATCCAGGGTGGTGGCCTCGATCGAGTAGCGGCACAGCTCGTGCACGCGGTCCAGATCCGGGTCCGACGACGCGAATGCGCCGGAGTGCCCGGCCCTCTCGGTGGGCCCGGTCTCCTCGCCACGCGCCGTCACGCTGCTCAGGATCGTCGGTGTGACCTGCAGGTCCTCGGCCTCGCCCCCGAGCACGCGCAGCTCGCCGTAGCGGAAGGCGCGATACCCCCAGTGCTCGACCTCCTGCTCGCCGTCGCGCAGGGTCCACGTCTCCTCGTAGACGTTCCCAGTGGGCATCGAGGAGATCACCCGCCCGTCGGCGTCGCGCTGCTCGCCCAGGCGCACCTCGATCCGGGCCCCGTCGCTCGCCCGGGCTCGCAGGCGCAGTCCGCCGACGATCTCCCGGCCCAGGTCGAACCGCCAGGCCCCGGGGCCGACGGGCTCCAGCGGAGCCGGGTCCCCGTCGGCCTGCCCGAGACTCACGATCGCCGGGGCCGGCTCCGCGGGCAGCGCCGGAGCGGCCGACGCCGCCGCCCAGCCCGTGTCGTCGAACCCGGGCGAGGTCCATCCGACGGGCTCCTCGCGCAGATCCCAGTCCTCCGCGGGAGCGTGGAACCAGCCGCCCCCGATGCTCCGCTCCCCCGGCAGCAGGTGATCACCGGGCAGCGCGCGCCAGGTCTCGGGCGTCGTCACGTGCTCGATCCGGGTGCCGTCGTCGAGCACCACGACAAGGCGGGCGGCGAACTGGCGGCCGTCCTGCGCCCAGGCGAGTGCCGCGAGGGCGTTGCGTCCCGGGTGCAGCACGTCGGTGAGGTGGTGGGTGTGCAACCTCGGGTGCTCATCCTGGCTGCGCACGCTGCCGAAGCCCGTGACCTGGTCGTTCACCCAGAGCTTGTAGACATGCTGGCGCCCGCCGCGGGGCCCGTCCTCGCCGGGGCCACCCTCCGGCGACAGACCCACGGCCTCCACGAAGGCCGCGCGGATCGGCGTCGGCGGCAGGTCGATCTCGGTGCGCAGCGACGCCCAGTCAGTGTGCTCCCCTGCCCAGATCGGGGTCGCCGGCCACAGGGCCGGGTCCATTGTGGAGGGGCCTGCCGTGCACGGGGCCGTCGTGAAGGGTGCGGCGAGGGACCAGTCGCCGCTCTCCGAGGTGTCGACCTGCACGCGCCACCAGTACGGGGTCGAGGCCTCCAGCCCCACTTCGTGGATCAGCACACCGGTGGAGTCCGCCGAGAGCACCCGGCCGGAGTCCCAGAGCGGCTCGGCGCAGGACGGGTCCTCGGCGATCTGCACGCGATAGGCGCGCTGGAGCGCATCGCCCAGCATCGGGACGATCCAGGAGCATCGCAGCCCGTCACCGTCCACGCCCACGGCGTGGTCCTGCAGGTTCAGCAGAAGACCGCTCGGGGAGGAGGTGCGGGAAGTGCGAGTGGTGCGGAGGGTCGAGCCCATCGGACGCAGCTCCTTCGCTCGCGACGACACGAGCAGGAAGAGTAACAGTGGCGTGGACCGGCCGCTGCTAGGTTCACGGTCATGACCTCGACGACCCCGCAGCACGAGTTCGTGATCGGCATCGACGCGGGCGGCACGCACACGCGCGTGGGCTGCTTCGCGCTGGACGGGACGCGCCTTGCCGCGGCCGTCGGCAGGGGCGGGAACCCGAGCCACAACGACGACGCGCTCGAGAACATCCGCGGCACCATCGCGCAGGCACTCGAGTCCGGCGGGCTCGACCCGGCGGGCGCCGTGGCCCTCGCGGCCGGCATCGCCGGATTCGAGCGCACCGGCTCCAACCAGAGCGACGGGGACAACGACCGCACGGCCGCCCTGGTCGATGCACCGGGTCTGACCTGCCCGAAGATCGTCGTGAACGACGCCGTGATCGCCCATCGCGGCGCGCTGTCAGGCCGGCCGGGCATCGTGGTGGTCGCCGGCACCGGGTCGATGATCCTCGCGATCGACGAGGAGGGCGTCGAGACGGAGAGCGGTCAGCTCGAGCACTACGCCGGGGCCGCACGGCACCTCGTGTACGACGTCGTCCAGCAGATCCTGATGAACGACTGCTCCCCGACGGATCCGCTGGTGCCGGCGGCTCTTGAGCATTTCGGCGTGGCTGACGTCCCGTCGCTGCACGAGGCCGTCCTCGCCCGCTCCTCGACCCATCGCAACACCATCAAACGGTCTTACGGGGACTTCGCGCCCCAGGTCACGGCGATGGGCGAGCAGTCCGCCCTCGCCGACCGAGCCCTGACCGACCTGGCCGCCCGCACCGCGCGCGGTGTGCGCCTGCTCGCCCCTGTGGCCGGGCCCCGACCGGTCCCTGTGGCCTGCACGGGCTCCCTCGCGGACGCTCCGAGCTTCCGCGACCGCCTCGACCGCATGTTGGTCGAGGCCGAACCGAGCGCCCTCGACCTGGTCCCCTCACAGCTCGACCCCCTCGGCGGAGCGGCGATCCTGGCCCTCGAGGCTGCCGGAGTCGAAGTCGACGAGGCGACGATCGGCCAGCTCACCGAGCGGACCCCGTCGGCGATCCCCGCATGATGGCAGGACCTCGCGAGATCCGCATCGACGGCACCACGGTGCGCCGACCGCGCAAGCCCTGGACGCCGACTATCCACTCCCTGCTGGAGCATCTGGGGGCGCAGGGCCTCCCGGTGCCCCGGCCGCTGGGCCTCGATGACCGTTTCGAGCACGTGAGCCTCGTGCCCGGGATCGCGCGTGACGAGGCCTGGCCTGATGGTCTCTCCCCTGACGCCGCCCGCTCCCTGGGCCGGCTGCTGCGCGCCGTGCACGAGGCGACGCGCACGTGGGTCCCTCCGGCGGACGCCGTCTGGTCGGTCCCGAGCACCCCGAGCACCACCATCTGCCACGGGGATCCCAAGCCGGGGAACGTCGCCTGGCGGGACGGCATCGCCGTCGGGCTCTTCGACTGGGATGCCGCGCGGCCGGGCGACCCTGCCGAGGACCTCGCCTATGCGCTGCTCTGGGTCACTCCCGTCGACGTCGACCCCGACGACGCCCCACTCCCGCAGGACGAGGCCGAGCGTCGACGAGCCCGCGCCCGAGCGCTCCTCGACGGCTACGGCTGGCACGCCCCGATCGACGTCGTCGAGGTTGCGGTATCGCGCCATGAGCAGGCCATCGACGAGGTCGAATGGCTCGGCGCCCACGGCCACGAGCCCCATGCGACCTGGGTGGTTCAGGGATGGCCCACCCGCTGGCGCAGCCGCCTCGTCGCGATGCGCGAAGCGGGCCGACGCACCTTCCCGGCGCCCCTCCCCGGCTAGGCTCGCCCGATGCTGCTGCTCCTGGACCTCGACAACACGCTGGTGGATCGTGACGGTGCCTTCGCCGCCTGGGCCGAGGAGTTCATCGCCGCCCAGGGAGGCACGGAGGACGATCTCCGCTGGCTGCTCGAGACCGACGGCCACGGCTACACGCATCGGGCGATCCTCGCCGACGGACTGCTCGAGCGGCTCGACCTGACCTCGACCCGCGACGAGCTCATCCAGACCCTGCTACACGGCCATGCCGGGTCCGTGCGGTGCTACGACTGCCTGCTCGAGAAGCTCGCCGAGCTGCGCGATCGGGGATGGACGCTGATCGTCGTGACCAACGGACTCGTCGCCGAGCAGTCTCGGAAGATGCAGGTGAGCGGCCTCGAAGGCCGTGTGGACCGGGTGGTGATCTCGGAAGCCGTCGGCGCGAAGAAGCCTGCCCCGGAGATCTTCACGGCCGCGCTGGACGGGTTCGAGAGCGACGGCGTCCGCTGGATGGTCGGGGACCGCGCCACCGCAGACATCCAGGGCGGTCAGGCGGCCGGGTGCCGCACCGGATGGGTGAGCCACGGTCAAGCCTGGGAGCTCGACGCACCGCCGACCGTGCAGGCGCCGTCCACTCTCGAGGTGCTCGAGCTGGTCATGGAGTCAGAGGGCATTGACTCAACTCCTCGTCGGGAGGTCTAACGATGTAGCCGCCTCCCGCTGGGAGACCGGGAGACAAGGCCAGGACACCTGCGGTTTCGTAGGGCCTGGCCTTGGCGCTCATGCGAGCTCGATATCTATCTGGGTGACCAGACCCTCCCCGCCGTCCTCAGTACCCCGAGCGATCACGGCCTCCAGACCCCCGGGCGCCGCGACGAAATCCGGGTCGACCTCGGCTCGGCTCGCGCCGTAGAGCTCGTACGCCCCTCGAGCCGTCGTCGGCCCGAGAGGCGCGCGCAGCAGGGCAGCGAGGTCGGCGGCGTGCGCGTCCTGCGCTGTGGCATGTCGATGGTGGATGCGTTCTTCTTGGCGATCCGCAGCAACCATCCGATGCACGAGGGACTCGCGGAGGATCCCGAGGACCAGGTGGAGACCGATCAGATCGTTCCCGCGTCCGAACCGCGCGGCGGCGAGCGCCGCGTCGAACCGGATCTGATTGTCGGAGGCCGGGGCCGGAACCTCCGCCTCGGCGCCGGCGATCTTGAGGTCGACCCGCCGGCCGTCGTCGAGCACGAGGCGGATCACCTGCCAGCCGGCGTCGCGCGCCGCCTGGGATGCCCAGATCCGGGTGCCGAGCACCGACTCGAGATCTACGACCGAGGTGATGCGGATGGCGACATCGAGGTCGCTCCAGGAGTCCAGGAGGGTCGGTTCCAGGACCGATCCGTACGGCGTCACCTCGGCGTCCGGGTAACTCCGACGGAGCTCGGCAAGGGAGTCGATCTGCCATCTGCGCATGGGGACAGGCTAGGGCGCGGGGATCTGTTCGATCTCGACCCGTGGGCCCCACCCTCGGTTTTTCGGTGACCGAAGCCTGAGCGTGGACCGGGCGCGCCCTGGCGTGAATAGCCACCAGGAGGGATAATTGGCATAAAGCGCCAACGGAAGGAAACGCCATGGCAACTCGGAATGTCGTCCTCAGCGACCATCAGCACGAGCTCGTGAACTCCCTTGTGACCTCAGGGCGATATCAGAACGCCAGCGAGGTCCTCCGTGCCGGCCTTCGCCTGCTCGAGCAACGGGATGCAGAAGACGCAGCACGCCTCGCCGCGTTTCGTGCAGCTGCCGACAGAGGCTGGGCCGACGTCGCGGCGGGCCGCTTCCGTGACGTCGACGACTCCACCCTCGACGGCCTGATCGCACAGCTCGGGGAACCCGGCGCCGAGTCCCCGAGCATGGGGTGATGGTCAACTTCCGGATCACCGAGTCCGCGCAGCAGGACATCGTCCAAGTTCTCGCTCGATCCGAGCAGAGCTTCGGCGCGCAGGCACGGGAGCGATATGAAGCGCTGCTGGCCGCCGCGATCCGCGACGCATCGGCGCAGACCTTCGACCTCAACCTCTACCGTCCCGAACTCGGCCACGGGGTGTTCGTCTGGCATCTCGCGCGAAGTCGCGGCCATTCTCAAGGCGGTCTGGTGCGCCGACCACGGCACCTTCTCGTCTGCCGCCGCGAGGGCGACGTGCTGATCGTGGGCCGAGTTCTCCATGAGTCCATGGACCTCCCGCGTCATACCGGTAACTGACCGCCCCAGACCACGCTCAGTGCCAGCCCATGATGTCCACCCCCAGTCGGACCCCGACCATCCCGCAGGCGGATCCGCCGGCCCCCACCCCGTTCCTACGCTGAGAGTACTCGCCCGGGACATCGGGCGGGACCGCCTCGGAACGAAGGGATCGCCTTGACCACCTACGGCACGATCACCCATCACGGAACTGGCAAGGGCACCGCCAGCCTGCTGCTCGGGATCCTCTCCCTCCTGGCCGGATGGACGCTGATCGCCCCGGCGCTGGGCCTGATCCTCGGATTCATGTCCCGCGGCAGCGAACCCTTCGCCCGCGGCCGCGCCGCCTGGGGGATCCTCCTGAACCTGCTCGCGATGATCGGCTGGCTCGTCGGGATCTTCCTGGTCGCCGCGACCGGCATCAGCCTGACGCTCGGCGGCTTCGACGTCGGGACCCTGTTCGGCGGCTGACTGCGCCGGCTCGACACGACCCGACCTGACCCGACCGACATACGATCAGTACAGCGTCTGCTGTACTGTCGGGCCATGCACGAGACCGTGACGCTCAGCCACACCGCCTCCCTCGCCCGCCTCGGCTACGCCCTCTCGGACGAGACCCGGGCACGGGTGCTGCTGGCGCTGCGCGAAGCCCCCGCCTTTCCCTCCGACCTCGCCGATGCCCTCGGGGTGTCCCGCCAGAAGCTCTCCAACCACCTCGCCTGCCTGCGCGGATGCGGACTGGTCGAAGGCGTGAAGGACGGCCGGAACACCTGGTACCGACTGAGCGACCCGCACCTCGCCGAAGCCCTCGGCGACCTCGTGCGCCTCGTGCTGGTCGTCGACCCCGACTGCTGCTCCGGCGACGAGTGCACCTGCGCATGATCCCGGCCGCCGCTCCCCCGCCCCCCGCCCGCCGCCTGCTCCTCCAGCGCAGGATCCGCTGGATCGTCGCGGCGACGATCACCTACAACGTCCTCGAGGCGGTGATCGCCCTGGCCGCCGGTCACGCGGCATCCTCCTCCGCGCTGATCGGGTTCGGGCTCGACTCGATCGTGGAGGTGCTCTCCGCCGCGGCCGTGGCCTGGCAGTTCGCCGGCCCCGACCCGCACCGTCGCGAGAAGGTCGCCCTGAAGGTCATCGCGATCTCGTTCTTCGGTCTGGCCGCTTTCGTCACGGTCGACGCGCTGCGCTCGCTGCTCGGCGCGGCCGATCCCGACCACTCGCCCGTGGGCATCGCCCTGGCCGCGGTGAGCGTCGTGATCATGCCGGTGCTGTCCTGGTTCGAGCGCCGCACGGGGCGGGAGCTGGGCTCGGCGAGCGCGATCGCCGACTCGAAGCAGACCCTGATCTGCTCCTACCTCTCCGCGGCCGTGCTGCTGGGGCTGGTCGCGAACTCCCTGTTGGGGTGGGCCTGGGCCGATGCGGTCGCGGCGCTGGTGATCGCCGTGTTCGCACTCCGCGAGGGCCTCGAGGCGTGGCGCGGCGACGCGTGCAAGCAGCCGGTCTCCGCACTGGTCGGCGAGAGCGAGGGCGGCGAAAGCTGCTGCTGAGTCTTCCGCCCGTCGGCCCGGGCACCTACGCTCACTCCTGAGCGCACGGCATCGTACCCGCGCCGACGTCGAGGAGGACGCCATGCCCGCAGCCCTGCACCCTTACCTCAACTTCGAGGGGAACTCCCGCGAGGCCTTCGAGTTCTATGGCCAGGCCCTCGGGTCGATCCCGCAGTTCGTGACCTTCGGCGAGGCCGGAGCCATTCCTGCCGACAACCCTGCAGCCGACAAGATCATGCACGGCTCGCTCGAGGTCACCGAGCTGATCCGCCTGTACGTCTCCGACGTCATCGAGGGCATGAGCCCCGAGGGCTTCGTCCAGGGCACCAACGTCACCCTCTCGCTCATGGGCGACGACGAGACCCTGCTGCGCAGCGCCTACGAAAGACTCTCCGAGGGCGGCTCGATCACGATGCCCCTGGAGAAGCAGATGTGGGGCGACGTCTACGGCTCCTTCACCGACCGGTTCGGGATCATCTGGCAGGTCAACATCGGCGCACCCGAGCAGGCCTGAGCTCAGAGGTACGCGCGGGTGATCAGCTCGAGGTAGTGGCCGGAGGGGTCCAGCAGGTACACCCCTCGGCCGTCGTGCTCGTGGTTGATCTCCCCGGGCAGGGTTCGCCGAGGATCCGCCCAGTGCTCCCGCCCCTGGCCGGTGATCAGCGCATACGCCCGGTCGAAGTGCTCGTCGTCCAGCAGGTAGGCGTAGTGCTGGGGCGGGAAGTCGATCGAGGGTGCCGCGAACTGGAGCAGCACGCCGTCGGCGATCTGCAGGTTGCGGAAGGGGCCCCAGGCCGGGGCGTCGTCGGCCTCGAGCAGCTCGCGGTAGAAATCGGCCATCTCGGCCGGATCCGTCGAGGCGATGATGGTGTGGTTGAAACGTGCGGTCATGGTTCTCCGTGGGTCTGTGGGGTCGAGGGTCGAGGTCGCACAGACGCGAGGAGGAGCGCGGATCAGGCCACGACCAGGTGGCCGTTCCGGGAGCGGCCCGCTGGGGCCTGACTGGTCATCATCGCCGGTGACTCTAGCGGACCGGCTGGCCGACGGGAAGAGACCGGCGTCGGCCCGGCCGCAGCCCCGCCACCCCGGACATGTCGAGAAACCCGGACCTGTTCCGACCACCGGACGGAGACGCCGCACGGCGCCTCCTCTCGACCCCTCTTCGAAGGAGCAGTCATGAAGTACGTCATCCTCATCCACTCGAACCCGCAGCCCTGGGGCCACCCCACCGCGGACTACCTGCCCGAGCACCAGGCCCTCCCCCAGGAAGAGCGAGATGCCGGCGGAAAGGCGTTCGACGAAGGGTTCGCCGAGGTCATGGACCGCGGGGAGCTCGTCCACGCCGAGGCGCTCGCCGCCCCGTCGACCTCCCGCCTGTTCCGGTGGAAGGACGGGCAGAAGGTCGCGATCGACGGCCCGTACGCCGAGGGCAGGGAGCATCTGGCGGGGTTCTTCGTCATCGATGTCGACACCCTCGAGCGCGCCGAGGAGATCGCCAACCTCTTCGGGGCACGCGGCGAGACGATCGAGCTGCGCCCGGTGATGAGCTAGGGCCCGACGGGTCCTGAACGCATGCCCGACCTGACGGCGCAGGCCGACGCGTGGAAGGACGTGTGGCGCGATGAGGCGCCGCACGTCCTCGCCGCGCTGCTGCGCCGTCATCGGGATCTCGCGGACTGCGAGGACGCCGTCCAGCTCGCGCTCCTCGCCGCCGCCGAGCAGTGGCCGCGCGACGGCCTGCCGACGACGCCGCGGGCGTGGCTGCACCGGGTCGCCTCCCGGCGCCTGGTCGACATCATCCGGGCCGACGCCTCCCGGCGGGGTCGGGAGGAGCGCGCCGCCCGGCTCGAGGTCCGCGACCTCGGAGACCAGAACCTTCCCGAGGACGACAGCGGCAACAGGGACGACGGGGACGACACCCTGACCCTGATGACGCTCTGCGCCCACCCCGCCCTGACCGCGCCCTCGCAGGTGGCGCTCACCCTGCGAGCGGTCGCCGGCCTCACGACCGCGGAGATCGCGACCTGCTTCTTCGTGCCCGAACCGACGATGGCGCAGCGGATCAGCCGTGCCAAAGCCACCCTCCGTGCGCACGGGGCGACCTTCTCCCCTCCCACTCCGGCCGAGCTCCCGCGCCGGCTCCATGCCGCGCGCCATACCGTGGCCGCGATCTACACGCAGGACCACTCCCTGGCCGAGCGTGTGCGCGGAGCGGATCCGCTGCTCGGGGAGAGCGCCGTGCGGCTGGCCCGGGAGGTGCATCATGCGCGACCGTCGGAGCCGGAGAGCGCCGGCCTGCTGGCGCTCCTGCTGCTCACCCACGCCCGCTCACCCGCCCGTCTCGACAGCGACGGGGAGATCATCCCGCTCCCGGAGCAGGATCGCCGACTCTGGGACCAGGACTTGATCGCAGAGGGCATCGCGCTGCTGGTGCCGACGCTGAGCTCCGGGTACGTCGGCGCCTTCCAGCTGCAGGCCGCGATCGCCGCGGTGCACGCGGAGGCCCCGTCGTTCGCCGCGACGGACTGGCCGCAGATCCTCGAGCTCTACCGGATGCTCGAGCGCGTCGACCCGACCCCGTCGGTCGCGCTCGGCCTCGCGGTCGCGACGGCCGAGGTGGCGGGGCCGCAGGCCGGTCTCGACCTGCTGGCCCGGAGCCCTGAGCAGAGCCACCGCCACCAGGCGATCACCGGGCACCTCCTGACCCGGCTGGGCCGGGAGTCGGAGGCGCGGGAGGCGTTCCTGCGCGCGGCCGAGGGCACGCACAGCCTCCCCGAGCAGCGCTACCTGCTGCGTCTCGCCGGCCACGGGCCGGCCGCCAACGCCAACGCCAACGCCAACGCCAACGCCAACGCCAACGCCAACGCCACGGCAGGATGACCTCATGATCACCGTGCCCTCCTCGTTCCGTCGGATGCCGCGCTGGTGGCACGACGAGTCCGGACGGGCGTGGCTGGACCGGCTGCCCGCGCTGGTCGCCCGCCGGTGCGAGGACTGGGGCCTGGAGGTCGACGGAGACCCCGTGCACGGCTCGAACGCGCTGGTCGTACCCGTGCGCCGGGGCACGCAGGAGGCCGCACTGCGGCTCTCCCCTCCCGGGGACGATCTGGCTCTCGAGTGCGCGGCGCTGCGGCACTGGGACGGTCGCGGGGTCGTGGAGCTGCTCGACAGCGACGAGGCGGCGGGCGTGATGCTGCTCGAACGCCTGGACCCCTCGCGCTCCCTGTCGGCACAGTCCCCGCAGCGCTCCGCCGCCGTGCTCGGTGCCCTCACCCGCACCCTCGCCGTCCCGGCCCCGGGGACGGCGACGGGCACGCACGAGATCGCCGCCGGCGAGGCCCGCTCGGCCACCGCCCGTTGGGAGGCCCTGGGTGAGCCCGTTCCGCGCACGCTCCTGGAGGCCGGGATCGCCGCCGCGGGCCGACGCACCGCCGACGATCCCGGCCACGGATCGGTCGACGGCGACCTCCACGACCAGCAGGTCCTCACCGGGGCCCGGCATCGATGGACGGTCGTGGACCCGGTGCTGCTGCGCGGGGACCGCGAGTACGACGTCGGCCGTGCGCTGTGGTCGCGCCTGGACGAGCTGCCGGCCGAGGAAGACGTCCGCGCGGCGCTGGCCGCCTTCGTCGAGGCGGCGCAGGTCCCGCCGGAGCGGGCACGGGACTGGGTGCTCGTGCGCTCGATGTCCTACCTGCTGTGGGGGCTGGAGCAGGGCCTGACCCTGGACCCGCCGAAGTGCCGGCGCCTGCTGGAGCTCTTCAGCTGACGGCCAACTCCGGGCCGATCAGCCGACGGGCCCCTCGAGGATCGTCAGCTGATCGGCGGTGTGGAAGCCGAACGCGAGGTTCAGCGCGAGCATCGCGGCGTTGTCCAGTGCCGTATAGGTCTGCACCCAGCGGGCCCGCCGGGTCTCCTCGAGCGTCATCAGGTTCTCGAGGTTGGCGAGCTTGAGAGCCCGTCCCACGCCGTGGCCGCGATGGTCGCGGTCCACGAGGGTGTCGTCCTGTGTGATGATCTCGGGGTCGTGGCGGCTGACGAAGATCTCCGTGTAGCCCACGCTCACGCCGTCGAGCCGGGCGAGGCTGCGCACCAGGATCCAGCCCTGGTCCGCCATCCGCTGCTCCCCGCGGCGCACGGACTCCACGTCGCCGCGGGAGGCGGGGCGGGTGAGGTCGCCCATCGGCACGTCCTCCTCCATCTGCGTGGTCAGGCGCGCCCAGTCCTCGATGACGTCGTCCGGGCAGGCACCGGTCCACGACCGCACCTCCACGTCAGACGGCGCCAGGTGCTGCGCACGCAGCGCCTCCAGGTCGACGGGGAGGTCGAGCAGGAGCCGGTGCTCCTGGTTCCCGACACGCAGCCCGAGCTCGGTCGCGAAACCCGCTCCGGCCTCGGAGTACGTCTCGGCCTGGACCACGTCGGCCACGCCGCGCAGTCGTTCCCGCACCGCCTCGGCGAGCGCGGTGCCCACGCCCTGACGGCGGGCGTCGGGCAGCACGGAGATCTCCACCTCGGCGGGCTCCCCGGGACCGGCGTCGACCTCTGCGGCACCAACGGGTCGGCTCTCGAGAGTGGCGAGCAGCAGCACGGCGGTGTGGCCGGGCTTCGGGTCCCCGTAACGGGCCAGGACGGCTTCGTCGCTCGCCCACCAGGCGGCCTCGCGTCCGGCGATGAACCCGTCTCTCAGCAGGGCGTTCCAGGCAAGGAGATCCCCCGCGCGGGTCGGATCGACGTCGGTGATCTGCACGGTGCTCATGCACCCATCGGATCACGGCTATCCGCTGCTGCGCGACGTCTTTCCGCGGTGCCGCACGGCCACCCCGCGATTCCGCTCAGCGAGCGGGTTCGAACTCCTCGGACCGGTCCTCGTCGGGGATGGAGCGCGGGGCGGTCGAGGGGGCCAGGAATACGGCCACGAGCACCACCGCGAGCGGGACCACGAGGGCGAAACGCAGCCCGATGTGCTCGCCGAGGAAGCCCAGCGTGGGCGGGCCGACGAGGAAAGCCAGGTACCCGATGGTGGAGGCCAGGGCCACGCGGCCGGCCGGGTTGGCTCCCGAGTCGCCGGCGGCCGAGAGCGCGAGCGGGAAGCCCAGCGAGGCGCCGAGGCCCCACAGGATCACGGCGGCCACGGCCACGCCCTGGCTGTCGATGAACGAGATCAGCGCGAGGCCCGTGGCGGCGAACAGGGCGCTGACCATGAGCACGCGGGCGCGGCCTGCTCGGGCCACGATCGGTCCGCCGGCGAAGCGGCCCACCGTCATGGATGCCGCGAAGAGGGCGAAGACGCTCGCTCCCATGGTCGCGCCGAAGCCGTGGCCGTCGACCATGACCAGCGGCAGCCAGTCGGTGGCGGTGCCCTCGGCGAGCGCCATGGCCAGCACGATGCCGCCGATGAACAGCAGTCGGGTGTCCTTCCAGATCGCGGGGCCGGGCGTCGCGGCCTGCTCCGTGCGCTGCTGCGAGGAGACGCGACCGGTGCCGGCGGGGATCGAGCGCAGGGCCCAGATCAGCAGCACGGCGCCGAGCGCACCGGTCAGCGACAGGTGCGCGGCGACGGGGAAATGGGCGGCGTTGGCGAGGATGCCGAGGCCCGCACCGATCACGGTGCCCAGGCTGAAGCAGCCGTGCAGAGCGGGGAGGAAGGGGCGCCCGCCGATCCGTTCGACGTCGGCCCCCTCGATGTTCATGGCGACCTCGCCGCCGCCCATTCCGGCACCGAACAGGGCCAGCCCGAGCGCGACCAGCACGGGCAGCCCCGCCATGGCTCCGAGTCCGATCGTGGGCATGGCCAGCACGATCAGCGACGATCCGACCAGGACGACGGGGCGGGTGCCCCACCGCATCACGAGCGGGCCGGAGGAGAGGATCCCGATCATCGAGCCGACGGACAGGCCGAACAGCACCATGCCCATCTGCGCGGTGGAGACCTCCAGCAGGTCGCGGACCACGGGGGTGCGGGTCACCCACGCGGAGACGCTGAGGCCGGGCAGCAGGAACAGCGCGTACAGTGCCCAGCGACGGCGGCGCAGAGGGATGGGCACGAGGGCTCCTCGAGGGGATGGCAGGGCGGCGGGGCCGACGACGGGGCGACGGGATCCGCCGCAGTGCACGGGCGTACACACCGTGCAGAGCAAACCTATCCCCGTTCGCACGGGAGCGGGAGAGGGGCCCGGCCTCTGGGCGAGCTGCCGCACAGCGCGTCACCCGGCGAGGAGCACCCACTCCCCGTAGAAGATGCCCAGGCCCGCCGCGACGCAGATCCCGCAGATGATCCAGAAGCGGATCGAGACGGTGATCTGCTCCCAGCCGAGCATCTCGAAGTGGTGATGGATCGGGGTGATCAGGAAGAGCCGCTTCCCGACGCCGCCGTTGCGACGCTTGGTCGCTTTGAAGTAGCTGACCTGCAGGATCACCGACATGGTCTCGAACACGAAGAGCCCGCCGAGGATGACCATGAGCAGCTCCGTATGGGTCATGATCGCCATCCCGGCCAGAGCCCCGCCGAGCCCGAGCGATCCGGTGTCTCCCATGAAGAGCCGGGCCGGGGAGGTGTTCCACCACAGGAAGCCGATGCAGGCGCACATGATGCACACGGCCACCAGCGCCAGGTCCAGCGGATCGCGCACCTCGTAGCATCCGGTCGACGTGACCCGTTGGCAGTTGTGGATCCACTGCCACACGCCGATCAGCACGTAGGCCCCGAACACCATGACGCAGGCGCCGGCCGCCTGACCGTCCAGACCGTCGGTGAGGTTCACGCCGTTGCTGGCCCCGGTGATCATGAGGACGGACCAGGCGACGAACAGCAGCAGGCCGATGACGGTGCCGAGCACGGCGAGGTCGATCCAGGTGTCCCGCACGAAGGAGATGCGGAAGCTGGCCGGGGTGATCCCCTCGCGGGGGAACCGGGTGGCCAGGAGGGCGAAGATGACCGCCACGACGGTCTGGCCCAGGAGCTTCTGCCCGGACCGCAGGCCGAGGGACCGCTCGCGCCTGATCTTGGTCCAGTCGTCGAGGAAGCCGATGAACCCGACTCCCGCCATCAGGAACAGCACGAGCAGCCCCGAGACCGTCGGAGCGCTCCAGGTGGCCAGGTGCGCGAGGACGTAGCCGGCCACCGTGGCCCCGATGATCACGAGACCGCCCATCTGCGGGGTGCCGCGCTTCGAATGGTGGCTGGTGGGGCCGTCGTCCCGGACGAACTGGGCCCAGCCCCTGCGCTGCGCGAGGGCGGTGTAGGAACGCGTGCCGACCAGGCTGATGACGAGCGCGACGACGGCGCCGAGGAAGACGAGGTTCACCGACGCGCTCCCTCGGAGCTGTCGGACTCGGAGCTGTCGGGCAGAATCGGGTTCATCTGGGGGCCATTCATTCGTCGGTCCATCCGTGGGGAAGTCCGCCCGGGTCACGGGGGTCGAAGGGTCAAGGTATCGCAGTGCCCGGGGACGCCCTCTCGGCGAGCGCTGCGCACAGACGGTCCCGGGATCAGCGGAAGGACTTCTTGAAGTACGTCGCGGACTCGTCGTACCCGATGGAACGGTAGAAGCCCTCGGCCCTGCGGGTCGCGACGGCGAGGTAGGCGATGTCGAAGTTCTCCGTGGCCCACCGCTCGGCAGCATTCATCAGCTCGCGGCCGCATCCGGTGCCGCGCTGGTCCTCCCCCACCATCAGCTCCTCGACCCAGCCGATCATCCCGTCGGCATGGAACGCGTCATGGACGAGCACGTGCACGTAGCCGACGAGTCGCCCGTTCTGGTCCGCGACGAGCACCGTGGCGTGCGGATCCTCGATGATCCCCCGCAGGCCGATCCGAAAGCGCTCTTGCGTGGGCTCGTACGACGTGGCGAGGGCTGACGCCATGGGCCACAGCTCCGCTTCGTCATCGACGCGCGCCTCGCGGATCACCGGTGTCGTCACAGACATGGGCGCAACGCTATCCCGCGCTGCCTCAGCGATGACGCAGGTCCGGTCCACCTGAGCGAATGCCCCGGCGCCGCCGGTGCTCTGTTTGCCGGGGGCAGCCCCTCCGGATGCCACGTCGAGGTGGTGGGCGCTGCCCGGCAAACAGAGCTATCACGAGATACCCGGCGGGGACCCTATCCGCAACCATTGCGACACCACGGTCTGGGTGCGCCGTCGGTGTACACCCCGACGGGGCACCGATCGTTCCAGCGATGCCATCGGCCGCGGGCCGCTCAGCAGAGGCGGAAGGCAGCGCGCAGTCGACTGTCGGTCCGGGCGCGGGTCTAGTGGGCGGCGCCGAGTTCGATCATGAGCACGCCGATGATGATGAGGGCGATGCCGGCGGCCATCACCTTGGTGAGCGGCTCCTTGAAGAGGATGCGGCTGAGGATCGCGGTGAGCGCGACACCGGTTGCTGCCCAGATGCCGTATGCGACGCCTAGGGCTAGGCCTTCGGCGAGCGTCATGGTGAGGGCGAAGAACGCCATTCCGTAGCCGCCGAGGACGGCAAGCAGCCAGAGGCGCCCCTCGTCCTTCGGCTGTGAGGTCGCCATGCGAAGTGAGAGGGTGCCGGCGACTTCGAAGATGATTGCGACACTGAGGTACAGGTAGGCCATCAGGGGGTCTCCTCGAGGTTCTTCGTGGCGGCCTGTGAGCCCAGTTCGACGCACAGGACTCCGCCGATGATCACTGCGATCCCCAGCGTCATCAGACCGGTCATTGGCTCACCGAAGAGGATCGCGGAGAAGATGGCAGTCATGGCCACCCCCGATGCCCCCCAGATGCCGTAGCCCACGCCGAGGGGCATACCTCGACGCAGCGCCCCGGCCAGCAGCGCAAAGGCGCCCACGTATCCGATCGCCGCGAGGGCGAAGAATCCGGGTGCCTCGAGGGCCGCTTTGAGTGATAGTGATCCGGTCACCTCGAAAGCGATCGCACCCGCGAGAAATAGCCACTTCATGCCTGTGATCCTTCATCGATCAGTCGTTGGGCGATGGCGCACACGAGCGCTTTCTGTTCGCTGGTCATGGTGAGAAGTCCGAGCGCCTGGTCAGTCCAAGCGCCATCGGCGAGCAGGCGTGCCGCCTGCAAGGATGCTTTCTGGGCGCTGGTCCCCGGTGCTTCTTCGCCGAACCATGGGCGCAGTCGTTTCTGCCACTGGGCGGCGAGAGTGTCGCGCAACCTCACGTCCGCGAGCAGGGCGAGGTCGCCCCCATCGAAGTCGGAGAGCACGCCGAGGTCGACGTAAGCGCGCAGTCGTTCGACGGGATCGTCAGCTCCCCCGATAGCTTCGGTGAGCTCGTCCTCCCAGAGGTCCAGTACTCGGTCGACGACGCCAACCATCAGCGCTTCCTTCGAGGGGAAGTGATGCACCACCCCGGCCTTGCTCATTCCTGCCTCGGAGGCCACGGAATCGATCGTGACCACGCCTCCGCGTCGAAGCACGGAGATCGCGTCGTCGAGAAGTTGAGTTGTCGTCTTGGCCATGCGTCGAGAGTACCGACCAAACGTTTGGTCGGCAAGTCGAGGGCATGTCGGCTATGTCGACCTTCGTCGGCCTTCAGAAGCACCCAGCATCGCTGGAGGTCGGGTCCCCTCGGTGCGTCCGCTTGTTAGCGTCACGACCATGCCGACCCGCTCCCTCGCGTTCCTTCGCCCACTGGCCCAGTTCGCTCGCGATGCCGCGACGTCCTCAGCCTTCGCGGCGATCCCCGTCGGGCGCCTGCACGGACGGCAGGTCATGGCCCTCGTCGCGGCGTCCGCCTCCCTCGCTGCGGCGGGTACCTTCCTCGGCCTCCGGGCCGCCGCGAGAGCACGTACGGCCGCTCCCGACGGGTGGATGCCGTGGACCCCCCACGGGCAGGCTGCGCCGACTGATTCTGCGAAGACCGAGGGAGACGGAGCGAAGCCCCTGGGTGTGGCAGACCGTCGGGCGCTCGTACGGAGAGCCGCCATCGCCGCCGCATCGGGGACGATGTCCGGCACCGCCACTGCTGTCGGAGTGGTGGTGGACAGACGCTTGGAGTCGTTCTTCACCGACCGAGGAGTGCGACACGCGAGGCTCGCAGTGGGTCTGAGCCAGGGCATCGGCTACGCCGGGCTGATCGCCCTCATCGCAGCCGTGGTCGATGCACGAGAGGATCCTGGGAGCCACGGGAACAGCGGGGAAGACGGCTGATCTCACGCAGATCTGCCTACTCGGGTACGCCCCAGCGGGGCTCACGTCGGCCCCCTCCACGCCGGAGCTCGCAAGGGGTTGTGCAAGCCGCCGGCCACGTCGCCGGGGGTACCGGACAGGCGACCGACGCCTCCAAAAGTTCGAACTTTAGGCAACAGGACTGCGAGACTGGGCCAATGACTGCTCCACTTCGGATGCCCGCCACTATGGCCACCAAGAAGGGTGTCGGCTACCTCGCCGAAACGGCTGCCGGTCGAACCGTGGTGCTCACGGACCACGGCAAGCCCAGCGCCATCGTGATGAGTCCTGAACGTTTCGACGACCTCGAACGTTCCCTTCGCCTGGCTGCCGATCAGATGATCCAGGGCGTCAGTCAGCTTGTCGCTGAGCGTTCCGAGTTCCACACGGTGGACGAGGTCCGCGAGGGCTTGCCTGCGCGTCGGTGATGCTCTCCTAGAAGTCCATGCGGGCGCGGAGAGCCTCTCGGCCGACGAGATCTACGCTGCCCTTGCAGACGCCTGGGACCCAGAGATCGGCGAGCTTGATCCGGCACCGGCACTGCGTGCTGCGGTCGAGCGCGTCGCGGGGAGCGCGGACCCGGAAAGGATCATCGCACTCCGGCAGGAACCTCGCTGCAACGCGCACATGCCTCGCGCCGACAAGCCCTGCGTCCGCCGCCGCAGCCCCCGGCGCACATCGCGCAACCGTCTGACGGCGTCCCGGAGGATCGCTGTCGTCCCGAAGCTGGAGCGCGTCGACAACGGCCGCGCATGCCAAGATGCGGCATGGCCGATGAGCGACTGCTGACGATCAGCACCTTTGCCCGAGCTGTCGGGATCCCGGCCAGCGCTCTGCGGCACTACGCCGCGCAGCAGGTGCTCGAACCGGCCGACGTGGACCCCGTCTCGGGCTACCGCTATTACGCGCCCGCTCAGATCGACAGCGGCGTGCTGCTGCAGCGGATGAGGTCTGCCGCTGTGCCGCTGCCCGTGATGCGGGAGGTGCTCGCCGGGGCCCCGAGCGACGGAGCTCGTCTGCTCGCCGAGCTGGCCACGCACCACGGCGCCGCATCCCGTCAGCGTGTGGACGAGCTGACGGCGCTCAGAGCTCAGCTCGACCCCGCCCCAGCACATCGCGCCCCTGCGACTGCCGACCTCCTCGGCACCGTCCTGGCCAGCGCCGTCTCCCAGGTGCTTCAGGCCGCCGCGAAGGCCGCGGCCGACGTCTCCGGCCTCGTGTGCTCGATCGGCCCGCGGGGCATCGAACTGATCGCCACGGACCGCTATTGGCTCGCTCATCGCCACCTCGAGGCGGAGGGTGCCGGCCGCGAGGCACGGGCGATCATCTCGTGCGAGGACGCCGTCGAGGTCGCAGCGACCAGCTCCCATCGCGGCACGGTGCACCTCGAGCTCACCGAGCAGGGGCTGACGATCCACGACGCGGACGGAACGCTGCTCGCACGCACCGTTGCCGTCGAACGAGCGGTCCCCGACCTCGGCCGCCTGGTCTCCACACAGCCACCCGCCCGGGCCCTCGCGGGCTTCGACCGAGCGGAGCTGCAGGAGATTCTCGATCGGTCGGGCCTGAGCGAGAAGCTCCTGCTCGTCGTCGACGGAGGGAAGACGGCTCTCCACGCGGGCGGCGCTCAGGACGACGCTCCGGTGCTGAACGGGTGGGCCACCCGCGGAGAGCGGCTCGAGGTCCTGGTGGGCCGGGCGCTATTCGCGGCGGCCATCGCCGTCTGCGCCGGTGAGGAGATCGTGCTCTCCCTGGTGGACACGATCACTCCCGTGCGGGTCGCCTCCCCCGTGCAGGACACCTTGACCTGCCTGGTGATGCCGATGCTTCCTTGACCTTCAGGTCGCTCGAACCCTCAACCTCGAGGGCGTGAGAACACACCCCTCGATCCCGTCCCCGCTCCCTGCCCGATTCCACCTGTGGTGGGCCGCCTCCACCCTGCAGTCCGCCGGCGGCTCCATGCTGGGCTTCGCTCTGATCTGGCTCGCCACAGGCCACGGCCCCGGCGCCGTCGCCCTGGTCAGCATGCTCTCCGTGCTGCCACCGGTGGCCCTCATGCTGCTGGGCGGCGTGCTCGGCGATCGGCACGGCCCCCGCCGCATGCTCCTGGTGACCATGGGCGCCGAGCTGATCGTGCTGATCCCCCTCCTCGCCGTCTCCGGCGGCGATCCGACCGTCACGCTGCTGGCGACTGCCGCGGTCACCACCTCCACGATCTCCGCGATCTCCCGGCCGTCGGCGACCGTGTACGCCCGGCTGCTGATCCGCAGCGACGACTAGCTGCCGCGGGCCCTGGCACGGATCTCCGGCAGTCTGCACGCCGCCCGGATCCTGGGGGTCGCAGCGAGCGGCATAGCCCTCTCCCTCTGGTCCCTGACCGCGGTCCTCGCCGTACATGCCCTGCTCACGGCGCTCTGTGTCGCGGGCCTCTGCGCCCTGCGGCCTCAGGGACCGCGCTCCTCCTCGACGACCAGTGCCCCGGCCGGCGGCATCTGGCACTCCCTGGCGCTCGGGATCCGCTCCGCGCACGCGCTGCACGTCTGGCCCCTGCTGGGGGCGGTGGCCCTCGTCTGCTCCGCAGTGCTCCCCGTGGTGGCCGTGGTCCTGCCCTCCTGGGCGCGCGCGAACGGGTGGGACGCCTCACAGGCGAGCCTCCTGGAGGCGGCGTGGGCCGCAGGAACCCTCACGGTCACGCTCCTGATCTCCATCACCGGCACCCTGTCCCGGCAGAACCTCGCGCTGATCGGCGGCCCGGTGCTCATGTCGATCGCCCTGGGGGCCCTCGCGTCGCCTCCCGGGCCTCTCGGCGCCGGAGCGGCGATCCTCTCCGCGGCTCTTCTCGGTGTCGGGACCGCCGTCTTCACCACCCACATCGCACCGACCTTGCTGCGTCTGGCGCCTGCGGGGCAGATGACCCGCTTCCAGGCGCTCGTGGGCGTCGTGCAGCTCGCACCACCCGCCCTGCTGAACAGCCCCTTCGCGGCTCTTTCGGGAGGTGGTCATGCATCAGTCGCGCTGCTCCTCGCGGCCGCCCTGGCCGCCGGCGCAGCCCTCATGATCGGTGTGAGCACGCGGGAACCCGTCGCGCCAGTCCCGTCATGACCGGCCCGGTCACCTGATCCGGGAGTGGATCAGGGTGTCCCGCAGCAGGGACGGGTCCGTGGCCGAGACGGCGTCGTTGCGGAACACCCCGTCCAGCTCGAATCCGAGGCTCAGCGGAACCCGAGCGCTGCGGGTGTTCCGCCGATCGCAGCGGATCTCCAGGCGCCGGAAGCCCTCGTGGTCCGCGGCGTCGATGACAGCGCCGACGGCCTCGCGCATGTACCCGCGACCGGTGTGCGTGCTGGTGAGCCAGTACCCGATCTCCCCCTTGGGGACCTTCCAGTTCACGGCGAAGATGCTGGTGCGGCCGATGAAGTCCTCCCCCGTCGGGTCCCAGATCGTCCAGGTGGACTCCGTGCCCGCCTCGAAACGGCCCACCGCGGCGGCCAGGTTCTCCGTGGCCTGCTCGAGGGTCTGCGGCGACTGGGCCCAGGGCATCCACGGCTCCAGCTCGGGCAGCGAGGCGGTGACCGCCTCCGCCTGGGCCGCCGCGTCGTCGACGCTCACCGCACGCAGGAGCAGGCGATCCGTCCGGATCTCTCGGGGCAGGTGCCTCACGGCGGCGTCACTCATGCGCAGGAGGGTATCCCCTCCGCGCTACCGTAAGAGAGCTCCCCAGGAGGTGCGATGAGGCCTGATTCCGCGGATACCCTCGGGCTCGACGGCAGGTGGTTCGATCCGTTGTGGCGGATCACCGTCGAGCTGAGCCCCCTCGAGCAGGCGCTCCTCGATTCCTGGCCGGTGCGCCGCCTCGGGGCCATCTCCCATGCCGGTGCGGCGTCGCTGACCACCACGCAGACCTACTCCCGGCTCGAGCATTCCCTCGGGGTCCTCGCGCTCGTCGCGCACTTCGCCCCGGATGACCAGCTCGCGCGGGCGAGCGCGCTGCTCCACGACGTGGGGCACCTGCCCTTCAGCCACACCCTCGAGGGCATCGACGGACTGGACCATCACGAGCTGGGCCATTCGCGGGTCCGGGCGATGGGCGAGCTGCTCGCGCAGCACGGGATCGATGCGGACGACGTGAACGCGGTGGACGACGGCCGCCTCGTCTCCCCGCTGACCAGTGGCCGTGGCGGGATGAAGCTGGACCACCTGGACTCCTTCCTGCGCAGCGGCCAGGCGCACGGCCGCACCCGCGGTCTCCCGTCGGACCTGCTCGAGCGCCTCCGGCTGCGCGACGGCACGGTGGACACGGATCCGCGGACCGGCGCCGAGCTGGTGCGGCTGGCCGTGGCGGAGGCCCGGGCCCAGCGCTCCCCCGCCGATGTGCTGCCCGTCGCGGTCCTGCGGCACCTCGTCACCACAGCGCTCTCGGGCGAGGAGCCCGACCTGACGGTCGCCGAGCTCGTGGAGATGACCGACGACGAGCTGCTCGCGGCCCTGCGCCGCTGCCCGTCGACAGCCGAGGAGGCCGAGGCGTTCCGCCACCATCCGCTCAGCTGGCGCCTGCTCGCCGAGCACGACGAGCACGACGAGACGGAGGACGGCCCGTCCCGGGCGGCTCGCGTGGAGCACCGCATCACCCGCACCTATCTCGATCC
Organism: Brachybacterium sp. 107; assembly: GCF_052379725.1. Lineage (NCBI taxonomy): Bacteria > Bacillati > Actinomycetota > Actinomycetes > Micrococcales > Dermabacteraceae > Brachybacterium > Brachybacterium sp. 107. The sequence continues at coordinate 31,308 of NZ_JBQSYW010000003.1, read as the reverse complement.
GCCCAGCGTCGACGGCGAGCTCCTCCACACCCGCGAGGCCGAGGACCTGCGTCGCGGCCTTCCCCTGGTCTTCGTGCTGCGCCGGCAGTGACGCCGCACAGCAGAACCGGCCGACGCAGAACCCCTCGCGCCACGCCGCCCGGTGCGCCGTCCCGATAAATCGGACACCCGTATAGTGGCTCGCGCCCGGCGGGCGAGGGGCCCGTCGACCACCACGACGACGAACGCCGAACAGGGGACATGCCATGGGGACCACAGAGCTCAGGAGCACCACGGGATCGACGGGGAGCACACGACGACGGATCGCAGCGACGGCGATCTCGGCCGGCACCGCGCTGCTGCTCGCAGGGTGCGGCGGCGGTTCGTACGACGATTCGCGCGACCTCTACGAGGAGCTCCGGGTGAACTTCCACTGCGACACCGTGGACTCCGACGACTTCAACTCATTCATGGACGGCGAGCTGACCGACGGCTTCCCCGCCTTCGACGTGGTCGACGGCGAATGCCAGCTCGGGGACGACGACAGCGTCACCGTCAGCACCGTGGTCCCTCACGACGTCAAGGGCAAGGACTTCATGGAGGCCTTCGCCGAGGAGAACGACGAAAAGGGGTACGGCCTGCTGGCCAAGAACTGGGTGATCCTCGTGGACGACGACGATCCCGCAGTCCAGGAGTGGCTCGAGACGGTCAAGGACGAGCTCGGCGGCGAGCTCATCACGCTCTCCGGCCAGGGCGGCAGCGACTACTGAGCCCGACCGGGCCGCTCACACCTGCAGGATCAGGATGACCAGGGCATCGAGGAACGCCCCGTGCGTGGTCGAATCCGGGATGTGCATCGTGGGCGACTCCAACAGGATCGTCCCGGTCACGGCGACGAGCAGCAGGGCGACGATCGCGGCCCCCATCAGGGCGAGCGCAGAGAAGGTGCGTCGCTCCGACGCGACGAGGCTGGACGTCGGCTCGTGGCTCATGACTCCACTCTAGGGGTTCTCGCCGTGCTCGCCATACGCCCTGGGCGAACGCCGAAAGGCGGCAACCCCTGCTCACCGCGCGGCCGCCGTCGCGAGAGCGGCCTACGATCGATCCCATGGAGATCCCCTCGCCCTCTGCCCCCCGCCTCGCCTACATCGACGCGACCGCGGGCATCGCCGGGGACATGCTCCTGGCGGCTCTGGTCGACGCCGGCGCGGACCTCGACGCGGTGCAGGAGGTGCTCGACGCCCTGGTCCCGGACTCGGTGCGCTTCGTGCGCAGCACGGTGGACCGCGGCGGGCAGCGCGCCACCAAGATCGACGTGGACGTGCTGGTCACGGACCCGCCCCATCGCACCTGGGCGTCGATCCGGGAGCTGCTGGAACGTTCCCGCGGGAACGTCTCGGTGCCGGAGCGGACGATCGACCTCGCGCTGACGGTGTTCGGCCGCCTGGCCGACGCGGAGGGCACCACGCACGGGGTCCCGGCCGACGAGGTCCATTTCCACGAAGTGGGCGCGCTGGACTCCCTGGCCGACGTGATCGGGGCCTGCGAGGCGTGGCGCCAGCTGGGCATCACCGAGGGAGCGGGCAGCGTGATCGCGGTGGGCAGCGGGCGCATCCGCGCCGCACATGGCGACATCCCGGTGCCGGTCCCGGCCGTGGTGCGTCTCGCGATCGGCTGGCCGACGGTCGCCGGCGAGCTACTGCCCCCGCGCGGGCACCAGCACGCCCACGGACCGTCGTCCGACCACCAGCCTGACCACCACCACCACGACCACGACCACGACCACGACCACGACCACGACCACGACCACGAGAATCCTCACGCCACGGACCGCACCCCGGACCACGACGCGGCGGTGCCGGTCCCCACGTCGGACGTCGACGTCCCCGCGCACACGATCCCCGCGCACATGGCCGGAGGCCCCCACGAGCACGGCGGCCGGAAGGTCCCCGCGGGCGTCGCGCCCGGGATCGGCGAGCTCGCCACCCCCACCGGCGTCGCACTGATGCGGGGTCTGGCCGGCACCTCGGGGCCGCAGCCGATGCTGCTCACGGAGGCGGTCGGCGTCGGCGCGGGCACCAAGGAGACCCCCGGCCGGCCGAACGTGGTGCGGGTCCTCGTCGGTCGGCGGGGATACGGAGCGTCGCCCGACCCGGCCCATTCCGCCAGCCAGTCCGCCTCTGCCAGCCAGTCCGGATCCGTCGGGTCAGCCCCGTCCGTCGACCCGTCGGCGCTCGCAGCCTCGGAGCTTCCCCTCCCGGCAGGGCCCGGGGGCGACAGCGTCGGCCCTCGCGCCGCGGACGCGCATGACACCCCGACGTCGGCCGTCCAGCTCGAGGCGAACGTCGACGATCTCGACCCCCGGCTGTGGCCGCGGATCATCGACGAGCTGCTGGACCTCGGCGCCCTCGATGCCTGGCACACCCCGATCACCATGAAGCGCGGCCGCCCCGCGATCACGATCCATGCCCTGGTCAGGGAACGGTCCGTGCAGGAGATCGCGGCGGTGCTGATGGATCGCACGGGCACGCTCGGGGTGAGGATGCACCGGGTGGAGCGGGTCATCCGCACCCGCGAGTTCACCGAGGTCGAGGTGCAGGGCCAGCGGATCGCCGTGAAGATCGCCCGCGATGCCCGCGGCGCCGTCGTGCGCCGCGAACCGGAGTTCCGGGACGTCGCCGCAGCGGCCCGGGTGCTCGGGATCAGCGAGCGCGCCATGCTGGACCTCGCGAAGGAATCCGCAACCGGCCTGACGGAACACGCCGACTGACGGATACTGGCTGGGACCACCGCTGCTCACCTGGAGGTTCCCATGGCTGCCCTGTCCGACGCGATCACCAAGGCCATCGACCAGGCCCGCAAGGCCGAGAACGGCCGGCACGCGGAGCTCCTGGTCCATGACGGCCCCCTGCGCCAGACCGTCATCGCTCTCAAGCAGGGGGAGCGCCTGGCCGAGCACAACTCCCCGCCCGCCGCCTCGATCCAGGTGATCCGCGGCAGCGTGAAGGTGACCGGCGAGGAGACCGTGGTGCTGGAGACCGGCCACGTCGAGGCGCTCACCCATCACCGCCACTCGGTCGAGGCGCTCGATGACACCGTGTTCCTCCTGACCACCGTGACCAGCGTGCCGGGCGCCGAGAGCCACAGCACCCCCGGCACCCACACCAGCGAGCTGCTGCGGGTGCGCGAGGACGACTGAGCTCCCGGCCCGGGGCCCTGGACGGGGGCCCCGACCCGGGCGCTGTCAGCCCACCTCGCCGCCACCGCCGTGCTGGGCGAGCTGCAGCCACGTGTCGACCACCGTGTCCGGGTTCAGGGACATCGAGGCGATGCCCTGGTCCATCAGCCACTGCGCGAAGTCGGGGTGGTCCGACGGGCCCTGCCCGCAGATCCCCACGTACTTCCCGGCCACCCGGCAGGCCTCGATGGCCCGGGAGAGCATGAACTTCACGGCGGGATCCCGCTCGTCGAAGGCGTCGGCGACCAGGCCGGAGTCGCGATCCAGGCCCAGCGTCAGCTGGGTCATGTCGTTCGAGCCGATCGAGAAGCCGTCGAAGTGCTCGAGGAACAGCTCCGGGGTGGCGGCGTTCGAGGGGATCTCGCACATCATGATGACCTGCAGGTCGTTCTCCCCGCGCACCAGGCCGTGGGTGGCGAGCAGGTCGATGACGCCCTTGCCCTCGGCGGGGGTGCGCACGAAGGGGATCATGAGCTTCACGTTCGTGAGCCCCATGTCCTCGCGCACGTACCGCAGGGCCTCGCACTCCATCGCGAAGCACTCCGCGAAGTCCTCCGAGAGGTACCGGCTCGCGCCGCGGTAGCCGATCATCGGGTTCTCCTCGTGCGGCTCGAAGAGGGTGCCGCCCAGCAGGTTCGCGTACTCGTTGGACTTGAAGTCGCTCATCCGCACGATCACCGGCTCCGGCGCGAAGGCCGCGGCGATCGTCGCGACGCCCTCCGCGACCCGCTGGACGAAGTAGTCCCGGGGTGAGGCGTAAGCGGCGACCTGGGCCCTGACCTGCGCAGCCACCTCGGGCTCGTCGGTGTCCAGGCGGTCCAGCTCGAGCAGGGCTCGGGGGTGGATGCCGATCTGCCGGTTCACGATGAACTCGAGTCGCGCGAGGCCCACCCCGGCGTTCGGCAGCCGGGAGAAGGCGAAGGCCTGCGCCGGGGTGCCCACGTTCATCATGATCTTCACCGGCAGCTCGGGCATGGAGTCCACCTCGCTGGTCGCGACGGTGAACTCGAGCTCGCCCTCGTAGACGAAGCCGGTGTCGCCCTCGGCGGCGGAGACGGTGACCTCGTCGCCGTCAGCCAGCTCGCGGGTGGCGGTGCCGGTGCCGACCACGGCGGGGATGCCCAGCTCACGGGCGATGATCGCGGCGTGGCAGGTGCGGCCGCCGCGGTTGGTGACGATCGCGCTCGCCCGCTTCATGATCGGCTCCCAGTCGGGGTCGGTCATGTCCGCCACCAGCACCTCGCCGGCCTGGAAGTCGTGCATGCGGTCGATGTCCTCGAGCACCCGCACCCGGCCCGCGCCGATCTTCGCCCCGATCGCGCGACCCTCCACCCGGACGGCCCCGCGGGAGGCCAGGTGGTACTTCTCCACGGTGCTGCCGGCGCGGGACTGCACCGTCTCGGGCCGGGCCTGGAGGATGTACAGGCCCCCGTCGGCCCCATCCAGACCCCACTCGACGTCCATCGGGCGGCCGTAGTGCTCCTCGATGATGAGCGCCTGACGGGCGAGCTCGGTGACCTGCTCGTCGGTCAGCGACAGCTTGACCTGCTCGGCGGCCTCCACGGGGATGAACTCGGTGGTGCGGCCCACGGCGGCGTCGTCGGTGTAGACCATCTTGGTGGCCTTCTCGCCGACGGTGCGCTTGAGGATCGCGGGCCGACCCTCGCGCAGGCCCGGCTTATACACGTAGAACTCATCGGGGTTCACCGCGCCCTGCACCACGCCCTCCCCCAGCCCGTAGGCCGACGTGATGAACACGGCCTGGTCAAAGCCGGATTCGGTGTCGACGGTGAACAGCACTCCGCTGGCCCCGAGGTCGGAGCGCACCATCTTCTGCACGCCGGCGCTGAGCGCCACCGAGGCGTGCTCGAAGGAGTGGTGGACGCGGTAGGCGATCGCCCGGTCGTTGTACAGGGAGGCGAACACCTCGCGGATCGCGGTGAGCACCGCATCGATGCCGCGCACGTTGAGGAAGGTCTCCTGCTGGCCCGCGAACGACGCATCGGGGAGGTCCTCTGCGGTGGCCGAGGAGCGCACCGCGAAGGAGGCCTCCTCGCCGCTGCCCGCGGCGAGCTGCTCGTAGGCGGAGCGGATGTCCGCCTCGAGCTGCGCGGGGAACGGCTGCTCGATGACCATCTGCCGGATCATGCGGCCCGCCTCGGCGAGCGCGCGGGTGTCCTCGGTGTCGAGCTGCTGGAGCTGCGCGTCGATGCGCTCGGCGAGACCGGTCGCGCCGAGGAACTCGCGATAGGCATCGGCGGAGGTCGCGAAGCCGTCCGGGACCTGCACCCCCAGGCGGCTGAGGTTCGAGACCATCTCTCCGAGCGAGGCGTTCTTGCCGCCGACCTGGTCGAGGTCGGCCATGCCGAGCTCGGAGAACCACTGGATGCTCTGCGTCATTGCGGGCTCCTTCTGGGGGGTGTGCTGCTCAACGGGACGACGTCCCGCGGCGATCGAGCGATTGGAGGATCAGGGTGGACATCTCCTCGACCGATCTGGTCGAGGAGTCGACGAAGGGGATCCCGTACACGTCATAGACGCGTCGGGCCCGGGACAGCTCCCAGCGGGCCTGCTCGAGGGACGAATACCGGGAGTCGGGCATGCGCTCGGTGCGCACGGCGGCCAGCCGCTGCGGGGAGATCAGCAGGCCGAAGCAGCGATCGGAGAGCGCAGCGATGGACTCGGGCAGCACGCCGGCGGCGAGGTCCTCGTCCACCAGCGGATAGTTCGCCACGAAGATCCCGTGCATGAGCGCGAGATACATGCTGGTGGGGGTCTTGCCGCAGCGGGAGGGGGCGATGAGCACCACGTCGGCCTTCTCGAGCGCCCGCACGGACTGGCCGTCGTCGTGCTCGATCGCGAACTCGACGGCCTGCATGCGCCGGTTGTAGCGGTGGGAGTCGCCCACCCCGTGCAGGCGGGCCGGCGCGTGGTCGCCGCTCATGCCGAGCTGGGACTCGAGCTGGGCGAGGTGCCCGCTCACGAAGTCGACGACGGGGGCGCGCGTGCCCAGAAGCTCCTCGCGCACCGCCTCGTCGACGACGGTGAGGAACACGATCGGCGCGACCGGTCCGTCCATCGCGGCGTCCAGCCGGTCCCGCACCTGGCGGGCCTCCTCGACGCTGCGCACGAAGGGGATGAGCGTGCGCTCGAAGGGCGCACCGGGGAACTGGATCAGCAGGGCGTTGCCCATCGTCTCCACGCTGATGCCGGTGGAGTCGGAGATGAAGAAGACCGGGACGGCGGTAGCAGCGCTGGCGGCAGTGGTGGCAGACGTGGCTGAAGTGGCAGTGGCGGCAGCAGGGCTCGGGGCCAGGTCCGCCGGGCTGAGGGCGTCCGCGCCATCCGGCTCTGCGCCCGGAGTCCCCGTGGCAGGAGTTCTCGCGGCAGGAGTCCGCGCGGCAGGCGGCAACGGCGGAGGGATCGGCAGTGAAGAACCCATGGGTGCCCCTTCCACTGGGCCCGGTGCGCGCACCGGGGACACGACGTCGTGCTCGCGGCCAACGTAACGCGGCCCGACGGTGCGACGGCAGTATTTGCGTCGTGATCGCCGTCTCACCCGGGCGCGATCTCGGTTCCAGCCCAGGTCAGGCCCGGGTCAGGACCCCCACCAGGAAATCGTCGGCCGCAGGGCGGAGGTCCCAGGTGGAGAACCGCTGCTCGAGACGCAGACCGCCCGCGGCGGCGTCGGCCTCGAAGTCGCTGATCTCGTAGCCGCGGTCCAGACCGAATCCGACGACCAGTCGGCCCTCGGGGGCGAGGTGCGCGGCGAGACGGGCGAGGGCCGGACGACGCTCGCCGCCGGCGAGGAAGGTGAGCACGTTGCCGGCGCTCAGCTCGAGGTCGAACTGCTCCGGCCGGCCGTCGGCGTCGCGCAGGTCGAGCTCGGCGAGGTTGCCGACCTCCCAGCGGACGTCGGGATGGTCCTCGCGCGCCACGTCGATCAGATGCGGGTCGAGATCCATGCCGACGACCCGGTGGCCGGCGCGCGCGAGATGACCGCCCAGCCGCCCCGTGCCGCAGCCGGCGTCGAGGATCCGAGCGCCGCGCGGAGCCATGGCGTCGAGCAGCCGCGCCTCCCCGAAGATGTCCTTCCCCGACGCCTCGATGCGGCGCCAGCGCTCGGCGTAGCCGCGGGCGTGCTCAGGGTTGCGTCGCACGGCCTCGGTCCAGAGGTTCGCCGCGGGGCCGGGGGAAGGATTCTGCGTCATGCCTCCATGGTGCACCGTCGGCGGCTCAAGCGGCCCAAGTGGCCTAGGTGGCCCAGGCGACTCAGGTGCTTCAGGCGGCAAGGCGCGAGTCGTCGCGGATCTGGCCCACGAGCTCCTCGAGCATGTCCTCCAGGGTGACGATGCCGATCACAGCGCCGGTCTCATCGGTCGCGGCGCCCAGGTGCGCACCGGAGGCCTGCATCGAGGTCAGCGCCTGGCGCAGCGGTTCATCGGCGCCGATCTCCGGCAGGGCACGGATGCGCTCCGCCGGGATCGGGTCGTGACGGTGGGCCTGCACCGAGTCCAGCAGATCCTTGATGTGGACGTAGCCGGTCAGGCGCCCGTCGGCCGCCTTCACCGGGAACCGGGAGAAGCCTTCGACGGCGGCGGTCTCCGCCTGGGCGGCGGTGACGCCCTCGGGCAGGCTGGAGATCTTCTCCAGCGGGATCACCAGGTTCGCGACGCTGCGGGCCTCGAAGCGCAGGGCCCCGAGCAGCAGCGCCTCGTCGTTGTCCTCGAGCAGGCCGCCCTCGCGGGACTCACTCACCATGGCCGCCACTTCGTTGCGGGTGAACACGCTGGTCACCTCCCTCTTGGGGGTGACACCGAGCATCCGCAGCACGAGGTTGCCGATGGCGTTGAGCAGCCACAGGATCGGCCGCAGCACGGTGACGATGCCCATGAGGATCGGTGCGAGGATCAGCGCCATCCGCTCCGGCCCGGCGAGGGCGATGTTCTTGGGCACCATCTCGCCGAACACGACGTGGAGGTAGGTGACCAGGGACAGCGCGATCACGAAGGAGATCGGATGGACCAGGGCGCCCGGCACACCGAGAGCGTCGAAGGGCACCGCGAGCAGGTGGGCGATGGCCGGTTCGCTGATCGCGCCGAGGGCGAGCGAGCACACGGTGATGCCCATCTGCGCCCCTGCCATCATCAGCGAGACGTGCTCCATGGCGTTGATCGTGACCTTCGCGGCCCACTTCCCCTCGAGGGCCTTGGGCTCGATCACGGAGCGCCGCGCCGAGATCAGCGCGAACTCGGCGCCCACGAAGAACGCGTTCAGCAGCAGCAGGATCAGGGTGAGGGCGAGGCCCGTTGCGGTGCTCATCGGCCTGCCTCGCTCTCGTCGTGGTCCTTCGCGGCTCGTCGCAGAGCCCTCTCGCTGTCGCGCTGATCGGAGCGCTCACGACGTTCGGCCTTCTCCCGCTCCCGACGGGAGGGCTTGTCGTCCTCGGTATCCTCGTCGTCCTCGACGACGGGCTCGACCTTCACGTGGACGGTCTCGATGCGCATGCCGTCGACCTCGGTGACCTCGATACGCAGCTGGGCGAGGGCCTCGCCGGGGGCGGGGTCGGTGGCCACGACGATCTCGTCGCCGACCTCTGCGAGCCGGCCCAGCTCCATCGTGACCAGGCCGCCGAGGGTGTCGTAGTCCTCGTGCTCGGGCACGGTCACGCCGAGGCGCTCGGTGGCCTCGTCGGGCCGCATGCGGGCGTCGAGGTCCCAGGAGCCGTCGGGCTCCGGGGTGTCGTCCATCTCCTCGTCGTGCTCGTCGCGCACCTCGCCGACGATCTCCTCGACGAGGTCCTCGAGGGTGATCAGCCCCGCGTGGTCGCCGAACTCGTCGACCACCACGGCCATCTGCAGACCCCCGCTGCGCAGGGTGTCCATGAGGTCGTCCAGCGGGACGGTGTCCGGCACGAAGGTGGCGGTGCCCATCACGGCGTCGACCAGGGTGGTGGGCCGTTCGTCGAAGGGCACGGCGAGCCCGTGGCGGATGTGGGCGACGCCGGCGATCTCGTTCTCGTCGGTCAGCACCGGGAAGCGCGAGTGACCAGTGGTGCGTGCCAGTTCCAGCAGATCCTCGACGGTGTCGTCCACGTCCAGGGAATCCATGCGGCCGCGCGGCACCATCGCGTCGTGCGCACGACGGTCGCCGAAGGCGAGGGTGCGCTGCACGAGCGAGGCGGTCTCCTCCGCGAGGGCGCCCTCGTCGGCCGAGCGCTTGACCAGGGCGGAGAGCTCCTCGGCGCTGCGGGCCGAGCTGAGCTCCTCCTGCGGCTCCACGCCCAGCGCCCGCACCACGGCGTTCGCGTTGCCGTTGAACAGGCGGATCGGCAGGGCGAAGATCGTGGTGAAGATGCGCTGGAAGCCGACGACGGCCTTCGCGGTGCGCAGCGGCTGGGAGATCGCCATGTTCTTGGGGACCAGCTCGCCGAAGATCATGGTCATCGCGGTGGCGAGCACGAGGGCGATCGTCACGGACACGGACCGGGCGGCGACCGTCCCGAGGCCCAGGTCCACCAGGGCGGGGCCGATCAGGGCGGCGATCGCGGGCTCGGCGAGGAAGCCGATCGCGAGGTTGGTGACGGTGATGCCGAGCTGCGCCCCGGAGAGCTGCGTGGAGAGGGTCTTCATCCCCTCGAGCACGCCGCCGGCGCGCTTGTCGCCGTTCTTGACGGCGGCCTCGACGTCATTGCGGTTGGCGGTGATGAGGGAGAACTCGGCGGCGACGAAGCCACCGCAGGCGACGACGAGCAGGAGCCCGACGCCGAGGGATATGAGGGGACCGATCAGGTCCATGGACGGATCCCCCCGGAGAATGCATGTCGTGTCAGGCCCGAAGGCCTGGGACTGTCACTCGGGGCGTCGCTGGCGGCGCTCATGATCTCCTGGTGCTCCTCATAGACCCCGCCCGGCGTTCGGAGGGGGATGAGGAAATGCTACAACCCGGCCCCTGAGCGCGGGAGGGGTTGTGGATGCGACGTCCGACGCACCCCCAGCCCCAGCCCCGCAGCCGCCAGCTCCGCACCCCCAGCCCCGCCGCCCCAGCCGCCCAACACAGCTGCTGCCGCGCCGCCGCCGCACCTCAGCGCATCCACTGGCGCGTGATGTGCAGACCGCGCCGTATGCGGGCAGCCTGCTCACCACACGCCACTCGATACCTCCGCTCCCCGGCACTCTCCACCGGCCCCGCACCGGGCTGCCCAAACCGCCCGAGCCGTCCGAGCTCGAGTCACGTCGGCCGTGCCTGCTCTCAGCCGCCGTACGGCCCCTGCGGCGGCGGAGTGCCCCCACCGCCCTCGTGCGGCGCGGCGCTGCCCGGGGACATGCCTGCATCGGTCGGGGCTGTGGCGCCCGGGGCTGCGGGGCCCGGGCTTGCCTGACCCTCGGCTCCGGGAACCGGGCCTGCCTGATCCGCGACCGCGGGACCCGAGCCTGCCTGACCCTCACTGCTCCCTCCCGCGGACCCGCCGAACAGCGCCTTCAGCTTCGCGCGGTTCAGGAAGGCCACGATGCCCACGGCGAGGAGCAGGCCGAGGAACGCGAGGACGGCGAGGATGCCGACGATGGCGCCGATCCCCAGGCCCGTGCGCTCCGCCGCGAAGGTGAGGATCACGCCGTGCGTTCCCTCGACCGTGATGGTCTCCTCCCCGAGGGTCGCGCCGCCCTGCTCGTCCTCGGTCACGGCGGTGGGACGGAGACCGTCCCCGCGGATCGTCCAGGTCGCTTCAGTGCCCGCCTTGTCCCAGAGCTTCTCGTTCAGCCCCATGGCCAGCGACACGGAGTACTTCCCCCCATCACGTTCACGCACGGTCACCTCCGGGCCCCGTCCAGGCCCTCGAAGCCGAGCTTCTGCAGGGCACCGGAGAACTCCTCGGAGGAATCCGCCTCGGCGGTCCGGGTGTACGTGACGACGCCCTCGGATTCCGAACGCTCGGTGCCCTTGCCCAGGAAAGCCACCACGTTCTCCTCGGTCACCACGGCATCATCCGAGGCGGGCAGCGAGAGGTCCATCGTGACGGTCCCGCCGCCGTCACGATTGACCGTGACGTCGTAGACGGCCTTGCTGAAGGTGATGTTCTTGGTGATGACCTGCGCCTCGGTGCCGCCGTCGAGCGCGATCTCCTCGGTGGCGTCCGGGTCGTCGACTTCGCCGCCGGAGAATCCGGCCGGGACCAGCAGAGCCTGTTCCAGAGAGCCCATCTCCCCGCAGGCCACGGTGCATTCGATGGTGTCGACCACGCGGGTCTCGATGGCGAACGGGTCCTCGGAGCTCGGCTCGGTCTCGACCGACAGCACGCTCCCGGTGGTGGCGAGGGCGGTGTCGGTCCAGGTGCCGACCTGCTCCGCGGTGCCCTGCGGGAAGGCGATCACCCACGTCGTGCCGGTCTCGCCGGCCGGCGTGAGCTCCCCGCCGTCGGGCGTCGCCGCCGCGAAGAAGTCGTCGAACTGGTCCTTCGCATCGAGATATGTGGCGCGCGACAGCTCATAGGTGAGAGTGCGCGTGTAGGCATCCGCCGCGGGATCCTCAGCCCCGGCGGTCACCACCTTCACGCCGTCGAAGCCGACGGCTGCGGCGTTGGTCCACACCGCGGCGGATCCGTCGCCGGCGTACGAGTCCCGCTCGAGCTCGGACCCGTCGGCCGTGACCTTGACCGTGCCCGGATCGAGGGCGCTGTCGATGTCGCTCTCGCTCGCGTCGGCGATCTTGCCGTCGTCGACGAGCGCCTTCACGGCCCAGCGCGTGAGGTCGTTGGCGGTGAAGTTGCGGGTGAGGGTGTATCCGGAGCTGAAGGGCGGGCTCGGCGGCGTGAAGGTGACCTCGGCAGTCTTCGTGAGCTCGCCGGCGGCCAGGATCGGCTGAGCCTTCGCCGCGTAGTCCTTCGCGTCCTTGAAGGAGAGCGTGAGGGTGAAGACGGTGTCCGTGCCGTTCTTCGTCATGCCCTGGTAATCGAGGCCCGGATTATTCGCCTCGATGACCGACTCGATGGTCTTCGCACCGCCGTCGACGTCGTCCATATCGGTCTCGCTGATCACGACCGCGAGGGTCTGGACGCCGGTTCCGTCGGCGGCGATCTCCGTGCTGTCGTCGACCTCCCCACAGGCGGCCAGCAGGAACATTGCGGCGATCCCGGCGAAGAGCAGCAGCAGGAGCCTGGACCGGGAGAGGCCGCGTTCCGCGAGGAAGGGGGACGGGGTGACGGTGGTGTGCATGGCATCCTCCGGGGACGACGGAGGAGCGAGCCACCGCCGAGCGAGATCGGGTGACCTCCAGCCTAGAGAAGTCGACGACACCAGGTGACGGTTGTCCAGAATTACCGGACATCGACCTGATCTCGCCCCGTCCCGCCCCGCCTCATCTCATCTCGCCCCGCCTAGCCCGGCCCCATCTCGCCTCGCCTAGCCCCACCTCATCTGGTCTCGACGCATCCACTGGCGCGTGGTGTGCAGACCGCGCCGTATGCGGGCAGCCTGCTCACCAGACGCCACTCGATGCCTCCGCTCGCCCCGCAAGCTCCCCCGGCACCCGGCCCCCGCCCCCCGGGCCAGCCTCACCCTCGCTCCCCCGACACCCGGCCCCGGCCCCGGCCCCGGGTCAGCCTCGCCCCCGACCTCGGGTCCCGAGCGCCACGAGCGCCACGAGCTCAGCGGCCCGGGGACTCCTCTGCCCGGCGCTGCAGGAAAGCGGCGATCGCGCGCAGTTCGACCTCGTCCACGGCGTGCCCGAGGTGCGGCCTGCGCTCTTCCTCCATCCGCGTGTGCTCACGCATGAAGGCGCGCACCGCCTCCTCCCGCTCGGGGTCGAAGTGCGGGTCCATGCCGCCGTGCCCCCACAGCGCGGGAGGCGCGATCTCGGCCAGGGCCGCATCGCCCGGCATCGGCGCGGGGAACGGGAACCCGGAGAGCTGCACGATCCAGTCCAGGGCACGGGGGTCGCGTCGCAGCAGCTGCAGCGCGAGCGCGCCGCCCTGGGAGAAGCCGATGACGCCGGCCACGCGGACGCCCTGGGCCGACTGGCCGGCGATCCAGGCCTCGACGGCGGCGGCTGACGCCTGCAGCGACTCCGGGCGGGCCGGATCCACGGGCATCTCGAACCAGGCGTAGCCCTGCACGTAGCGGTAGATGCCGCGCAGGGAGACGTACGTGAAGTCCGCCGGCAGGAAGGGCACGAGACCGGTGAGGTCCTCCTCGTGGCTGCCCAGGCCGTGGAGCAGGATCACGACGGGCTTGCCGTCGGGCGCGGAGCCCTTCGGGTCCGCCCGCACCACGGCGTCCTCATCGATCGCCGAGGAGATCAGCTCGACCGGCGCGTACTGGGATGCATTCGTCATGCCTCGAGCGTAGCCGTCGCACGCGGGACGGGCGCGTGGGGAATCCGGGCAGGAAAGGACCCGCAGGCTGCGCATCTGCGCTGGTCGGATGGACGATGTCCGACCACCTGCGGGTCCCGGCAGCTCGGTGGGATTTCGCTGCACGTCCGTCGATCTGATGATCCGCCGATGGCGGGTCAGGTCGATGGTCGCCTCAGCGGCGAGCCACCTCACTTGTCCGATAAGAAATCACTTCTCGGATCACCTCCCTTCTGTGTCCGACCACCGTACGACTGCCCGCACGGACAGGCAACGGAATATTCGAATGCGACCTTGGAGTCGTTCTCACCTGCATGAACAGCTCCCAAGGTCGCACTCGGTGAGCGCGCAGGGATGCGAGCAGATTCCTGGGGCCGGCGCCCCACCAGCGACGCAGGGAGAGCTGCGCAGGGGTGCGAGGCACCCGATCGATCGATTGACATTCGATAGATTTGTGGCGACACTCGAAGCATGCCTTCCCGTAGCACCCGAGACATGCCCACCCGATTCGCCGTCGATGCCCTGCGCGCTCTCCTCGTCGTCGCTCTGCTGGTGGTCGCCGCCCTGCAGCTCGCCGTCCTCCCGTGGCTCTCGGGAGTCGTCGCCGAGGAGATGCCCGACGCGGCCTTCCTGCGGTGGCCGCTCCTGGGCCTGTCGATCCTCGGACTGGCGTGCGTCGACGTCGGCATCCTCTGCACCATCCGTCTCCTGGGATTCACCCGGCGCGGCGACGTGTTCTCGGCCCTGGCTCTGCGCTGGGTGGATGGGATCATCGCCGCGCTTCTCGCGGGAAGCGTGGTGTGCCTGGCCACGGTGACCTACCAGGCCTCGGCCGTCGGCGGCCCGCCGCTCTTCTCGTTGATGCTGCTGATGGGGATCGTGGGCGGGGTCGGCATGGCCCTGCTGATGATCGTCATGCGGTCGCTCCTGGTGCAGGCCACGACGCTGCGTGTCGAGATGGCTGCGGTGATCTGATGGCGATCATCGTCCGTATCGATGTGGAGCTCGCCCGTCGCAAGATGTCCGTCGGCGAGTTCGCCCAGCGCGTCGGGATCTCCCCCGCGAACGTCGCCGTCCTGAAGAACGGACGCGCCAAGGCCGTACGGCTCAGCACTCTCGAGTCGATGTGCGAGGTCCTCCAGTGCCAGCCGGGCGACCTGCTCGAGTGGGTGCCTGGGACGGAGGCAGCTGAGTCGGAGGCAGCTGAGACGGAGCACGGCTGAGACGGAGCACGGCTCAGCCGCAGCGCGTGCCAGGATGGTCGCCGACATCGATGTCGTCCCCGACGAGGAGTGCTGCCGTGCAGTCTGTCCTGACCGATTCCCTGGAGAAGGTGCTCGGGGACGCCGCCCCGCGCCCCGCCGAGCTGATCGGGGGTGCGCACGCCGCCGGGTTCCTCGGCGAGGTCCTGTCCGTGCAGGTCGCGCTGCTGCTCGACGAGCACGACGCCCCTGACACCGCATCCCCGGACCAGTTCGCCCACGCGTCCCGGAGCCTCGACGATGCCTCTGCGGTGGTGCAGGTGCGGATCTCGGGCGACCTCGCCCCGCGCGCCCGTCTCCACGTGGTGCGGCGCGTCCCCGTCGCGACCCCGGCGCCGCAGAACCCCGACGAGCACTACCTGGTCACCGAGCCGGGCGAGTACCCCGACCTCCTGGAGCCGGTGACCGACGGCTCCGTGCGCCTGACACCGGGGACCTGGGAGTCCCTGTGGATCGACGTAGTAGGCGCTGCAGAGGCCGACGCCGGCAGCCATGCGCTCACCGTGACGCTGACCAGCGCCGACGGGGAGCACGTGCTCGCCGAGCACACCGTGCAGCTGAGGATCCATCCGCACTCCCTGCCCGCCCTCGCGATCACCAACACCCACTGGTTCCACGCCGACAGCCTCTCGACCTACTACGACGTCGAGGTGTTCTCGGAGCGGCACTGGGAGCTCATCGAGGCCTTCCTCGCCTCGGCGCGCGAGATGGACGTGAACTCCGTGCTGACTCCCACGTGGACCCCGCCGCTGGACACCGCCGAGGGACATGCGCGCCCGACCGTGCAGCTGGTGGGCATCCGCGACCTCGACGGGCAGTACAGCTTCGACTTCCACCGGCTGGACCGCTGGTTGGGGATCTGTCGCGACCTGGGCTTCACGGGCATCGAGGTCGCCCACCTGTTCACCCAGTGGGGTGCGCGCTTCACCCCAGCCATCGTGGTGGAGACCGTCGGCGGGCTCGAGGACCGCTTCGGATGGCACGTCCCGGCGACCTCCCCCGCCTACCGCCGGCTGCTCGAGGCTCTCGTCCCCGCGCTGCGCGAGCACCTCCGGGAGAACTGGGACGGCGAGGTGCTCTGGCATATCAGCGACGAGCCGGGCCAGGACCACCTCGAGGCGTACCGCGCCGCGAAGGACCAGGTCTCCGACCTGCTCGAGGGCGCCCGGGTGGTCGACGCGCTGAGCTCCTTCGACTTCGCCGCGCAGGGTGTGGTCGCGACCCCGATCGTGGCCACCGACCACGTCGGGCCGTTCCTCGAGGCCGGCTGGGCACCCTGGGTGTACTACTGCGTCTCCCAGAACCGCGATGTCGCCAACCGGTTCATCGCCCTGCCCTCGGTGCGCAACCGGGTGCTGGGCAGGCAGCTGTTCGCCTTCGACGCCCCGGGCTTCCTGCACTGGGGATACAACTTCTGGTGGTCCCAGTTCGCTCTCGAGCCGATCGACCCGTTCCAGGAGACCTGCGCCGGTGGCCCCTTCTTCGGCGGCGACGCCTTCGCCGTCTACCCGGGCCCCGACGGGACTCCCTGGCTGTCGATCGGGCATCGCGTGTTCGCGCAGGCCATGGCCGACCATCGGGCGCTGACCTGGCTCGCCGAGCTCACCGACCGGCCGAGTGCGAAGGCGCTGATCGACGAGGGCGGCACGCTGACCTACTCGTCGTTCTCCTACGACGTGAGCGCCCATTTGCGCTCCCGGCACGCGGCCGACGAGAGGATCCTGGCGGCCCTGGCCGCGGGCTGAAGCGGCCGCGGGCTGAAGCGGCTGTGAGCTGAGTCGGCCGTGAGCTGAGTCGGCCGCGGGCGGGGTGAGCGGCGAGCGCGGACCCCGCCCGCTCAGACCTCCGGGTCGGCGAGGTCGCGGTCCGTCCCGGCGGCATCCCCGGCGGAACCGGCGATCTGGTCGAGCTCCGCGTCCTCCGCATCGCTCTCCATGCGGTCCTCGTCGCGGTTGCCCTGCTCCGCGGCGACCGTGTCGTCGGCCCCGCGCTCGCGGTCCGCGTCGAAGCCGAAACCGTCCGCGTTGCGGGAGTCCGCGCCCTCGGCGGCCACCCGGTCGGTCTCCAGGGCGTCGTCGATGCTCACGTCCCCGGGCCCGTCCTCGACCGGGCGCTCGTACTCGTCCTCGCTGGTCTCTGCCAGCTTCTCCACCTCGGGATCCTGCATCGGGTCGGCCTGCTCGGCGTCGGCTGCGAGGTTCTCGGGGTCAAGGGGCTCGGGGTCAAGGCGCTCGGGGTCAAGGGGTTCGGTCATGGCATTCCTCCTGTGGTCACGTGGTCTCGCGTTGATCAGGACTGGCGCAGGGCGTCGATGATCGCCGCCCCGAAGGCGTCGAGGTCCCCAGGGTTCCGTGAGGTGATCAGGCGGAATCCCGTGGAGTCGTCGAGCACGACCTCCTGGTCGCTCCACTGCGCCCCGGCGTTGACGAGGTCGGTGCGGATGGTGTCGACGGAGGTGAGCTCGCGACCGTCGGCGAGGCCGGCCTCGATGAGCACCCAGGGGGCGTGGCAGATGGCGGCGACGGGCTTGCCGCTCTCGGCGAACGCCGTCACGAGCGAGCGGACCGTCTCGTCGGTGCGCAGGGCGTCCGCGTTCAGGGTGCCGCCGGGCAGCACGACGGCGTCGAAGTCGCCCGCCTGCACGGCGTCGTAGGTGGTGTCCACGGGCACCTCGGGGCCGAGGTCGTGGTCCACCACGAGGGTCTGCACTGTTCCCGCCTCCGTCGCCGCGACGGTGACCGTCGCGCCGGCGTCGCGCAGCGTGGCGAGGGGGCGCTGGATCTCGTCGGTCTCCGTGCCGAAGTTGCTGGTCAGCACAAGGACCGCACGGCCTTCAAGAGTATTGGTCATGAGCGTCACCTTCCGTCGAGAGGGACGGCGGCGGAGTCCGGCGTGCGGTGACGTCGACCTCCGGACCGCCTGTGCTCCCGACCGTAGCACCGTGCTCTCCACGGGTTCCACCGGTCGCTCCCGGAACTCTTCCGTGGCTCTCCCGTGGATCTCTCGCAGCTCTCCCGCCCTGCTCAGAGCCTGCTCTGCACGCCTCGAGGCCGCCATGGCGGAACCATGACGGCCTCGAGACCGCTGCGATGCGGGGAAGCGGGCAGCGAAGGGAGTGGATCAGTCCTGCGGGCGCGGGAGCACCGCAGGTCCGGCCGACGGAGCCGGCCCGGAGGCATCCGGGCCGGCAGCCGTCGCCGGGCCGGTCGAGCCGGTCGCCGTGCCCGAGGCTGCAGGCTTGTGGGCCTGCGCCTTCTCCAGCTTGGCGAGCTGACGGGCCGCGGCGTCGCGCCCGCCGAGACCGAAGGCCAGCATCGCGGCGGCGGCGGCACCGATCACGAGAGCGCCGAAGGCCATCTCGATGATCGAGTCGGCCACGCCCATGGACTTCAGGCCCATGGCCACGAACAGGACGATCACGGCCCACTTCACGATGGTGCCGGCAGTGCCGCGCAGCACCTTGCCGACGATCATCGCGATGAAGAAGCCGGCGGCGATGATGGCTCCGCCGAACAGCACGTTGCCGCCCAGCTCGAGGATCTGGCTGAGGATCGCGGTGATCTGCGGGAAGCCCAGGGCCTGGGCGCCCATCACGGCGAAGAACAGCACCACGGCGATCTCGACCACGCGCAGCACGGTCGGGGTGGCGGAGGAGCCCTCCGGGAGGATGTCCTGCTTGGTGAGCCAGGCATCGATGCCGGAGCTCTCGAGGATCGGGCGGAACAGCCCGGAGACGAAGCGGCCGATGAGCACACCGATGCCCACCAGGACCACGGCGGCGATGATGTTCGGGATCGCGGTGAACACCGAGGTGAGCATCGCGGAGGCGGGGTCGGAGATCGACGCGATGCCCAGGATCTGCAGCGCCGCGATGGACACCACGATCATGATCAGGGCGAACACGACCGAAGCGAGGATCTCGGGCACCTTCGACGCCGGAGCGGCGGGGCGACCCTGCGGGGCCTGTCCCGGATGCCCGGACTGCTGACCGGGCTGACCCGGATGGCCGGCCTGGCCCTGAGGTGCGGTCTGGGTCTGTGCACCCTGCGGGGCCTGGGCGGCCGCAGCCGGACGAGCGGCGGAGGTCACGCCGCCGGTGGCCTTGTCGAAGCCGGACTGGGCGGTGCCCAGGAGCTTCCCGAAGTCCACCGCGTTCAGCGCGGTCACGATCAGGGCCTTCACGATCTTCGCGATCGTCAGACCGATGATGAAGACGAAGACGGCGCCGATGATGTTCGGGATGAACCCGAGGCCCTGCTCGAGCATCCCGATGACGGGCGTGAGCACCTGCGAGAGCTGGAAGATCCCCAGGATGAGGATCAGACCGAGCAGCCAGATGACCATCGAGGCGATCGTGCCGAGCGAATTGCCGAGAGCAGCTCCGTCGACGCCGGGCCGCCGGAGTGCCGGGACCTTCTGCGTCAGGCTTGCGACGCCTTTCTTGACCAGCATGGCCAAGATCGCGGTGATGATGATGATGACGACGGCAGCGAGGACTTTCAGTCCCAACCCCGCCCAGTCGACGTTCGATAGGGAATCCACGGGAACCTCCGGAGCTCGAGGGGAAGATGGTCACCGATCACGTCCGACGGCCCTGAGGTAAACCGGTCGGTCATCGGCCAAGGAACATTCACGATTCCTTCATGAAGAGCATGGTTTATGACCTACGTCACGTCCAGAACTGCAGGTGAGAGCGGAATACCGATTCCTGTTCGAGTGTCGTTTTTGTCCGAGATCTGATGATTCACCGTCCTTCGGCCTCACGCCCCGCAGCCTCGCTGTCCCGGGGCCTCGCTGTCCCGCAGCCTCACGTCCCGCAGAACGTCAGGAAGTCCTCGCCGCCGTCTCCGGGCCCTTCGAGGTGCGCATGCTCGGCGCGACGCTCGAACGGCTCGCGCACGGCGTCCAAGAGCGTGAGCACCGGGTCGAGGTCCCCCAGGTGAGCGGCTCGGAGGGCGGCGTCCAGGTGCACGTTGCGCGGGATGTGCACGGGGTTCGCGCGCGTCATCCCCGCCCGGGCTTCGTCCGCCGCAGGCCCGGCACCCCGCAGCTCGAGCAGCCTCTCGTGCCATGCCCGGAACGGCGTCGGATCGGCGAAGAGGGCCGAGGGGTCCCCGTCGCTCAGGGCGCGGAAGTAGCCCGTGTGGTCCACCTGCTGCTCCTCGAGGAGCGCGAGGATCTCGGCGCCCATCGAGCGGACGGCATCCAGCCGGCCTCCCCCGTCGGCCGTCGGGATCCCGAGCTTCGCCGCCATCCCCCGGGCGTACGCGTCGAGATACGTCGGCTCGAAGCGCTCGAGCACCGCCGTCGCCTGCTCCACGGCGACATCCGGGTCCTCGTCGATCAGCCGCACCAGGGTCTCGGCGAACCGGGACAGGTTCCACAGCGCGATGCCCGGCTGGTTGCCGTAGGCGTAGCGGCCCCCGCGGTCGATCGAGCTGAACACGGCGCCGTGGCGATGCCGGTCCAGGAAGGCGCAGGGCCCGTAGTCGATGCCCTCGCCGGAGATGGTCATGTTGTCGGTGTTCATCACGCCGTGCACGAAGCCCACGAGCATCCACTGCGCGAGCAGCGTCGCCTGCTCCTGCACGACCGCCTCGAGCAGGGACAGGGACGGATTCGCCGCAGCGCGCGCCGCCGGGTGGTGACGCTCGATCGCGTACTCCACGAGGCGCTCGAGGACCTCGGTGCCGAGGTGCCACGCGGCGTATTCGAAGGTGCCCACGCGCAGATGGCTCGCCGCCGCGCGCACCAGGATCGCGCCCGGCTCCGGGGTGACGCCCTGGCGCGGGGCGATCTGCTCCCCGGTGCCGAGCACGGCGAGGGCGCGGGTGGTGGGCACGCCGAGCGCGTGGAGGGATTCGCCGACGACGGCCTCCCGCAGCATCGGCCCCAGCGGCGCCTTGCCGTCGCCGGCGCGGGCGAAGGGCGTGGCCCCGGCCCCCTTGAGGTGCAGGTCATGACGACTGCCGGCGGGCCCGCGCAGATCGCCGAGCAGCACGGCGCGGCCGTCCCCGAGCTGCGGATTGGGATTCCCGAACTGGTGGCCGGCATAGACCTGCGCCGTGGTGAAGGGATGCTCCGGGGCATGCGCGAGGGACGGTCGCGGGCACCCCTGCTCATCCACCTGTCCCGTGAGCAGGGCGATCCCATCGGGGGTGCGCAGCTGCTCCGGGTCAAGGCCGAGCTCACCGGCGAGCTCCTCGTTCAGCCAGAGCAGCTCGGGACGCGGCGGAGCGTCCGCCTGCCAGGGGATCGAGAGCTCCGGCAGAGCGGCGGCATAGGTCTGGGACAGGACCTGATCGTCCATGGCAATCGCCTCCTTCCCGCCACGCTACCGCCGCCAGGGGAAAGCCCTCTCTTGACACCGGGCGGCCTCAGAACGAAGACTGGTCCCCGATAATGTGCAACCGGGTTGCAAAACAGGGCCCGGGGCCCGGCGTCGCAACGCCGACCACGGGACGACGAGAGCGAGGGAGCTCGATGAGCGGGATCGAAGGAAGCTCGTCAGTCGTGCGTCAGGCCAACGCCCGCGACTGCGTGCTCGCCCTCCGCGACGCCGCAGGGCCCCTGAGCGTCGCCGAGCTCGCCGCTCGCACCATGCTCTCGCGCCCCACCGTGGACAGCGTGCTGCAGGATCTCACGGCGAACGGCACCACCGTGCTCGCGACCACGGCCGCCGCCCGCGCCGGGCAGCCCGGACGCCCCGCACGGCGCTTCGCCCTCGACCCCTCGGCCCGCTCCGTCGCCGCCATCGATCTCGGCGAGCGCTCCGCGACCTGCGCGGTCACCGACGCCGCCGGGGTGGAGATCGCCCGCGCCACGGTGCCGATGGAGGGCGGGGAACCCGTCCAGGCGATCGAGCACGCACTGCGCGAGACCGGTACCGCCCCGGCGGCGATCGGGGTCGCCGTGCCCGGCATCGTCGGGGCCGACGGTCGCGTCGCCCGGAGCCTCGCCCTGCCCGGTCTCGTCGGCCGGGATCTCACCCGTGAGCTCGAGAACCTCCTCGAGGCCGACGTCGTGGTCGAGAACGACATCAAGCTCGCCGCCCTCGCGGAGCGGCATCTGGGGCCCCCCGCCGAGTCGATCGCCTATGTGCAGATCGGTCACCGCATCTCGGTGGCGCTGATCGTGGGCGGCACCATCCTGCAGGGCAGCCACCGGCTGGCCGGGGAGCTCGGCAGCCAGCGCGGCATGCGCTGGACGAGCACGTCCCGGCGCGGGCGCCTGACCTGGTCGACCGGGGACGAGGCCCGCCCGCTGCTCGAGCGGGCGGCGGCCGGAGAGCCCGCCGCCCAGGAGGAGATCGTCGCCTTCTGCGAGGAGATCGCGCCCCGGATCGCGACCGTGCTGCTGACCGTCGACCCCGAGCTGGTCGTCGTGGGCGGCGGCCTGTCCCGGGAGGGCGAGGCCCTGCTGGGTCCGCTGCGCCGGAGCCTGCATCACCTGCTCATGACTCCCGAACGGCCCGAGGTGGTCGCCGCGCGCCTGACCACCGACGGCTCCCTCACCGGGGCGCTGGGCCGAGCGTTCGAGCACGGCTCCTCCCGCATCGCCGGCGTGCCCGGCGTGCCGGCGCCGTGGAGCGCCTTCGCGCCGGCCCACGTGTCCTCGTCCTCGCCCTCGAGCGAGGAGCCCGTCGCGACCCTCTCCTGAGAGCGCCCCCACCTGCACCGGCCCGTCCAGCCCCCACGACATCCACACCGCCACCGCCACCGCCACCGATTCCACCCCCAGCACCCTCTCGCGAAGGAACACACCATGACCACCGGCATCAGCCTCGGCTTCAGCTCCTACAGCTTCCACTCCAAGCTCTCCACGGGCGAGATGACCCTGCCCGAGGTGATCGAGTGGGTGGCCGCGAGCGAGGGCGAGCACCTCGAGCTCGCCTCCCTCGGCGACGACGCCGACTCGGCGATCCCCACCATCAACTCCGATCCCGCCTACGTCGAGGAGATCCGCGCCGTCTCCCAGAAGGCCGGCGTGCCGCTGTCCACCCTCGCAATCGGCGCGAACCTCTTCACCGACGATGCCGAGGAGCTCGCCTCCCAGGTGGCCCGCATCAAGAAGTACGTGGACCTGGCCGAGACGCTCGGGATCCGCCAGATGCGCCACGACGTGGTGGGCCATCCCGGCCTCGAGGGCGATGACACCCCGGAGTTCGAGAAGGCGCTGCCCTCGATCGTCGCCGCCAGCAAGGAGGTCGCCCAGTACGCCGCGACCAAGGGCATCACCACGAGCCTGGAGAACCACGGCTTCTTCGTGCAGGCCGCCGATCGCGTGCGTCGGATCATCCACGCGGTGGACGAGCCGAACTTCCGCACCACCCTGGACGTGGGCAACTTCGTCTGCGTCGACGAGGCCCCGGAGGTCTCCGTCGCCCAGAACCTGCCGTACGCGATGGTCGTCCACTTCAAGGACTTCTACATCCGTCCGGCCGACGCCGCCCCCGGCGACGGCTGGTTCCGCAG
Organism: Brachybacterium sp. 107; assembly: GCF_052379725.1. Lineage (NCBI taxonomy): Bacteria > Bacillati > Actinomycetota > Actinomycetes > Micrococcales > Dermabacteraceae > Brachybacterium > Brachybacterium sp. 107. The sequence goes on along the minus strand of NZ_JBQSYW010000003.1, from coordinate 8,007 downwards.
CCGCGGCGGCAAGCACCTGCGCGGTGCGGTCGTCGGCAACGGCGATATCGACCTGCCGGCCGTGGCCCGCGCCATCAAGGCCTCCGGCTACAGCGGCTACGCCTCCATCGAGTTCGAGGGCTGGGAGGACTGCCTGCTGGGCTGCGAACGCGGCATCGCCAACGCCCGCCGTCTGCTCGAGAACGCCTGACCCCCACGTCACACCTTTCACCGCACCACCTTTCCACCCCTAAGGACCCCCTGATCATGACGAAGTTCCGAGTCGGCGTCATCGGCGCCGGCAGCATCGCCCAGTCCCACCTCACCGCATACTCCGAGAACGCCGACGTCGAGCTGATCGCCGTCGCGGACATGAACCTCGAGCGCGCGCAGTCCGTGGCCGACAAGTTCGGCGCCAAGCGCGCCTACGCGGATCCCCACGAGCTGCTCGCGGACGACGAGATCGACGGCGTGAGCATCTGCACCTGGAACAACTCCCACGCGAGCTGGGCCATCGCCGCGATCGAGGCCGGCAAGCACGTGCTGGTCGAGAAGCCGATCGCCCGCACCGTCGCCGAGGCCGAGGAGATCCAGCGGACCGCCGAGAAGCACGACCGCGTGGTGCAGGTCGGCTTCGTGCGGCGCCACTCCCCCAACTGCCAGGTGCTGAAGTCCTTCATCGACGCGGATGAGCTGGGCGAGATCTACTACGCCAAGGCCAGCTGCATGCGCCGGGTGGGCAACCCCGGCGGCTGGTTCGCGGACAAGGAGATCTCCGGCGGCGGTCCGCTGCTGGACATCGGCATCCACGTGCTGGACCTGTGCTGGTACCTGATGGGCTCCCCCAAGGTGGTCTCCGTCAGCGGCAACACCTACGACAAGCTGGGCAGCCGCGGGAACGTCACCACGATGCCGCGCTACAAGGCGGCGGACTACGACCCCAGCAAGAACACCGTCGAGGACCTCGCCAACGCCGTGATCCGCTTCGAGAACGGCGCCTCGCTGCTGCTGGACTGCTCGTACTCGCTGCACGCCACGAAGGACTCGATCGACGTGTCCGTCTACGGGGAGAAGGGCGGCGCGGAGCTCGAGCCGGCGCTGCACATCGCCACCGAGATGCACGACTCCGTGGTGAACATCGAGCCGCAGATCGCCTCGCGCACCTTCGAGTTCGGCGTCGGCTTCGCCAACGAGATCCAGAACTTCGTGGACGCGGGCCTGGGACGCGCCGAGTCGGTCGCCCCGGCCTGGCACGGTGTCGAGATCGTGCGCATCCTCGAGGCGATCTATGCCTCCGCCGAGTCCGGCCAGGAGATCTCGCTGGTCTGACAGCCGAGGTCCGGCCGATCCGGTCGCCCAGTCGATCCAGTCGATCCAGTCGATCCGGTCGATCCAGTCGATCCAGTCGATCCAGTCGATCCAGTCGATCCAGTCGATCCAGTCGATCCAGTCGATCCAGTCGATCCCGTCGATCCGGTCGCCCAGCCGATCCAGCCGACGACGGCCCCCACGAGCCGGGGAATGTGGAGTTACATGGGTCCATGACTCAGAATCTCCCGTTCCCCGGCTCGTCCTCGTCCGCCTCCCCGCACGGCACGTCCGGCCATGCCGAGCATTCCGGCCATGACCACGACGACGCGCAGGTGCCGCGCCTGGACGCCGCCGCCATCCCTCACTCCATCCGTCACGCCGCAGTCCTCGGGGCGCTGGACTCGATCCGGCCGGGTTTCTCGATGGATCTCGTGGCACCCCACGACCCCAAGCCGCTGCTCGCCCAGGCCCAGGCACGCTATGACGCCGGTGTCGACATCGACTACCTGGTCAGCGGGCCCGACGAATGGGTGCTGCGGCTGACGCGCAAGGGCTGAGCGTCCCCCCCCCGAGAGGCTCCTGTCCGTTCGCGCGCATCGCTCGCCGACATATTGACATCGTGACGCCGGTCACAGAGTCTGGAGGGGGTGGCCGCGCCCCGGTGGAACCGGGCACGGACAGGCCGCCCATCAGGCAAGGAGGCCTCCCATGACCAGCAATCGCGCCATCGCCTATCAGGGACCCGGCAAGGTCGATGTGGTCGACATCGACTACCCGACGTATGAACTGAAGGACGGTCCGGGGGTGAACCCGGACAACGTCGGCCGAAAGCTCCCCCACGCCGCGATCCTCAAGGTCGTCACCACGAACATCTGCGGCTCCGACCAGCACATGGTGCGCGGTCGCACCACGGCCCCGGAGGGTCTGGTGCTGGGACATGAGATCACCGGCGAGGTGATCGAGACCGGACCCGGCGTCGAATTCATCCAGAAGGGCGACCTGGTCTCGGTGCCCTTCAACATCTCCTGCGGCCGCTGCTCCCTGTGCAAGAAGGGCCGCACCGAGATCTGCTTGAACGTGAACCCCGACCGGCCCGGCAGTGCCTACGGCTACGTGGACATGGGCGGCTGGGTGGGCGGACAGGCCGAGTACGTGCTGGTGCCCTACGCGGACTGGAACCTGCTGAAGTTCCCGGACGCGGACCAGGCGATGGAGAAGATCCTCGACCTGACGATGCTCTCGGACATCCTCCCCACCGGCTTCCACGGCGCGGTCACCGCCGGGGTCGGCCCGGGCTCCTCGGTGTACATCGCCGGTGCTGGCCCCGTCGGCACTGCCGCCGCGATCGGCGCGCAGCTGCTCGGCGCCTCGGTCGTGATCGTGGCGGACATGAATGCGGACCGCCTGGCCAACGCCGCGAAGCACGGCTGCGAGACCATCGATGTCTCCCAGGAGGATCCCCGCGAGGGGATCACCCGGATCCTGGGCCGCGAGGAGGTCGACGCCGGGGTGGACGCCGTCGGCTTCGAGGCCCGCGGCCACGGCAAGGATGCCGGCGAGGCGCCGGCGACCGTGCTGAACACGCTGATGGACGTCACCCGGGCGGGCGGCGCCCTCGGCATCCCCGGCCTGTACGTCACGGGCGATCCGGGCGGCGTCGACGAGGCTGCCCAGGAGGGATCGCTGTCGCTGCGCCTCGGCCTGGGCTGGGCGAAGTCGCTGTCGTTCACCACCGGCCAGTGCCCCGTGATGCGCTACCACCGTCAACTCATGGAGGCGATCCTGCACGACAAGGTGCAGATCGCGGACGCCGTCAACGCCACCGCCATCTCCCTGGACGACGCCCCGAAGGGCTACGCCCAGTTCGACGCGGGCATCGCCAAGAAGTACGTCATCGATCCTCATGGTGTCACCGGGAAGGTCGAGGCGCTCTGACCGGAACGATCATCGGCACGGTCAGAAGGGCGGCGGGTCGTCCCAACCATCCGAGGGCTTCGGTGGCGGAGCGGGCGGGCAACCTTCCGCCCGCCTCCTGACGCTGCGGCGTTCCTCGGCGCTGCGCTCTGCCGGGGGCGTCCGCTCCTGCTCCTCACGCAGCCGGGCGGCGTCGGCATGGGCACGTTGATGCTGCTCCCAGGCGGTGGCGAGGAGCGTCGCGAGGATCGGGGTCAGGAGATCCCGTTCCTCGCGGGTGCGGGCACGGATCTCCCGGTCGATGTTCCAGGTGGTCCCGATCGGTCTGCGACCGGCGGCGTCCCGTGCGTGATCTTCCGGGTCCTCGGGGGCCCGAACCGGATCGGTGCGCCCGGCGGTCTTCTGCTGATGGTGCAGCCAGCACAGTCGGTGGAGATTCCAGATGCTGGTGGGCCCGCCCCGGTCAGGATGCTCGTGGTCGTATTCGAGGATGTGGTCGTCCTCGGCGGCGAGAACGGTGGGCCTTGCGCAGCCCGGGGCCGCACAGACCGGGTGCCGCAGGCGCAGCTGGAGGCGCATCTGAGCGGTGGGCTGGTAGGTCTCCGCCACGACCGGGAGGTATGCGCCGGTGATCGGGTCGGTGAGGATCCGCTGCCAAGTGCTGTGGCCTGCGGCGAGGTCGCGGGCCTGCTCCGCGGGGATCGGCGTGATCCCGTTCAGCGTGGCGGGTGCGTCCTCAAGCCCCATCAGCGTCATCGCCGGCACGGTGACCAGGATCTTGTACGCCGTGGACGTCTCCTGGACCGGGTCGATGTCGAGCATCGAGTGGGTGAGGATTGCATAGCGCAACGTGGCCAGGGAGAGCGGCCGTCCCCGCTCCCGAATGTTCTCGTCGATATCGAAGGGCAGCGGCCCCTCCAGTTCGTCCTGGAGGGCATGGCGCTGGGCTTTCTGCACGTCCCTCGCGCTGACGTCGAGACGATGCGCGAGCGCCGTGATCTCCGGGATAGGCCCGCTGACCAGGAGCGTCGCGGTGCCACTCTCGGGATCTGTCATGTCGAGCCGCACGTCCCGCACCGGTGACTGCGGCATGGTGAGCGACCCGGCGCTCACCAGGGCGACGAGCAGACGCACATGACGCTCGAACTGGCTGCGGGAGATCGACCGCAGGTCCCAACCCGCCACGTGCGCGTCGACGATCCCGACCTGCTCGTCGCTCAGCCGGCGCATCCGCCGCAGCAGATAGTGGTGGAAGTCCTCGGGCAGATCACCGGCGGCGAGCACGTCGTAGGTCAGCGGCATGAGCTCGACGCTGCGGTGGGCATCGCGGATCTGAGCCTCTGCCTGCGGGATGCTGCAGCGGAGTCCCAGGGCGACCTTCATCGCGGAGATGTCGGCATCATCCAGGCAACCCGACGCATCGGGATCACGGGTGAAGAACTCCGTGAGCAGCAGCATCTGCTCCGCATAGAGCTTCGCGCGCTCACGCATCGAGCCGAAGATCGCCCGGACGCAGACAGCCTGACCCTCGTCCTCCTCCGCCTCGGCGTTCTCGACGATGCGCTCTTCGGTGAGCTCGATGCGGGCGCGCACGGGCCAGGTGGGGATGTCTCCCTGCAGTTCCTCACCCATGACGCCCTCCTCGACTTCCGACGACCCGATCAGAACCGTCCGCAGATTCTCTCGGTGGCTACCCTACGACCGAATACCTTCATTCTATATCGCAGCTCCGACATTTCACGGAATGGGCGCGTGGCGGGGAAGAATTGTGGATAACTACCCTGTGGGGAGGAGAGGTCGACCGCCGGACGACGGTATGAGCAGATGGTCGGGCAGCCAGCGGGACGGCCAGCTAAACAGCCTGCGGAACGGTCAGCAGGGCAGCAGGGCAGCAGGGCAGCCAGCGTGACGGTGAGAGCGCCGAGGCTCGGCGGAGAGGCGGGGTGAAGACAGCGCGTGAGCGCAAAAGCGGAGGCGATGGAGCGGCGCGCTCTAACGAGGCGACGCGAAGGTGGAGCGAGCTCGGCAGGTCCCGCGGTGACGCGATGGGCAGGTGACGCGATGGACCGACGTGCCCCTGGATAGGCATCCATCCAGGTCAGAGGCCTTCACGTCGACGCCTGAGCTCCCCTCACATCGATGTCAGATAGACCTCGGAACAAGACCTCTGAGGGGGAGATCTCCGCGCATCCTTCACGCGGGCGAAGTGGCGTGGAGTTCCCGCCAAGACACGCTCCGGACTCGGCACAGCTCACCCTCGAGCCTCACCGGCCGCACCAGCCCGACCGGTGCCACCGGTCCTACCGGCCTCACCGGTCTCGCCGGTCTCGCCGGTCTCGCCGGTCTCGCCGGTCTCGCCATCGAGACTCGCCATCGAGGCGCAGCAATGAGCCACGTCGACGAAGACTCCATCGACATCGATAACCCGCCGGACCGACTCGAAGATGCCTCATTATGAATGTCAAGCCCCGGGCTGAGAATGTGGATGGAGCATCATTGTGGAGGACAATTCGACGCGGATCCACCGGCCGGGGTGCTGCGCATCTTCCGGTGCGTCCGCCCCGTCTACCCATTTCTCCGTGTCACACCATGTCCATCCGTGCCCCCACATGTCCCTCCGTGTCCCCACGCACCCCTCCATGTCCCTACGTGTCTCCCCCGTGTCCCTTCGTGTCACAACCTGCCCGCCCGTGCTCCGCCCGCAGTCGTCTGTGCCCCGTTCGTGCAGTTGAGTCCCGCATAGTGGTGTAGCGCGGTGGCCTCGTGATCGTCTCGGACGTGGGCGCGGTCACCGTGTGATCCTTCGAGTCAACCTTCCACAGAATCCTCGAACGGAGTCATCACGATGACCGCTCCTCATATTGTCGACCCTTCCGGCCTGCTCGGTGAAGCCCTGGCCGAAGCCTCCCCGGATCTGATGCGCAGCATGCTGCAGACGATCATCAACGAGCTCCTCTCCGCGGACGCTGACTCGGTCGCCGGCGCGGAATACGGCCGGTCCAGCCCGGACCGGACTGCCCAGCGCAACGGCTACCGCCACCGCGACCTCGACACCCGCGTCGGCACGATCGACCTCGCGATCCCCAAGCTCCGCTCCGGGACGTACTTCCCCGAGTGGCTGCTCGAGCGGCGCAAACGCGCCGAATCCGCCCTGATCACGGTCGTCGCCGACTGCTACCTCGCTGGCGTCTCCACCCGCCGCATGGACAAGCTGGTGAAGACCCTCGGCATCAACAGCCTCTCGAAGTCCCAGGTCAGCCGAATGGCCGCGGATCTGGACGAGCATGTGGAGCAGTTCCGCCACCGCCCCCTGGACGCGGCCGGCCCCTTCACGTTCGTCTCCGCCGACGCGCTGACGATGAAGGTCCGCGAGGGTGGGCGCGTGATCAACGCGGTCGTCCTGCTCGCGGTCGGCGTGAACGGGGACGGGCACCGCGAGGTGCTCGGCACGCGAGTCGCGACCTCCGAGACCGGAGCGGCGTGGAGCAGCTTCTTCGCCGACCTCGTCGCCCGGGGCCTGGGCGGAGTCCGCCTGGTCACCTCCGACGCGCATGCCGGGCTGGTGGAGGCGATCGCCGCGCATCTGCCTGGCGCGTCCTGGCAGCGCTGCCGCACCCACTACGCCGCGAACTTGATGAGCATCTGTCCTAAGGGGATGTGGCCCGCCGTGAAAGCGATGCTCCACAGCGTCTATGACCAGCCCGACGCCGCGGCGGTAAACGCCCAGTTCGAACGGCTGCTGGACTACGTGGGCGAGAAGCTTCCCGACGTCGCCGAGCACCTCGACGCCGCCCGGGCTGATGTTCTCGCGTTCACCGGCTTCCCCAAGGACGTCTGGGTCCAGATCTGGTCGAACAACCCCACCGAACGCCTGAACCGGGAGATTCGTCGGCGCACCGACTCGGTCGGGATCTTCCCCACCCGCGACGCGATCGTCCGCCTCGTCGGCGCGGTCCTGGCCGAGCAGACCGACGAATGGGCCGAAGGCCGCCGCTACCTCGGCCTCGACGTCCTGGCCCGCTGCCGTCTGACGATCACCGTCACCGACTCCGTGAACGAGGTGAACACTGATGCCCTGCCCGCACTGACAGCCTGACCCTCCTCATCGAAGGATCGCTACACCACTACCAGGGACTTGACCGTTCGTGCTCCCGCACGTCCGCCCCTGCGCGGGTCGGTCCTCGCGCGCGTCGGCCCTCCCGAGCGCGTAAGGTCGAGGCATGACAGAACGCACCACATACCTCCTGGTGGACGGCGAGAACATCGACGCCACGCTCGGCATCTCCGTGCTCGGCCGTCGGCCGCAGCCTGAGGAGCGTCCGCGCTGGAACAAGCTTCTCCACCACGCCGAGGTCTCGTGGGCACAGCCCGTCAAGGGCCTGTTCTTCCTCGCGGTCGGCGACAGCCTGCCGTCGGGCTTCGTCCAGGCGCTGATCGCGCTGGGCTACAAGACGGTCCCGCTGCGCGGCGAGGGCAAGGTCGTGGACATCGCTATCCAGCGCACGGCCGAGGCGCTGCAGTCGCGCGCGGCGGACGTCATGCTGGTCAGCCACGACAAGGACTTCGTCCCGCAGATGACGGATCTGGCGGCGACGCCGGACCGCCGCACCGCTCTCGTGGGCTTCCGCGAGTTCATGGCCGCGGATCTCCAGGAGATCCCGGGCATCGAGTTCCACGACCTCGAGTACGACGTCGCCGCGTTCACCAGCAAGCTGCCCCGCGTGCGGATCATCGACATCGACGACTTCGATCCGCTCGAGTTCATCTGAGGCACGGTCGGGGGGCGCCTCAGCGTCCCCCCAC